>DASRZM010000087.1:0-88503 GCA_035686365.1 Lysobacteraceae bacterium | reverse complement strand
GGCGATGTCGCGCGCGTAGTCGCGGCCGGGCAGCAGCATGCGCATGAAGTCGTAGGCGTCCTGTAGATCCTGTTCGGCGCTGCGACGCTCGAAGTCCTCGATCGCCGCCAGCGCCGCCGGCAGGCGCGAAGAATCCTCCAGCGCATCGAGCAGGCGCAGGTTGGAGCGCTTCCAGGGAACGTCGTCGGGCAAAGTGTGGGCCGTCTGCCGCGCAGCGGCGAGGTCGCCGCGCCAGACCGCATTGAAGTACAAGGCGGTGGAGGCCAGTGGCGGGCCGACCCGTTCGAGGTGCGGCAGGGCCTCTTCGTGGCGCTGCAGGGTGTCGAGCAGACGGCCGAGGATGAGATGGGCTATCGGCGACAGCGGGTCGATCTCCAACGCCCGCTGCTGCTCGGCCAACGCCTGGCGCACGTAGCC
This sequence comes from Lysobacteraceae bacterium, assembly GCA_035686365.1. Classification (GTDB taxonomy): domain Bacteria; phylum Pseudomonadota; class Gammaproteobacteria; order Xanthomonadales; family Xanthomonadaceae; genus DASRZM01. The sequence continues at coordinate 88,086 of DASRZM010000087.1, read as the reverse complement.
AACGGTCGCCAGGTGGCGGCTGTGCCAGGATTGCCACAGGCCATCGGCCGGCGCCAGCGCGATCACCTGGCGCGAGGTCGCCAAGCACTCCGCCCAGCGCTGCTCGCGGCAGGCCTGGCCGGCGAACACCCCCAGCGCGTCGACTTGCTCCGGATCCAGCCGCAGCGCCACCGCCACCGCCTGCGCGCTGTCGTCTTGCAGGGTAGTGCGATCCGGACCAGGGTACGCGGCCAGCATCCATTGGCTGGCCGCGAGCGCGCCCCAGCCGCGCGCGTAGTCCGGATGGTCACTGACCAGCGTCCGCAGCTCCGAGACCGCGCGTCGCAGCGAGGGAACGAAGCCCTCCGGCCGTGCCTCGATGCCGCGGCGGCTGGCGAGATAGCGGCGGTAGCGCTGCGCATCCTCGGCGCTGGCGACACCGGCTTGCCGCAAGCCAAGCTGGAGCTGCAGGCTGGCGGCAACGCCCTGCGCGATCTCGTCCTGGATGGCGAAGATGTCGCGGAAATCGCGATCGTAGCGGTCCGACCACAGCGCCTGGTCGCCAGCCGCTTCCACCAGCCGCAGCGCGATGCGCACCCGGCCACCGTCCTCGCGCACGCTGCCCTCGAGCAGATGCGTGGCGCCGAGCCGGCGCGCGACCTCCGGCAGCGGTTGCGCGGGGTCGCGGAACTGGAACGACGAGGTTCGCGAGATCACCCGCAGGCCGTCGATTCGCGCGAGCAGGTTGAGCAGCTCCTCCGACAAGCCGTCGGCGAATTCGGCGCCGCGTCCCGAAGCGGCCATCGCTCGCAGCGGCAGCACGGCCAGCACGGGCGGTGCGCGTGCCTCGGGCGGGTCGATGTGGGCTGGCTGCGTCGCAGTATCGTCGCCGCGGTCGCCCGCCAGCTGCTGCAGCGCGACCCACGCCAGCAGCGCGACCAGAAGCAGCAGGGCGAACGCGTACAGCCAGTACGGTGCGGCGCGCCGACGGTCCACCGTGGGCCAGGTCCCGCCCGGAGTGGACGGCGCGGCTGTAATCGGCTCCGGTACCGGGGCGCCGGGCGCGGCCGGCGGCTCGCCGGCCACCGGGGTCGGTGCGACACGGGCGACCGCGGACGACGCAGCTGCGGCGACGGCTTCGACAGCGGCGTCGAAGCGGTAGCCGACGCCATGCACCGTATGCAGGTAGCGCGGCTCGTCGGCGGTTTCGCCAAGCGCATGGCGGAGCAGGGTGACGACCCGGTTCAGCGTGCCCGGGGTGATGTGGCGGTGGCCCCAAACCGCATCCAGCAGTTCGTCGCGCGAGAACGCCCGTCCGGGCGCCTGCGCCAGCAGGCTCAGCACGGCGAAGGCCTTGGGTTCGAGCGGTTGTTCGTGGCCGTCGCGCAGCAGCCGGCGTCCGGCGAGGTCAATCTCGACCGCGTCGAAGCGCAGCACCCCCGGGCCGCCCGCCTCGTGCACCCCGACGCACCCTCGACCGAACTCCGCAAGGTCTCCAGTTTCGCATGAAAAACAGTGGCTTGCCAGACCCAAGCGTATCCCAAGCGCGGCCTCGCCGAAGTCTCGCGATCGCCTCGCGGCAACCTCAAGACCGACCACGGGCGGCGGCGCAAGGTGGTTGCCATCGGCACCCATGGCGGGTGTCGACCCACCAACCGGAGATCCCCATGAACGCTCGCAGCCTGCTCGGTTCCGACCGCCTGATCGGCACCCTGATTCTGCTCACCGCGACCGCGGCTGCACCGGCCGCCGCCGGCCCCGGACTCGACCCGGTGTTTGCCCGTTCCAGCCTCAGCGTCGCCTGTGCCAGTCCGCGGGTACCCGGCTTTCTCGAGATCGGCCGCGTATTCAATGTTGCCAATCCAGGCCGCGCCTACGCCCTGCGCAACGAGGTCCAGCTGATCGTGACCCGCGCCTGCCACCGCGGCGCCGACCACGTGCTGGTGACCCTGGACGAGGGCGCCACGGCGCCGGCCCCGCGGCTGATCGTGCAGCAGCAGTGATCGAGGGCACCGCCCGCCGGTCCAGGCGGGCGGCGCCGGCAGGCGGAAGAACGCGCGCGCGGTCGCGGTGGTGCTCGCCGTGGTGGTGGCCACGTCTCGGTACTTCACGGCCGTTCGCACTCAAAAAAGCGGGGCCGCGTTGGCGGCCCCGCTGGGGTGTCTCACTTGAAGCGTCGGTCTTGCGAGTCTGTGGCTCGCTCGAAAGACTCAGCGGCCATCACCGTCCGCATCGCCCGGCATCGCACGCTCGATGTGGTGCCAGCCATCACGGACGGCATCGCGTGCCTCGTTCCAGGCCAGGCGCGAGTTGGCGCGGGTCTTGTCCCAGTTCTGCTCCAGGTCGCTCTCGACGTTGTCGAACGTCTCACCGCGGTACTGACCGTACGTGTCATAACCGTACTGGTAGGCCGGCTGGTAGTCGGTCCACTCGCGGCCCTTCGAGTAATACGGCGCGCTCTTGTACTGGCCCTCGAAGTGCCTGTTGTACTCGGTCGGGTTGACCGCTTCGGCGATCGAGTCGCCCGCTTTGGCACCGATCACGCCACCGGCAACCGCGCCGACCAGGGATCCCACCGGACCTGCGGCGGAACCGACGACCGCACCCGTCATCGCACCTGCAACCGCACCCGTACCGGATCCGATGCTATGGTCCTTCTTGACATCGCTATGGGTCTGCTTTTGATAGTTCATGCACGTTCTCCAATCAACTTGTTTGAGGGGACCCAATCTCGACGCGGCGCTTGGGTCGCATCAAACTAGACAATGGCGAGTGCAACGTGGGTGAAGTAATTGGCGCGTTCTGATGAACGCGCATGAACGATTCAGCCGTGGTTCCCGTGCCGCTCATGGAGATCACGATGACGTGTTGATGCGAAGCGGGGGCGATGCCAGCGGATCACTGATGGCGCCGCAAGAACGTCGTGAGCGCCTCGGTGCGGATCGAAGGCATCGACCGGTAAGGGCTGGAGCGGCTGCTGCGGCATTGCGCGCGTCCGTCCTGGGCGTCCGGGCGCTTGTGCGAGCCCAGGCGATGGCGATCGTCTCATCGACACGCTGCCCGAACCCGCCGTCGACGGTACCTTCCAGCTCGAGCTGGCACCGCTGGAACGGCTGGACAGGCTGGCGAATTTCATTCCATCGCCCCCTCGCCAACGGCATCGCCATCACGGCGTGTTCGCGCCGCACGCCAAGCTCCGAGGGGCTGTGGCGGAGCGGGGGAGGGCAGGCGCTGCTGCATTGGGACGAGCCGGCGCCATCGGAGCCGTTGGCGCAGCGCGTGATCGGGCCGGGTGCGTTGCAGCGGACGAAAAAGCGAAAAAGGGGACGGGGGTAATTAAAGAATCCAATTACCCCGTCCCCTTCTTGCGATACAGGCTAGAGGTCCTTGAGGAGCGTGGCCAACATCAACAGGACAAGCCCGGCTGTGACGAGCCAGAATGCGTAGGCGCCAAGAGCGGGCACGATAGCGAGATAACCAATAAGCCCGAGGGCACCAAGGGCAATGGCTATCCACCAAGTGATGACCTTGGGCGCAGAGAGTTTCATGTCGACATCTCCTTTGAAATCGTTTGGTCTGTGATCGTGGTGCGCGGTTTCACCCCGTCGGGGCGAAGCAGGACAGCTTGAGGCGGACCCGTGAGGCGCGGTGTGTCCACCAGGCATCCTCCTCAACGGAACAGCGGTTCTCTGCATTTATATGCGATTGGCCGGACAAGTCAATGAGAAGAAAAGGGGACGGAGCTATCACGGCGTGTTCGCGCCGCACGCCAAACTGCGAGGGGCTGTGGCGGAGCGGGCAGGGCAGGCGCTGCTGCGGTGGGACGAGCCGGCGCCGGTCCGGACCGCCCACATCCCGGTGCGACTGTTATGCTGCCGAGCTGGTCCATCCGGGGAAGACCGGTTACGTCCACATGAAGCTTTCCTCGTTCATCACCCGGCACATGGACGCCATCCTTTCCGAATGGGATGCGTTCGCCAGCCAGCATGGACCGGCGGCGGAAGCGATGTCGCGCGCCGCGTTGCGCGATCACGCACGCGAAATGCTGCAGGCGATCGCCCTCGACATCGAAACGTCGCAGGACACCGACGAGCAGTACGAGAAGTCGCGCGACAGCGCGACCGACGACGGCGGCAATGCACACACGGCCGCGACGACCCATGGCGCAGCGCGCCACGCGAGCCAGTTCTCGCTGCTTCAACTGAGTTCCGAGTTCCGCGCGCTGCGGGCCACGGTACTGCGCCTGTGGCTGCCGCAGGTCGATACGCTCGGCGCGCGCACCATCGGGGAAATGATCCGCTTCAACGAGGCCATCGACCAGGCGCTGGCCGAGTCGATCATCGCCTTCTCGCAACGCGCCGACCACACGCAGGACCTGTTCCTCGCCGTGCTCGGACACGACCTGCGGGGTCCGCTGGCGAGCATGGCGCTGGCCGGCGACCTCCTGATCAGATCCGACCCGGGCCAGCAGAAAACGCAGAAACTCGGCGCGAGGGTCGGGCGCAGTGCGCGACTGATGAGCGCGATGGTCGACGATCTGCTGGGCTACACCCGCACCCAGCTCGGCGGCGGAATGCCCATGTCACCCGTGGGCGGCGACGTGGCCGAGGCCTGCGAATTGGCCGTCGCGGACGCCCGGGCGACGTATCCGGAAACGACGTTCGAGCTCGATACGACGGCGGACCTGCACGGCGCATTCGACCCGGTACGCATGCACCAGCTGCTGGTCAACCTGTTGCTCAACGCTGCGCAGTACGGCGCCAAGGGCGAGCCCGTCCTCGTCACCGCCCGGCGCGATGGCGCCTCGGCGCACGTGCAGGTCAACAACCGGGGGCCCGTCATTTCCGAATCCTCGCTGCGCGAAATCTTCAAGCCGCTGGTCCAGCTCGCCGCCGGGCCCGGCGACGCACGCCCGACCGGCAGCATGGGTCTGGGCCTGTTCGTGGCCCACGAGATCGCTCTCGCCCACGGCGGCACGCTCGAAGCGTCGTCCAGCGAAACCGCAGGGACGACGTTCGAGGTCTCGATTCCGCTGGAGTAGCGATGGTGGCGGTGCCGATCGCCTTCTCCTTGCGAAGGGCAAGGGTGCGAGCGCTGCCGGCCTCCACCAGGATCTTGTAGCCATGGCAAGGCTCGCTGATGCGGCGCGCGGGATTCCAGCCTGGACGCTTTAGTGTTCGACCTGGACGCGCAGGCCCGGCCGCGTCCTGGTCAAGTGCTTCGAGCGCGGGCGAGCGGCTGCTGCTTCGGTTGAGGGCTTGGGATACGGGTCCATTGATGCCTGAACATAAGTGCGCATAATGTATATTATGTAACTTTCAGGGATGCAGGGGTGGGACCCGAAGCCCTCCGACCGCCCGATGCCCTCTCGCCTGCCGTCCCGCTGGCACGCGCTGGAAAGCCTGGGCAGTCAGTCCAGGTCCTGCAGATATGCGATCAGTGCGTCCAGGTCTTCGTGCGGCAGGTCCCGGTAGTCCTGCTTGACAGCACGTGCCCGTGCCGGAAGCGCGTCGGCGGCCTCGCCGGTGGCCAGCGTCCACTCGCGCAGTGCGGCCGCGTCGCGGCGGGCGGCGGCCCGATCCAGGGGGCTGCGCGGGTTTCCGATGCCACCGACGGCATGGCAGCGAAGGCAGCCCCGGGATTGGATCAGTTCGCGGCCGCGCGCAATGCGCGTTGCGTCCAGCGGAGCCTGCTGTACCCGGGCAGGCTTCGGTCCGGGCGACTGCGACGGGCCGGCACCAGGCCAGCCGTTCTGAACGATGGTGAACAACGTCGCGAAGCCCAGCACGGACGCAGCGGTCAGCAGCACCAGCAATTTCACCCACCGTTCGCGCATGGCCGTGTCCTAGGCGAGCTGGAAGATCTCGGAGTGGATCCGGCGCAGCGGTACGCCCAGCTCCACCAGCGACCGTTCGGCGACCCGGATCATCGGGTCGGGCCCGCACACGAAGTACTCCAGCTCGGCGCGCGCGTCCGGCAGGTGACGGTCGAGCAGTCCGCGCGTGAGCAGACCGCTCTCCCCTGCCCAGTCGGCGGGCGGCTCGCCCAGAATGTGGACCAGCGCCAGGTCGAGCCGCTGCGCCAGTTCCGCGAGCTCCTCGCGGAACACGACCCGTTCCCAGCGCCGGTTTCCGTAGAACAGCCGCAGCGGCCGGCGTTCGCCACGGGCGGCGAAGGTGCGCAGCATGCTCATGATCGGCGCGACGCCGACGCCGCCGGCGATGAAGACCAGGCCTGGCGCGCGCGGGTGCCGGTCGGTGGTGAATGCCCCGAACGGCCCATCGATCCATGCCGGCTCGCCCGGCCGTATGGTGCCGATGGTGCGCGTGAAATCGCCCAGTTCCTTGATCGTGAACTCGAGTGCATCGGTGCGCAGCGGGCTCGAGGCGATCGAGAACGGATGCTCGCGCAACGCGAACGGAGAAGCCCGCAGGCTCAGCCACGCGAACTGGCCGGGGGCGAACCTGAGGCCGGCGTGGCCGACCGGTTCGATCTCCAGCGTCCAGCTGCGCCCGGGTTCCCTGCGCACCGTGCGCACTTGCCAGGGTCGCCGCAGCATGCGGAACGGGCGCACCAGCCTAACGTTCACGACGAGCAGCAGCCAGAAGCCGGCCAGCGCGACCCACAGCACGCGCTTGACCGGCGTGTCCAGGTAGTGACCGCTGCCTGCGACGTGGCCGATGGCCAGCACCAGCGCCAGGGTCGTCAGTGCCGCATGGATACGGCGCCAGCCGTCGTAGGCGATCCGCAGCTGCCGGCGCCACAACGAGGTGACCACGACGATGCCGAACAGGACGAAGGCAGCGCGCCCGGCGGTCATCGGCCAGGGTGCGTTGCGTGGATCCAGCGGGCCCATCGCCGCCGGGTACGCGAGCGAGAGCACCGCAACGTGTACGCCGATGAGCACGAACGCCAGCACCGCCAGCCAGCGGTGGAAGTAATAGACGATGTCGATGCCGAAGGGTGCCGTGGCGTGGCGGAACCGGGCGGTCAGCGCGAACTGGATCCCCGTCATCGCGATGCCGGCATAGCCCAGCGCCATCGCGAAATCCCAGCCGAGTCCGCCGGCGGCGGGCCGCCCTCCGATCATCAGGACCGCGAGCGGAGCAATGACCAGCGCCAGATAGACCCCCAGCCACCACGCCATCCCCCACCGGTGCCGCCCGGTCACGGTCCCTGCCCCGCCGCCGTCGTTCGCGAACGTGGCAGCCGGTCGAGCAGCCACTTCTCCGCTTCGACGACCAGCAGCATTGCCACGCCGCATCCCACGATGGCGATCCCGTCGGTGAACGACAATCCGCGCGTTCCGAACAGCGTCTGCATGATCGGAACGTAGGTGAACGCGAACTGCAGCGCCGTGACCGTGGCCACGCCCAGCAGCACCGCAGGCGTTCCGAGAACGCCGCGCCAGGTGATCGACGCCCCGTGCACGTAGCGGACGCTGAACAGGTAGAAGATCTCCAGTACGACCAGGGTGTTCACGACCATCGTGCGCGCGGCCTCTATCGGCAGCTGGCGGACCTGGGCCCAGTGGAACATCGAGAAGATGGCCGTCACGAACAGCACCGAGACGAATCCGATACGCCACAGCAGGCGGGCCTGCAACAACGACTCGCCGGCCGGGCGTGGCGGGCGCCGCATGACGCCGGGCTCGGTCGGCTCGAATGCCAGTGTCAGGCCCAACGCGACTGCCGTGACCATGTTGACCCAGAGGATCTGCACTGGCGTCACCGGCAGGGTCAGGCCAAGCACCACGGCGATCAGGATGACCAGGGCTTCGCCGCCGTTGGTCGGCAGCGTCCAGGCGATGACCTTGGTCAGGTTGTCATAGACGGTCCGGCCCTCGCGTACAGCGGCGACAATGGTCGCGAAGTTGTCGTCGGTGAGCACCATCTCGGCGGCGGCCTTGGCCGCCTCGGTCCCGCCCTGCCCCATGGCGACGCCCACGTCCGCACGCTTGAGCGCGGGCGCATCGTTGACGCCGTCTCCGGTCATCGCCACCACCCGGCCATCCTCCTGCAGGGCCTGGACCAGTCGCAGCTTGTGCTCCGGGCTGGTCCGCGCGAACACGCTCGCCGTGCGGGCGACGAGCAACAGCGCCTCGGCATCCATGGCATCGAGTTCGGCGCCGACCACGACCGTGGGCTCGCGGTGCATGCCCAGTTCACGGGCGATCGCCGCTGCGGTGCCGGCGTGGTCGCCGGTGATCATCTTCACCTCGATGCCGGCGCTGCGGCATTCGGCCACCGCCTCTCGCGCTTCGCCCCGCGGCGGATCGATCAGGCCGACCAGGCCCAGCAGCGTGAATCCGCCCGCGGAGACCGTGGCGCCGAAGCTGCCCGACGGATCGGGAAGATGGCGTTCGGCCAGCGCCAGGACCCGCAACCCGCGTGCGGCCAGCGTTTCGGCGCGGCGTTGCCAGTCGGCGGGGTCGAACCTGGCAGCCGCCGGTGCGTGCTGCCGTCGACACATCTGCAGGACCTGTTCCGGCGCGCCCTTGAGCATGGCCAGGCAGCTTCCGTCGGGGGTGCGGTTCAGCGTCGCCATGTAGCGGTGGCGGGCGTCGAAGGGCACCGCATCGATGCGCGGATTCGCGGCGCGGACCCGTTCGTGCGGATGGCCGAGCTTCCCGGCCAACGCCAGCAGTGCCGCTTCCATCGGGTCGCCGTGGATCTGCACGTGTCCCTCGTCCAGGTCCAGTTCGGCGTCGTTGCACAGGCACGCGGCGCGGGCCAGCGCGGCCAGTGCCTGCAGTGCCGCCGAATCCAGTTCCGTCGCGCCCGTGAGCAGCCTTCCGCTCGGCCGGTAGCCCTCGCCCTGGACATCGATGCTGCCGTCGCCGGCGTCGATCGCGACCACCATCATTTCGTTGCGCGTGAGCGTGCCGGTCTTGTCCGAGCAGATCACCGACACCGAGCCGAGCGTCTCCACCGCCGGCAGGTTGCGGATGACCGCGTGCCGCGCAGCCATCCGCTGTACGCCGACGGCCAGGGTGATCGTCATCACCGCCGGCAGGCCCTCGGGGATCGCAGCAACGGCGAAGCCGACCACGATCATGAACGCCTCGTCCCAGCGGCGACCGGTCACCAGCACCGCGTAGGCGAGCAGTCCGATGCCGGCCACCAGGATGGCGCCGGTGATACGGCGCGAGAATGCATCCATCTTTCGCAGCAGCGGCGTGCGCAGCATCTGCACCGAACCCAGCAGGTTTCCGATGCGCCCCAGCTCGCTGGCCGACCCGGTGGCGGCGACGACGCCGCGACCGTGCCCCGCCACGACCAGGGTGCCCGAATACGCCATCGATCCACGCTCGCCCAGCGCCGCGTCCGCGGCCACCGCTCCGGCCTGCTTGTCGACCGGGATCGACTCGCCGGTGAGTGCGGCCTCCTCCACGCGCAGGCCGAGCGCCTGGATCAGGCGCAGGTCGGCCGGGACCCGGTCGCCGGCCTCCAGCAGCACGATGTCGCCGGGGACCAGCCGGTCGGCCCGGAGGCGCACGCGCCTGCCGTTGCGCAGCACCGAGGTCTGCGGGTCCATCAGTTTCCGGATCGCATCCAGGGCGCGCTCCGCCCGCCCCTCCTGCACCAGGCCGATGGCCGCGTTGACCAGCACCACACCGAGCACGACCAGCGCATCCAGGATGTGTCCGATCGCCGTCGCCAGCACCGCAGCACCCAGCAGCACGTAGATCAGCAGGTTGTGGAACTGGTCGCCCAGCCGCCGCAGCAGGCTGCGCGGCGGCGCGGCGGGCAATGCATTGGGTCCGAATCGCTCGAGCCGCTCCGCGACCTCGGATTCGTCCAGCCCCGTGGCCCGGGCATCGAGTGCGGCCAGTGCACGCTCGGCGTCCAGGGCGTGCCAGTCGGTGGCCGGTGGCGGGTGGGCGGGATCGATCATGATGGCCGATCACGGAACCGGGGGTCCGGTCCATGATGGCGCAAGTGCGATCCGGATGTCCGCATCAGGGAGCGAGGCGGCGGCTCACGGTCGCCCGTCGACTCTCACCGCCAGCCTTCCTCGCCGATCAGCGGCACGAAGCGCACATCGGCAATGTCCTCGGTCGCGAATTCATCCTCGCCGCGGCGGGTGACGCGCACCAGGGTCTGCCAACCCGGGTCGCGGCCGATCGGGATCACCAGGCGGCCCCCGGGGGCGAGCTGGGCCTTCAGCGACCGGGGTACGTCCGGGCCCCCGGCGGCGACCACGATGCCGTCGTAGGGCGCCGCTGCGGGCCACCCCAGTGTGCCGTCGCCGCAGATCATCTCGACATTGTCGTACCCGAGTTCGGCCACCACGGCGCGGGCCCGCTCGCACAGCGCGTCGATCCGCTCCACCGTGTAGACGCGGTCCACGACGCGACCCAGCACAGCGGCCGCGTAGCCCGAGCCGCCGCCGATCTCCAGTACCCGGTCCTGCGGCCGGGGCTTCAGCGCCTGGATCATCAGCGCGACAATGTAGGGCTGGGAGATCGTCTGGCCGTGGCCGATCGGCAACGGCGAGTCGTCGTACGCCGAGGACTGGTAGGACGTGGGCACGAAGCTTTCGCGTGGCACGGTCCGCATCGCCTCGAGCACGCGCTCGTCGTCAATGTCGCGCGCAGCGAGCTGCCGTTCGACCATGCGCTCACGGGGAATCCGGTAGTCGGGCCCGCCCATGGCCTGCCCTCCTTCGTCCATCGGGCGAACGATACGCCGGTGCCGATCAGCGGGGCATGAAATCAAGGAAGCTCTGAATCTGTTCAGAGCTTCCCTTTGTCCCCGAGGCCGGAGGTCGGTCGGCAATGCAACGCGCGGTGAACCCGGACGTCCCGGAGCCCGGCGTTGGCTTGACGCCGACAGGACGGATGCGTACGCTTCCGCGTCTTTCCAGCCGTGGGGCCATAGCTCAGCTGGGAGAGCGCTACAATGGCATTGTAGAGGTCGCCGGTTCGATCCCGGCTGGCTCCACCACCCCTTGAAAGTCCCCATCGTCTAGAGGCCTAGGACACCACCCTTTCACGGTGGCGACCGGGGTTCGAATCCCCGTGGGGACGCCACGACGACGACGGCCCGCCGGACACGCGGGCCGTTTGCGTTTCTGCTTCCGGCAAACCTGCCGCGGTCTCAGCGCAGCGTGTCGGCGGTGCCGGTTTCCCGCTCGGCCGGGAGCAGCGTGAAACGCGAGTGCCCCTGCTCGGCCAGGTACTCGAGCCACTTGCTCAGGAAGCTGTTCATGCGCATGCGGTGGCCGATCAGGCGCGGCAGCGCCGGCCGCAGGCCCAGCACGTCCTGCCAGCGGCGACCCAGGTAGCAGTGCGAGGCCTCTGCCTGACGCGAGTCGAAATACACGCGCACGTAGGCGGAGGGATCGGGCTCGCCGGTCTCCGGATCGCGCAGCTCGTAGGTCAGCCGCAGGTCCAGCGTGTAGCGGTGGCGCTCGATGACATCGACCTGCAGGTCCAGTGCGTCGCCCACCGCGGACCGGTACCGGCCCGGCTCCAGTTTCGAGAGTTCGAACATGCGCTGCAGGCGCAGGAAGTTCTCGCCGTACAGCGCCATCAGGTATCCGAGCCGCCCGAGTTTCGGGAAGCGGGTGCGGACCCTGGTGCGGGTGGCGAGGGTGGACATGGCCGGACTATAGCGGACCGGGAGTGAAGCAAGAAACGCTGGCGTGGCGGGCGTTCAGAACATATGCTTGTTGATCCCGAGCGCCGACAGGATCTTGCTGGAGATCTCCTCGATCGAGGTGTGGGTGGTGTTCAGCGCCGGGACGCCTTCCTGGCGGAACAGGGTCTCGGCGGCGGTCACCTCCGCGCGGCACTGCGCAGGGTCTGCGTAGCGGCTGTTCGGTCGCCGCGACTGGCGGATCTGCTGCAGCCGCACCGGGTCGATGGTCAGGCCGAACAGCTTCCCGCGATGGGGGCGCAGGCGCCTGGGCAGCTCGACGCCGTCCAGGTCGCTGTCGGTCAGCGGGTAGTTGCCCGCCTTGATTCCGTAGTGCAGCGCCAGGTACAGGCAGGTGGGGGTCTTGCCCGAGCGCGAGACGCCGACCAGGATCACGTCGGCATCGTCGTAGTTCACGTCGATACCGTCATCGTGCGCCAGCGCGTAGTTGGTTGCGCTCATGCGCGCTTCGTACTCGTTCGAATCGACCAGGCCGTGGGCGCGCCCGACCCTGTGCTTGCGCTGGGTTCCCAGCTCCAGTTCCAGCGGCCCGATGAAGGGCGCGAACACATCCAGCATCAGCGCCCCGCTCCGGGCCAGCAGCACCGAGATCTGCGGGTCGATCACGGTGTTGACCACGATCGGCCGCGAATCGGCCTGCTCGCCGGCCTCGCGGATGCGCTGGGCCGCCGCGATGGCCTTCTCGGCGGTGTCCACGAACGGGATGCGACGGGTGTCGAAGGCGACGTCCTCGAACTGAGTGAGCACGCTGTGGCCGATGGTCTCGGCGGTGATGCCGGTGCCGTCGGAGACGTAGAAGACGGGCCTGGGGCCGTTCATCGCGGGGTCCGCTGCGGGGAAGGCACAGTCTAGTGCGTACCGGAGGGCTTCTGCGTGCCGGACTCGGCGAGTCTGATCCAGTCCAGGATGGACTGGATCGGACCTTCCCTTGTGACGGGCGGCGGCGGACCGGCATCATATGCGGCTCCCCGCCCTGTTTCCGGAGCCCGCCTTGACTTTCCTCGTCCGATGGCTGCACGAACTGCGCCTGTCCGACCTCGCCGAGGTCGGCGGCAAGAATGCCTCGCTGGGCGAGATGATCGGCAATCTTTCGCAGCTGGGTGTCCTGGTGCCCGGCGGCTTTGCGACCACGGCGGATGCATTCCGCGAGTTCGTCGCCGAGAACAGGCTGGCCGGGCGCATCTTCGAGCGCCTCTCGCAGCTGGACGTGGAGGACGTGGATGCACTCGCGACCGCCGGCGGCGAGATCCGCGGCTGGGTCATGGCCGCGCCGCTGCCAGCGAACCTGGACTCGGCGATCCGCGAGGCCTACGCCCGCATGTGCGCCGAGGCTGGAGGCGGCGAGATCTCCGTGGCCGTGCGCTCCTCTGCGACCGCCGAAGACCTGCCCGACGCCTCCTTCGCCGGCCAGCAGGAAACCTACCTGAACGTGGTCGGCGCCGATGCCGTGGTGGCGCGCGTGAAAGAAGTATTCGCCTCCCTGTACAACGACCGCGCGATCGCCTACCGGGTACACCACGGCTTCAGGCACGAGGACGTGTTTCTGTCCGCCGGCGTGCAGTTGATGGTGCGCTCGGACCTGGGCGCCGCCGGCGTGCTGTTCACGCTCGATACCGAGTCGGGTTTCCGCGACGTGGTGTTGATCACCGGCAGCTATGGTCTCGGCGAGCTGGTCGTGCAGGGTGCGGTCAACCCCGACGAGTTCTACGTCTACAAGCCGACGCTGCGCCAGGGCCGGCCGGCGGTGCTGCGGCGCCAGCTCGGCGCCAAGCAGCAACGCATGGTCTACTCGACGGCGGCCGGCGAGCGCGTGCGCATCGAGGAGACCGACCCGGCCGACCGCCGCCAGTTCTGTCTCGACGACGATGACGTCCACGAGTTGGCGCGCCAGGCGCTGGTGATCGAGGACCACTACGAGCGCCCGATGGACATCGAGTGGGCCAAGGACGGCAAGACCGGCAAGCTCTACGTCGTCCAGGCGCGGCCCGAGACGGTCAAGTCGCGGGTACGCGCCACCCGGATCGAGCGGTTTTCGCTCAGGCAGCGCGGCACGGCACTGAGCGAAGGCCGCGCCATCGGCCAGAAGATCGGCAGCGGCGTTGCCCGCGTGGTCCGGTCGATCGACCAGATGAACCGCGTGCAGCCCGGCGACGTGCTGGTCGCCGACATGACCGACCCGGATTGGGAGCCGGTGATGAAGCGTGCCGCCGCGATCGTCACCAATCGCGGCGGCCGCACCTGCCACGCGGCGATCATCGCGCGCGAGCTGGGCGTGCCTGCCGTGGTCGGCTGCGGCGATGCGACCGACTCGGTCCCGGACGGGGCCGAGGTCACGGTCTCGTGCGCCGAGGGCGATACCGGCTTCGTCTACGAGGGCAGCCTCGAGTTCGACGTCGTCACCGCGGATCTGGAGAAGATGCCCCCGGCGCCGCTGAAGATCATGATGAACGTGGGCAACCCCGAGCGTGCGTTCGATTTCTCGATGCTCCCGCACCACGGCATCGGGCTGGCGCGGCTGGAGTTCGTGATCGCGCGTCAGATCGGCGTGCATCCCAGGGCCCTGCTCGAGTACGAGCGCCAGCCGCCCGAGATCCGCCGCGAGATCGACCAGCGCGTGGCCGGCTATGCCGACCCGGTGAGCTTCTACGTCGAGCGGCTGGCCGAGGGCATCTCCATGCTGACCGCGGCGTTCGCACCGCACCCGGTCATCGTGCGGCTGTCGGACTTCAAGTCCAACGAGTACGCCAACCTGGTCGGCGGCCGCCAGTACGAGCCGCACGAGGAAAATCCCATGCTGGGCTTCCGCGGCGCATCGCGCTACGTCGACCCCGCCTTCCGCGACTGTTTCGCGTTGGAGTGCCGCGCGGTGAAGAAGGTGCGCGAGGAGATGGGGCTGACCAACTGCTGGGTCATGATCCCGTTCGTGCGCACGCTGGAGGAAGGCCGCCGGGTCATCGAGGTCCTGGCCGAGAACGGCCTGGTGCGCGGCGAGAATGACCTGAAAATCATCATGATGTGCGAACTGCCCTCCAATGCCCTGATGGCGGAGGAATTCCTGGAGCTGTTCGACGGCTTCTCGATCGGCTCCAACGACCTGACCCAGCTGACCCTGGGCCTGGATCGGGATTCGGGGGTCGTGGCCCACCTGTTCGACGAGCGCGACCCGGCGGTCAAGAAGCTGCTGTCGATGGCGATCTCCACCGCGCGCGCCAAGGGCAAGTACATCGGGATCTGCGGCCAGGGCCCGTCGGATCACCCCGACCTGGCCGAGTGGCTGATGGATCAGGGTATCGAGTCGGTGTCGCTGAACCCGGACACCGTCGTGGATACCTGGCTGCGCCTGGCCGCCGCCCGCCGCTGAGCCGCAGCGCGGCCCCTTGGTACCGCCAATAGCTCCTCCGTAGGAGCCGACGTTGCCGGCGATCCGCACCGCGACAACACCCGCCAAAGCGCGTGGGAGCGGCCCCTGGCCGCGATCGGCCTGCCGCACCATTGCATCGAAGCCACATCCGCTCCGTAGCCGGGCCGCGGCCCTCCCGCTTTCTCTGCGTGTCGTCTTCCCCGTGTAGGAGCCGGCGTTGCCGGCGATCCCCGGTACGACGGCGCTACGGCCTACCGATGCAAGCGGCCGGGGCCGCGAGCGCTCACCGCCCCGCTCGTGCCGGACATGGCCCCAGGCTGTTGATGTAGGCCGCCAGCGCCGCGACCTCCGGTGCCTCGAGCGTGTCCATGTGCAGCCCGCTCGCGGTCGGCGGGTGATAGCGCCGCCCCTGGATGAAGTTGCGGATCTGACGCTCCAGGTAGACCGGATCCTGCCCGGCCAGCCGCGGAATCACCTCCACGCCTTCGAAGCCGGCGCCATGGCAATCCGGGCACCCCATGCGACCGGCCTGGGCGGCGCCCTGCTCCGCCGCGGTGGCGTCGAATCCACTGCACTGCGCGATCCACGGCAGCCGCGAGAGCGCCCCGGCGATCGCCGCGATCCGGTCATCGTCGAGCCCGCCGGCGAAGGCGCTCATCGGGAACACGTCGCGATGGCGGTCGCGGAAGCGACGCAGCTGCACCTGCATGTACGGGTCGTGCTGGCCGGCGATGGCCGGGGCCTGCCCGTGGTATTCGGCCCGGCCATGGCACTCCAGGCAGGCCGTCACCGACGATTCGCCGGTCGCGGCGGCGGGGCCGCAGGCCAGGATGGCGGTCGCGAAAATCACGGTGCGTGCGTTCATGGCCGCATACGCTAGCGCGCCTGCGGCCACGATGCGACTGCCGCGTTCACGGTCCGTCCGCGGCAGACTCCCGCGCAAACACCTCGGCGAAGAAATCGTCCATCATCGCGAACGCGCGCCTGGCCGAACGCTCGTGGTACACGCAGTTGGGCGGCCGGTTCGCGGTGGGCTCGGTGAAGCAGTGCACGGCGTCGGCGAAATTCACGAACACCCAGTCGACACCGGCCGCGTCCATCTCCTGCTCGAAGGCCTGGATCTGCCCGGCTTCCACGCCGGCGTCTGCGGCGCCGTTGAGCACCAGCACGCCGGCCCGGACCTTGCCGGACTCGGCCGGCAGCGTGGTTGCCAGCCCGCCGTGGAACGAGGCCACCCCGGAAATCCCGGCACCGTCGCGCGCCAGTTCCAGCACCGTGGAGCCGCCGAAGCAGAAACCGATGGCACCGATCTTCGTGGTATCCAGCGGGGCCTTTCCGGCCTGCTCCTTGAGCACCGCGACCGCCTTGCGCGCGCGTGCGCGCAGCCCCCGTGGATCGGCGCGGGCATTCTTCGCCGCCGCCGAAGCCTCGTTGGGGTTCTGCGGCCGCACGTCCTTGCCGTAGACGTCGGCGACCAGCACTACGTAGTCGTCGCCGGCGATCTGCTGCGCCATTTCGACCTGGTCGGGATTGACCCCCATCCAGTTGGGCACCATCACCAGGCCCGGGCGCTTGCCGCCGGCATCGTCATAGACCACGAACCCCTGGTACTCGATGTCCTCCAGCGTCCAGGTCACCTCCCGGGTCTGCATCGCGGCGAACGCGAACGGGCTCGCCAGCAGCAGCCCGGCCAGCATCAGGGTACGCATGACATCCCTCCCGCGGTGTGGTCGTATCCGGTCAGCATAGCCGCGTCCCCGGACAAGACCGCGTCAATCCTCCCGGCCCCGCATTCCGACGCAGAGCCGCACCGACGCACCTGGGTGCGCGCATCGAAGCCGGTTGTGGGAGCGGCCCATGGCCGCGATCGGCTTGCGAATGGTTCCGGGCGCAGACGATGCGCCCCGGATCGTCGCACGTCGGAATTTGCGCTCCGTAGGCCGTGCCGCGGCCCGGTATCGCTTGCCGGGATCGCCGTGCACCCGTCCATGGGGGCTCTTTGGCGCCATCCATGGCGCCAACGTCCCGGCAAGCGATCCCGGACCGCGGCACTCGGCTCAAGGCATATTGGGGCCTTCGCTCCGCCCGATCGCGGCCAACGGCCGCTCCTACAGGTGACGCCCACCGGCCCGGCCTACGGAGCACAGCCTTCGGGCGCCCGGAGGCGCACTTGCGAGGGGCTTCGAACATACGTACATTTGTACCCATGCCGGCTCCCCTCTCCCCCCGCCAGCAGCAGGTACTGGACTTCATCGCCGCCCACGCCGCGGCCGAAGGCCGGCCACCGACGCTGCGCGAGATCGCCCAAGCGCTGGGCTACCGCCAGCACAGCTCGGCGCAGGCGCATATCGACGCACTGGCGCGCAAGGGCTGGCTGCAGCGCTCGTCCGCCCATCGCGGGCTGCGGCTGCTGGCCGGCGCCGCCGGGCCGGCTTCCGGCGACCTGCTGGCGCTGCCGCTGGTGGGCCGCGTGGCCGCCGGTACCCCGATCCTTTCGGAGGGCAACATCGAGTCCCGCTACGCACTGGACCGCGCCCTGTTCCGGCCGCGCCCGCACTTCCTGATGCGGGTGGAGGGCATGAGCATGCGCGATGCCGGCATCCTGGACGGTGACCTGGTCGCCGTGCACCGTACGCGCAGCGCCGAGAACGGACAGATCGTGGTGGCGCGGCTGGACGAGGAGGTCACGGTCAAGCGCCTGCACCGCGCCGGCGACCGCCTGCTGCTGCTGCCCGCCAACCCGGACTACGACCCGATCGTGGTCGATCCCAGGCGCACCGACAGCTTCGCCATCGAGGGTGTCCACGTCGGCACCATCCGACGCGGCTGACGGCCATGCGCAGCGATGCCCTGGCCACCGTCCTCGAACATCCGGCGGTGTGGCGCCGCAACCGCCCCGCGCCGCGCCGCGATGCCGTGGCCACCGGCTGGGACGCGCTCGACGCGCTGTTGCCCGACCATGGCTGGCCGGCCAGCGGCCTGTGCGAGCTGCTGCTCGCGCACGACGGCCTCGGCGAGATGGAACTGCTGATGCCGGCGCTGCGCACGCTGGCGCGACGGCAACGCCACATCGTCTGGGTCTGCCCGCCCTACCTGCCCTACCCGCCGGCACTGGCCGCGCGCGAGCTGCCGCTGCGGCAACTCGGCGTGATCGCGGCGCCGCCGGCCCAGGCCGCCTGGGCGATGGAGCAGTGCCTGCGCGCGGGCTGCTGCGGCGGCGTGCTGGGCTGGTTGCCGCGGGTGGATTACCGGCAACTGCGGCGGTTGCAGATCGCCGCTGTCGGCGGCGCCGCGCTGGCCTTCCTGATGCGTCCGCTGGAGCAGGTCGGGGAGGCCAGCCCCGCCGCATTGCGTCTTCGTATTTATAGAAAAGAATCAAACATCTGCGTGGATGTCTTGAAGTCGAAAGGCAGCTTCGTGCCGGGCACGGCGCTGCACTGGCGCGCATGCGGCTGAGCGGCTTCCGATGCTGTACGCCTGCATCCATCTGCCGGAGCTGGCCTTCGAGGCGCTCTCGCTCGCGGACGGGGAAATCCGGCCGCAGGTCCTGCTCGGGGCGGAGGCGTCCGACCGGGTGCTGCTGGGCTGCGATGCCGCCGCCGGCGCCCGCGGCCTGCGCCCCGGGCAGAGCCTGGCCGCCGCGCAGGCGCTGTGTCCGGACCTGGTGCTGCGCCGCCGCGACGCCGCGGCCGAGCGCCGTCGTCGCGACCTGCTGGCCGCCTGGGCCTATGGATTCACCAGCCAGGTTGCGGTTCCCGACGGACAGGCGCTGCTGCTGGAGGTCGGTGCCAGCCTGAAGCTGTTCGGCGGCTGGCCGCGGCTGGAACGGCGCCTGCGCCACGACCTCGCCCTGCTGGGCCACGCCCACCGCATCGTGGTGGCGCCGGTGGCGCGCGCGGCGCGGGTGCTGGCCTGCCGCCACGACGGCCTGGCCGTGCTCGCACGCGAGCCGATGCAGGTCGCGCTGGGCCAGTTGCCGCTGGCCGGCAGCGGCCTGCCCGGGGACACCGTGGCGGCGCTCGCGCGCATGGGCCTGCGCCACCTGCGCGAACTGTTCCGGTTGCCGCGGGCGGAGCTGGCGCGCCGCATCGGCGCGGCCGCGCTCGCGCACCTGGACCGCCTGCGCGGCGAGGCGGCCGAACCGTTCGAGATCTACCGCCCCGCCGAGCGCTTCGGACAGCGCCTGGAGCTGGCCGGCGCCGTCGCCAGCGTCGAGGCGCTGCTGTTCCCGCTGCAGCGCCTGTGCCGCGAGCTGGCGCTGTTCCTGTCCGCGCGCGACGGTGGTGTGGAGCGCTACACGCTGCACCTGGAGCACGAGGACCACGCGCCCACGCGCGTGCGGGTCGGCCTGCGCAGTGCGCAGCGCGATCCGGCTGCGCTGCTGGAGTTCGCACGCGGGCGGCTCGAACGCGCCGTGATCGCCGCGCCGGTGGTGGCGCTGGCGCTGGAAGCCGTCGAGCTGCCGCCGTTCCGGCCCGAGCTGCGCGACCTGTTCACGCCGGTGCACGGTCAGGGGCTGGACTGGCCGGCGCTGGCCGAGCGGCTGCGCGCACGTCTCGGCGACGAGGCCGTCCACGACCTGGGCGCGGTCGCCGAACACCGCCCCGAGTACGCGGCCGCGCGCGCGGCCACGGCCACGGACGCGGTGGAACGCCGCCCGCGCCCGCTGTGGCTTCTGGAGCGTCCGATCCCGCTGCGTGCACGCAGCGTCCGTGTGCTGGGTGGTCCCGAACGCATCGAGTCGGGCTGGTGGGACGGCGGCGAGGTGCGCCGCGACTACTACATGGTCGAGCTCGACACCGGCCAGCGCGCCTGGGCCTGGCGCGCGCCGGGCTCGGACGGCTGGATGCTGCACGGGTGGTTCGCATGAGATCCACCCGGAGCCGAAGCACGTCCCGTGGGCGACATGCAGCGACGCGGAGCGAAGCGGCAGCCGGTATCCGAGGGCTGCTGTTCCTCGCGCCCTCCGCGCTGCGCGCTCCGGGTCCGCGTCGGGCGGCCGGGGTTTGCGATCGGACATCCTGTCCGAGCGCAAACGCGCGCTCATCCCTGTGCGCGCCCCCTTCGGGGCCTGATCGTCCGCCCGCCGCCGCTGCGGAGGCGACGCCCTCGGATCCCGGCTGCCGCTTCGCTGTGGAAGTCCGCGGGTCGGCCACGCAACGGTTCTCGGCGTCACCGACCCTCCCCTTTCGCCTGCGGCGAAAAGGGAGGGGGACGTACGGGACATGAGCGCACCCGCCTACGCCGAGCTGCACTGCCTGAGCAACTTCAGCTTCCAGCGTGGCGCGTCCAGCGCGCAGGAGCTGTTCGAACGGGCGAAGCAACTCGGCTACACCGCGCTGGCGATCACCGACGAGTGCTCGCTGGCCGGCATCGTGCGCGCCTACGAAGCCTCGCAGGAAACCGGCGTGCCGCTGATCGTGGGCAGCGAGCTCGTGCTGGCCGACGGGCCCAGGCTGGTGCTGCTGGTCGAGGATGCCGCCGGTTATTCGAACCTGTGCCGGCTGGTCACGCGCGCGCGCCGGCGCAGCGCCAAGGGCGAGTACTGCATCGGCCGCGGCGATTTCGATGGCGCCGCCGGGGGCCTGCTGGCGCTGTGGGTGCCCGCCGATACGCTGCAGGAGGAAACCGCCGCCTGGCTGCAGGCGCGCTTTCCCGATCGCGCCTGGCTGGCGGTGGAGCTGCACCGCGGCCCCGACGACGCGGCGCGGCTGACACAGCTGCTGGCGTTCGCGCGGCGCCACGCCCTGCCCTGCGTGGCCGCCGGCGACGTGCACATGCACGTGCGTGCGCGCCGTGCGCTGCAGGACGTGCTGACCGCGATCCGCGTGGGCCGGCCGGTCGGGCAGTGCGGCTTCGCGCTGTTTCCCAATGGCGAGCGCCACCTGCGCCGCCGCGACGTGCTGGCACGCATCTACCCGCAGGCGCTGATGGACGAGAGCGTGCGCATCGCCGGGCGTTGCCGCTTCTCGCTGGCGGATCTGAAGTACGAGTACCCGCACGAGCTGGTGCCGGCCGGTACGACGCCCGCGCAGCACCTGCGTGCCCTGGCTTTCGAAGGCACCGCACGCCGCTGGCCCGGTGGCGTCCCCGACGACACGCTGGCGCTGATCGAACGCGAACTGGCGCTGATTGCCGAACTCGGCTACGAGGCCTTCTTCCTGACCGTGCAGGACGTGGTCGCATTCGCGCGTTCGCGCGGCATCCTGTGCCAGGGACGCGGTTCGGCCGCCAACTCGGTGGTGTGCTACTGCCTGGGCATCACCGCGGTGGCGCCGGAGATGATCGGGATGCTGTTCGAGCGCTTCATCTCGAAGGAGCGCAACGAGCCGCCCGACATCGACGTCGACTTCGAGCACGAGCGCCGCGAGGAAGTCATCCAGTACATCTACGGCAAGTATGGCCGCGACCGTGCGGCGCTGGCCGCCACCGTCATCTGCTATCGCCCGCGCAGCGCCGCCCGCGATGTCGGCCGCGCGCTGGGACTGTCGGAGGACCAGCTCGGCGAGCTCGCGCGCGCCTTCGCCTGGGGCAACGAGGGTGCACCGGCGGCGCAGCGCCTGGCCGAACGCGGCTTCGATCCGGACAGCCGTCCCGTGCGGCAGCTGCTGGCGCTGGTCGAGGAGCTGTCCGGATGCCCGCGCCACCTCTCGCAGCACGTGGGCGGCTTCGTGATCTCCGAACAGCCGCTGCACCACCTGGTGCCGGTCGAGAACGCGGCGATGGAGGGGCGCACCATCATCCAGTGGGACAAGGACGACCTGGAGACGCTGGGCCTGCTCAAGGTCGACTGCCTGGCTTTGGGCATGCTCAGCTGCATCCGTCGATGCCTGGACCTGCTGCGCGCCCACGGCGGCCCCGACCTGGAACTGGCGACGATTCCGAAGGAGGACCCGACCACTTACGCAATGATCCAGCGCGCCGACACGCTGGGCGTGTTCCAGATCGAATCGCGCGCGCAGATGGCGATGCTGCCGCGGCTCAAACCGGCCGACTTCTACGACCTGGTGATCGAGGTGGCGATCGTCCGGCCCGGCCCGATCCAGGGAAAGATGGTGCATCCGTACCTGCGGCGGCGACAGGGGCTGGAACCGGTCGAGTTCCCGTCGCCGCAGCTGCGCAAGGTGTTCGGGCGCACGCTCGGCGTGCCGATCTTCCAGGAGCAGGTCATGCACCTGGCGATGGTCGCGGCCGGCTTCAGCGCCGGCGAGGCCGACCGCCTGCGCCGGTCGATGGCCGCGTGGAAGCGGCGCGGCGGGCTCGAGCACTGGCGCGGGCGCATCCTCTCGGGCATGGCCGCGCGCGGCTACTCGGCGGAGTTCGCCGGGCAGATCTTCGAGCAGATCAAGGGCTTCGGCAGCTACGGCTTTCCCGAATCGCACGCGGCCAGCTTCGCGCTGCTGGTGTATGCCTCGGCCTGGCTCAAGTGCCACCACCCGGCCGCATTCGCCTGCGCGCTGCTGAACTCGCAGCCGATGGGCTTCTATGCGCCGGCGCAGATCGTGGCCGACGCGCGGCGCCATGGCGTGGAGGTGCGGCCGGTGGATGTGGTGCACAGCGATTGGGATTGCACGCTCGAGTCCCGGCCTTTGGCACTCCGACTCGGCCTGCGCCACGTGGAGGGCATCGGCGAGGACTGCGCGCAGCGCATCGTCGCGGCGCGCTCGCAGCGGGCGTTTGGCGATGTCGGCGACCTGCTGCGGCGCGCGCAGCTCGATCGCCACGAGCGTGAACGGCTGGCTGCGGCCGGCGCGCTGCGGCCGCTGGCCGGGCACCGGCACCGCGCGTACTGGGCGGTGGCCGGCAGCGATGCCGGCGAAGACATCGCCGCCTCGGCGCCGCCGCGCGAGGCGCGCGTGGCGCTGCGCCCGCCCTCGCTGGCCGACGAGGTCCACGCCGATTACGCCACCACCGGCCTGTCGCTGGCGCGGCATCCGGTCGCGCTGGTACGGCGCCAGCTCGCGCACCGGCGTGTGCGCCGTGCCGGGGAGGTCGAGCGCCTGGAGCACGGCACCTGGATCCGTTATGCGGGCCTGGTGACCGTGCGACAGCGCCCCAACACGGCCAGCGGCGTGACCTTCCTGACGCTGGAGGACGAGACCGGGCACGTCAACGTCGTGGTCTGGCGCGACCTGGCGATCCGGCAGCGGCGGGCGCTGATCGAGGCGGTGCTGCTCGGCGTGGAGGGCGTGCTCGAATGCGGCGACGGCGTGCGTCACCTGATGGCCAGGCGCCTGATCGATTTCAGTGCGCTGCTGCCGCAACTGGATTCGCAGTCGCGCGATTTCCATTGACCGGACAGCCAGCTCCATGCGGCGAGCGCTGGAGCGACTGTGACGTGAGTGCCGCGGTCCGGGATCGCTTGCCGGGGGTATCCACGACACGGATGTCGTGGATAAGCCTCCATGGACGGATTCACGGCGTCCCCCGGCAAACGCTACCGGACCGCGGCACGGCCTACGGAGCGAGAACCCCCCGATGCACGTCCGGCACCGCTCAGCCCGACCCTGCGAGCGGCCCCATGAACTGCCTGTAGTAGCGCAACTCGTCCACCGAATCGCGGATGTCGCTCAGCGCGGTGTGCGCCGACTCCTTGGTCAGTCCCCTGGCGATGTCCGGGGCCCAGCGGCGCGCCAGTTCCTTGAGCGTGCTCACGTCCAGGTTGCGGTAGTGGAAGTAGCGTTCCAGCCTCGGCATCTGCCGGTACAGGAAGCGCCGGTCCTGGCAGATCGAGTTGCCGCACATCGGCGAGCGGTTCTCCGGCACCCATCGGGCCAGGAACTCGAGCGTGAAGCGTTCGGCCGCCGCCATGTCGATGGTCGAGGCCACGACGCGGTGCCACAGGCCCGACTTCGTGTGCTGGTTGCGGTTCCAGTCGTCCATCGCCTGCAGCCGCTCGACCGGGTGCGAGACCGCCAGCTCCGGGCCCTCCGCCAGGATGTTCAGGTCGCGATCGGTGACCAGGGTCGCGATCTCCAGGATGGAGTCGCTGTTCGGATCCAGCCCGGTCATCTCCAGGTCGATCCAGATGAGGTTTTCTTCGCTCGGGTTCACAGACGTCCCTGTACGTGCGGTCGCCGCAGATTAGCAGCCTGCCCCTGCCGTTGTGGACGCCGCGCGCACACCGGCGCTCAGTCGCCGCCCCGGCGCTTGCGCCGGAAATAGTCGCGCAGGCGTTGTCCGGCTTCCTCGCCCAGCACGCCGCCGGCCACCTGGATGCGGTGGTTGTGCCGGTCCGAGCCGAGGATGTCGAACACGCTGCCAGCGGCGCCCGTGCGCGGGTCGGAAGCGCCGTAGACGACCCGGCCGACGCGCGCGTGGACCAGCGCCATGGCGCACATCGCGCACGGCTCCAGGGTCACGTACAGCGTGGTGCCGGGCAGCCGGTAGTTGCCCGCCGCCTGGCCGGCGGCGCGCAGGGCGACGATCTCGGCGTGCGCGGTCGGGTCGCGGCCGGAGATGGTACGGTTCCAGCCCTCGCCCAGGACCTTGCCGTCGGCGTCGACCAGTACCGCGCCGACCGGTACCTCGTCGTCCTCGCGCTCGCCGCGCTCGGCCAGCGCCAGGGCGTGACGCATCCAGCGCTCGTCCCCGGGCCTGCTGGACGCGCAGTACGTCGCAGGATCTTCGCTGCGGACCTCCGGCATCACTCCCACTCGATGGTTGCGGGCGGCTTGCCACTGATATCATAAACTACACGAGAAATTCCGTGTAACTCATTGATAATACGTCTAGACACACGATCGAGAAACTCGTACGGCAGATGCGCCCAGTGCGCCGTCATGAAGTCGACCGTCTCCACCGCACGCAGTGCGATCACCCATTCGTAGGCGCGCGCATCACCGACCACGCCAACCGAGCGCACCGGCACGAACACGGCAAAGGCCTGGCTGACCTGGTCGTACAGGTCGTGGTTGCGCAGCTCCTCGATGAAGATCGCATCGGCCCGTGCCAGCAGCCCGGCGTACTCGCGACGGACCTCGCCGAGGATGCGCACGCCCAGCCCCGGTCCCGGGAACGGGTGGCGGTACACCATCGCGTGCGGCAGGCCCAGTTCGACGCCGATGCGACGGACCTCGTCCTTGAACAGTTCGCGCAGCGGCTCCACCAGCTTCAGGTGCATGCGCTCGGGCAGGCCGCCGACGTTGTGGTGGCTCTTGATCACGTGCGCCTTGCCGGTGCTGCCGCCGGCCGACTCGATCACGTCCGGGTAGATCGTGCCCTGCGCCAGCCACTTGACCCGCGGTAGCCTGGCCGCCTCCTGCTCGAAGATCTCGATGAACAGCCGGCCGATGATCTTGCGCTTGTCCTCGGGGTCGGCGACACCGGCCAGTGCCTGGAAGTAGCGGTCGGCGGCGTCGACCCGGATCACCCGCACGCCCATGTGCTCGGCCATGGTCGCCATGACCTGGTCGCCTTCCTGCCAGCGCAGCAGCCCGGTGTCCACGAACACGCAGGTGAGCTGGTCGCCAATGGCTTCGTGCAGCAGCGCCGCGACCACCGAGGAGTCGACGCCGCCGGACAGGCCCAGCAGCACCTGGTCGTCGCCCACCTGCTCGCGCACCCGCGCGATCTGGTCGGCGACGATGCGCGCGGCGGTCCACAAGGTGGCGCAGCCGCACACCTGGGTCAGGAAGCGTTCGAGGATCGCCCTGCCCTGCCTGGTGTGCGTGACCTCAGGATGGAACTGCAGCCCGTACCAGCCCCGGTCCTCGTCGGCCATCGCCACGATCGGCACCGTCGCGGTCCGCGCGGTGATCCGGAAGCCCTCGGGCACTGCGGTAACGCGGTCGCCATGGCTCATCCACACGTCCAGCCGTGGCGGCGCGCCGGGATGATCCTTCAGGTCGTCGAGCAACCGGCAGGCGCTGCTGACCTCGACCTCGGCATAGCCGAACTCACGGTGCGAGGACGGTTCCGTGCCACCGCCCAGCTGCGCGGCCATGGCCTGCATGCCGTAGCAGATCCCCAGGATCGGGACGCCCAGTTCGAAGACGGCCGCAGGAACGCGCGGCGCGTCGACGGTGGTCGTGGTCTCCGGCCCACCCGAAAGGATGATGCCCCTGGCCCCCCAGGCGCGGATCTGGTCCGGGTCGTGGTCCCAGGCCCAGATCTCCGAGTAGACCCCGATCTCGCGCACGCGCCGGGCGATCAGCTGCGTGTACTGCGAACCGAAGTCGAGGATGAGGATCTTGTCGCCGTGGACGTCCATCGAGCAGTTCCCGTAGCCGGTTCCGCCTTCAACTCACCTGGTAGTTCGGCGGTTCCTTGGTGATCTGCACGTCGTGGACGTGACTCTCGCGCACGCCGGCGTTGCTGATGCGCACGAAGGTGGGCTTGCTGCGCATCTGCTGGATGTCCGCGCAGCCGACGTAGCCCATCGCCGCGCGCAGGCCGCCGATCAGCTGGTGGACGACGTTGCGCAGAGGGCCGCGGTACGGCACCCGCCCCTCGATACCCTCGGGCACCAGCTTGTCGGCCTCGGCCGAATCCTGGAAGTAGCGGTCCCGGGATCCCAGCTGCATGGCCCCGATCGATCCCATGCCGCGATAGCTCTTGTAGCTGCGGCCCTGGTAGAGCTCGACCTCGCCCGGTGCTTCCTCGGTACCGGCGAACAGGCCTCCGATCATGACCGTGGAGGCGCCGGCTGCGATCGCCTTGGCGATGTCGCCCGAATACCGGATCCCGCCGTCGGCGATCACCGGGATCTCGTCCTGCAGCGCCTGCGCCACCATGTCGACCGCGGAGATCTGCGGAACGCCGACGCCGGCGACCACCCGCGTGGTGCAGATCGAACCGGGGCCGATTCCGACCTTGACGGCATCGGCCCCGGCATCGCGCAGTGCGCGCGCGGCGTCGCCGGTGACGATGTTGCCGCCGACCACCTGGACGTCCGGGAAGTGCTTCTTGACCCAGGCAACGTGGTCCAGCACGCCCTGGGCGTGGCCGTGCGCGGTGTCCACCACGACCACGTCGACGCCCGCTGCGACCAGCGCCTCGACCCGCGCATGGGTGTCGCCGCTGACGCCGACGGCGGCGCCCACGCGCAGGCGCTCGCTGCTGTCCTTGGCCGCGAACGGGTTGTCGCGCGCCTTCTGGATATCCTTGACGGTGATCATGCCGCGCAGCTGGAACTGCTCGTTGACCACCAGCACCTTCTCGATGCGGTGCTTGTGCAGCAGACCCAGCACTTCACCGTCGCTGGCGCCCTCCCCGACCGTGACCAGCCGCTGCTGCGGCGTCATCACCTCGCGCACCTGGGCGTCGAGGTTGGTTTCGAAGCGCAGGTCGCGGCTGGTGACGATGCCCATCAGCTTGCTGCCTTCGACCACCGGGACACCGGAGATGTTGCGCGAGGCGGTGATCTGCAGCACCTCGCGGATGGTGGCGTCGGGCGAGACGGTGATCGGGTCGCGGATCACGCCGGCCTCGAACTTCTTCACCAGCGCCACTTCGGCCGCCTGCTGCGCCGCCGGCATGTTCTTGTGGATGATGCCGATGCCGCCCAGTTGGGCCATCTGGACTGCGAGCCGGGCCTCGGTCACGGTGTCCATCGCTGCCGAGACGATCGGAATGTGCAGTTCAATCGAACGGGTCAGACGGGTTTTGAGGCTGACGTCGCGTGGCATCACCACCGTGTGGGCCGGAACCAGCGAGACGTCGTCGAAAGTGAGCGCTTCGGCCTGTATTCGCACGCGAAGGGGCTCCCGGTAAAAAGTCCTGCATTTTAGCAGGCCCGCCCGGGTGTCGTCAGGACGTCCCCGGGTCCGCGCCATGCTCCGTTCTGTGCGCATCGTTCGTGCTGAGCGAAGGCCCGCCGCGCCGGAGTCTTGGCCTGGCCCGGGCTGTCCGAACGGGACGCCCCAGGCCTTGTGCTGCCTCGTGTGCGGGTTGCGGTGTGCAGTCCGTGCTCCGTAGGGCGGTCCGTGGCCCGGTTCCTCTGTCCGGGGCCGCCGTGAACCCGTCCATGGGGGCTGCGGTCGCGCCATCCCTGGCGCTCACGCCCCCGGACAGAGGAACCGGACCCCGGACCGCTGGCTCGGGTTCCGTGGCGGCTGGGCTCCGTCGGACCGTTGCATGTCGGTGCTTTGTAGGAGCGGCCGTTGGCCGCGATCGCACGCAACGCAAGCAACAACCTGCCTCTAGGCAAGCGCTACCGGACCCCGGCACGCCCTACGAAGCTGCAATCCCCACAGACCACACAACGCACACCCCCGGTCGCGAGCGTCCCACGGCTTCACCTGGAGACGCCCGGGACGAACGGCTAGCGCACCAGGGCCAGTGAGAGCCAGGGCCACCAGGTGATCAGCAGCACGGCCACGGCCAGGATCGCGAAGAACGGGATGCAGGCGCGCATCAGCTCGGTGACCGGGCGGTCGAACCGGTAGCTGGCGATGAACAGGTTCATGCCCACCGGCGGCGTCATGTAGCCCAGCTGCAGGTTGGCCAGCAGCACGATGCCAAGGTGCACCGGGTCGATGCCGTAGCGTGCGGCCACCGGCACCAGCAGCGGGACCAGGATCACGATGGCCGAGAACACGTCCAGCAGCATGCCTGCGACCAGCAGGAAGACATTGAGCAGCAGCAGGAAAGCCCAGGGGCTGGTCACCCGCGCCTGCATCCACTCGAACAGGCGCTCGGGCACCTGGATGTCGATCAGCCAGTTCGACAGCGCCAGCGCCGCACCCAGGATCAGCAGGATCGCGCCGACCAGCCGCATCGCCTTCGACAGCACCTGCGGCAGGCCTCGCAAGGGGATCTCGCGGCGGACTCCAACGACCACGACCAGCACGTACAGCGCGGTGATCGCCGCCGCCTCGCCGACGGCGAACAGACCCGAGTAGATACCTCCCAGGACCAGGAACGGCAGCGGAATCTCCCATCCGGCATCGCGCACGGCGGCCCAGGTCTCCCGCGCGTCGAATGCGCGGGTGCGGATCGCGCCCCTGCCCGCCCACATCGCGTAGCCGGACAGCAGCACGACCATCAGCAGGCCCGGCAGCAATCCGGCCAGGAACAGGGCTTCGACCGTCACCGGCGGGTCGGTTTCGAGCTGGCCGGCGACGAAGCCGTACAGGATCAGCGGCAGCGAGGGGGCGAACAGCAGGCCCAGCGAGCCCGAGGAGGTGATCAGCCCCAGGTTGAACTGCTCCGGATAGCGCGCCTGTGCCAGGGCCGGAAACAGCAGCGCCCCCATCGCCACGATGGTCACGCCCGAAGCGCCGGTGAACGCGGTGAACAGCGCGCACACGACCAGCGCCACGATCGCCAGGCCGCCGGGCAACCATCCCAGCAGCGCATCGGACAGGCGCACCAGCCGCCGCGGCGCCCCGCTCTCGCCGAGCAGGTAGCCGGCCAGGGTGAACAGCGGGATCGCGATCAGGCCGGGCAGCTCACTGAGCCGGTAGAACTCGACCGCGACCACCGTCAGGTCGTACCCGGCCAGGTGGACCCCCAGCATCGCGACCGCTGCGATCAGCGCGAACAGTGGTGTTCCGACAGCCGCCAGCAGCGCGACCAGGACCAGGGCCACCAGCCAGGTGGCGCTCATCCGCCCGGCCCTTCCGGGCGCCGCCCATAGGGAGGCTGTGCGAAGCAGGCGACCAGGAACCTCAGCGTCATGAGGCCGAAGCCCAGCGGCAGCACCAGCATGCCTGTCCACGAAGGCAGTACGCCGAACAGCCGGGACGGAAACTCGAGTTCCAGCATGATCAGCGACACCGACAGCCAGCACAGCGTGCCGGCGGCGCCCGCGGCGGCGAGCTGGGCGAGGATCCAGCACACGCGCCTGGCGCGGGCACCCAGGGCGCGCGGCAGGGCATCGATGGCGATGTGACGTCCCTCACGCGTGGCCGCCAGCGCGCCCAGCAGCGCCAGCCACATCACCAACAGCCGCGAGGCCGGCTCGGCCCATACCAGGCCGCTGTCGAAGCCCACTCGCATCACGATCTGGACGACGGCCAGCGTCAGCAGCCCCAGCAGCAGCACGCTCAGCAGCGCGTCCTCGGCGGCATGGAGGCCGCGCAGCCAGCGCGCACCCGGACCGGTCACGGTGCGGACGACTGCCGGATCTCGGCCAGCTCGGCCCGGATGGACCCGATCACTTCGGGTGTGAAGGTCCCTTCGTCAACGAGCACTTCCAGGATGCGCTCGCCGAGCGCGCCCCAATCGCGCACTTCCGCCGGCGTGGGCTGGTGGACGCGGATGCCCTGCCCTTGCAAAGCGGCCAGCGCCTGGGCGTTGTCACGGCGGTTGGAGGCGTCGATGTTCGCCGCGGCCAATGCGAAGGCGTCGCGGACGGCGCTGCGGTCGGCCTCGCTGAGCCGTGCAAGTGCGCGCGCATCCAGAGCCACGTAGCCGACCACGTAGCTGACCGGAAAATCGAAGACATGCCGGATTCGGGTGTGCCATTGCAACGCGATGGCTCCCGCGGGCGTGGAGGCGACGGTGTCGATCAGCCCGGTCTGCAATCCGGTGAAGGCATCGGCGAGCGCCAGCGGAATCGGCTTCACGCCGGCCAACGCGAAGGTGCGTTCAGCGATGGTGTCGCTCTGCGGCACCCAGACCTTGGCGGCCCGCAGGTCCTGCCGCGTGCGCACCTCGCGCACGCTCATCATGTAGGCGAAGCCGACGCCGGTGATACCGACGATCTCGAAGCCGGCGGCGGCGAAGCCGCGCTCGAGCATCGGGTCCACCTTGGTGCGCACCGCCTCGACCTCCTCGTACGAGGAAAACAGGAACGGCACCGAATACACCTGGGAATCGCCATGGACGACCGAAAGCTCACTGCCGGTGAAGGCTCCGCCATGCAGCTGTCCCAGCCGGATCTTGCGCAGCACCGTCGTGTCGTTGCCCATGACGCCGCCCGGATACAACCGCACGCGCACGCGCCCGTCGGTTGCCGCCTCGATGCGCTCGCCCGCCGCGCGCATCTCGCGCATCCAGGTCGAGCCGTCCGGCGCCAGCGTCGCGATCTTCAGGGACGCGGCCTGTGGCGCGCCGGAAATGGCGAGGGCAAGCATCAGCAGCAGGGCACGCATCATCGTGGCCGGTTCCTCATTCGAAGTAGGCGTCCGAGCCCGCCAGCAATTCGGCGGCGCGTTGCTGCGCCAGCGTGTTGGCCAGGGTGAAGCCGGGCGCACGCGGATCGGCATCGAGCGTCTCGCGCAGCAGGCGGTCGTGCAACTCGCGGTCGAATACCAGGCGTGCGTAGTGCTCGGCCATCAGTGTCTTTGCCGTGAGGTTGCGCTCCCGGGACAGTGCGATGGCGCGTTCGAAATGCGCGCGGCCGGCCTCGGGATCGCCACCGACCGCGGCCGGGCGCAAGGAGTTCAATACGCCCAGGTACACGTAAGGCATGCCGCGGTCGTGTTCGGGCTCCAGGGCCACCACCCGGCGCGCGAGCAGCTCCACCCGCGGGATCTCGGCCAGTGCATTCCAGTCCTCGCTGTGGGTCCGGATCCAACCGCCCCAGGCGGCCGTCAGCGCGTACGCTGCGCGCAGATCGCGTGACCCGATGCGGGCGATGGCGTCCTCGAACTGCGCGAACGGGATCGAGCGTGTGTCGCACACCGGCGTGCCGGCAGCGCAGTTGCCCCGCCATGCGTACTCGAGGGCGCGCGTGGACAGCCGCCGCGCGCGCTCGGCGTCCTGGACGAAGCTGCCGGCATAGGCCGCGTACATCTCGCTGGCCGACAGCAGCAGTCCGGCGTCGTCGGGAGCGCCGTGGACCATGCCGTCGAGCAGCAACAGGTAGGCGGGCACGCCGTCGCGCACGGTGGCCGGGTCGTCCTGGTCGAGCATTGCGGCACCCAGGTCGCCGGCCAGCTGTGCGCCGGCGCGACTGGCCATGCCGGCGCAGCCTGCCAGTGCGAGCAGCATTGCCAGCAGCAGCGCTGCAAGCGCCGCCGTTGCCGGTGCGAGGGGTGGGTCCGGATGTGTCATTGGTGCAGCATGGCGTCTGCGGCCTACCCCGTCATGATACGGGGTCGGCCATCTCGGCCGCCTCCAGGGTGTTGTGCATCAGCGTGGCGACGGTCATCGGACCGACCCCGCCGGGGACCGGCGTGATCCAGCTGGCGCGCTCCGATGCCGGGCCGAACTCGACGTCCCCGACCAGGCGGCCATCGTCCATGCGGTTGATGCCCACGTCGATCACCACCGCACCGGGTTTGATCCAGTGGCCCCGGATCAGCCCCGGGCGGCCGACCGCCACGACCACCAGGTCGGCCTCGCGCACGTGCCGCTCCAGCGTCGCCCGCGGCGTGAAGCGGTGGCAGCAGGTCGTCGTGCACCCGGCGATCAGCAGTTCCAGCGCCATCGGCCGGCCGACGTGGTTGGAGACGCCCACCACGACGGCCTCGCGCCCTCGCACCGGGCGGTCGGTGCGTGCCAGCAGCGTCATGATGCCGCGCGGCGTGCACGGTCGCAGGCCGAACTGCCGCAGTGCCAGCCGGCCGACGTTCTCGGCGTGGAAGCCGTCGACGTCCTTGCCCGGGTCGATGCGGTTGATCAGGGCAGTGGCATCGATCCGGGCCGGCAAGGGCAGCTGCACCAGGATGCCGTGGATCGCCGGATCGAGGTTGAGCCGGTCGATCAGGGCGCACAGCGCTTCCTGCGAAGTCGAAGCCGGCAGGTCGTGGTCGATGGCGCGGATGCCCACGCGCTCGCAGGCGCGGCGCTTGTTGCGCACGTACACGGCCGATGCCGGGTCCTCGCCCACCAGCACCACCGCCAGGCCGGGAGCGGGCTTGCCCGCGCGCAGGCGCGCCTGCACGCGCTCGCGCAGTTCGCCGAGCAGATCCTCGGCGATCGCCTTGCCGTCCAGTATCCGTGCGGGCATGGGACGTGTGCGGTGACAGTGGCCGCGGATTATCCCCGATGCGTCCCCGTGACCCAAGGCAGGCCGTATTCCAGAAGGTCTGATCAGGTCCATCCTGGACTGGATCAGACTCGCCGAGTCCGGCACATGTCCGGCCTCGGCTCCGCCGGATCAAGCACTTGCGTGCTTGATCCGCGAGCGCGCCATCCATGGCGCGCGAACCTCTGAACTTGTTCAGAGATTGTCTAGGCCGCGCAGAAGCGCTCGTAGTCGATGTAGCCGGGAAACTCTCGGCCCGGCGCGCACACCGGGCAGTCCGGGTCCGGCCGCAGCCGGGTCTCGCGAAAGCGCATGCCCAGTGCGTCCACGTGCAGGAGCCGACCGATCAGCGGCTCGCCCAGGCCCAGCAGCAGCTTCAGCGTTTCGGTCGCCTGGACCATCCCGACCAGGCCCGGCAGGACGCCCAGCACCCCGACCGTGGCGCAGTCGGGCGCCGCCTCGGCCGGCGGCGGATCCGGGAACAGGCAGCGGTAGCACGGCGCTTCGCCGCGATGGCGGCCAGCGTCGAACACGGCAGCCTGGCCCTCGAACCGGTACACCGCCCCGTACACCATCGGTACACGCAGACGCACGCAGGCATCGGACAGCAGGTAACGGGTGGGGAAATTGTCGGCGCCATCCACGACCACCTCGGCGCCTTCGAGCACGGCCTCGACGTTGGTCGAATCCAGTCGCGCATCGACCGTCTCCACGACGATCCCGGGGTTCAGTGCCTTCAGCGCCCGGGCCGCAGACTCGACCTTGGCCATACCCACGCGCGCCTCCGTGTGCAGGACCTGCCGCTGCAGGTTGCTGCGCTCAACGCGGTCGTTGTCGACCACGCGCACGCGGCCCACGCCCGCCGCCGCCAGGTACAGGCCCACCGGCGAGCCCAGCCCGCCGGCGCCGACCAGCACCACGCGGGCAGCCGCAAGCCGCCGTTGGCCGTGCTCGCCGATTTCGGGCAGCAGCAGGTGCCGAAGGTAGCGCTCGGCGAAGTCGTCGTCGCCGCGGGCCGCCTCGGGCAGACCGGCCTCACGCCAGGCTGCGAATCCGCCCTGGATGCTCGCTGCATCCTCGAAGCCCAGTTCGCGCAGGCGGGAGGCCGCGCGCTGCGAGCGCTGTCCGCGCGCGCATAGCGTCAGGATCAGGGCGCCGCGCGGCAGCGCCTGGACGCGACCGGCTTCGATGTCCGCCAGCGGCAGCACCAGACCCGTTTCCGGTGCGCCGAGCGCCCGTTCTGCGGGCTCGCGCACGTCCACCAGCACCGCGCCATCGCATTGCAACGCATGCGCCCGGCGCGGCGCGATCGCCTCGGGTGGAGCCGGTGTCCGGGAACTCATGGGCTCAGGATAGCGCCGTAGCGGTCCACCTCGACCGGTTCGCCGGCCTCCACGCGCGCAAGGTCCGCCGGCAAGTGGATCAATCCATTGCTCTGGACCACGCCGTGGAGCTGGTGGGAGCCCTGTGCCGGGTGCGCGCGCACACGCACGATGCCGGCGCCGTCGCACCGCAGCAGGCCCCGGCGCAGCTCATGGCGACCGTGGCGCTTGTCGACGGGCTCATCGAGCAATGCGCGCAGGCGTTCGCGCGGCTGCGTGCGCCCCTGCAGCGCATCCAGGGCCGGCCGCACCAGTGCCAGGAAGGTCGCGAACACCGAGACCGGATTGCCCGGCAGTGCCAGCACCAGCGCCGCGCCGCACTCGGCAAACACTACCGGCATGCCCGGCTTCATGGACACGCGCCAGAAATGCAGACGGCCGGCCTCGGCCAGCAGCCCGGGCAGCAGGTCACGCTCGCCGACCGAGGCGCCGCCGCAGCACAGCACCAGGTCGGCACCGGCGCAGGCCTGTTCCAGCGCCGAGGCGACCGCCTCGTGCCGATCCGCGGCGTGCAGGACCGGCATCGCCGCGATCCCCTCGCCGGCCAGCAGCGCCGCGAGCAGCGGGCCATTGCTGTCGTGGATCTGGCCGGGTTCCAGCCGCGCGCCGGCCGGCCGCAACTCGTCCCCGGTGACGACCACCGCCACCCTGGGCGCGCGGTGCACGTGCACGCAGGCGATGCCGGAGGCGGCCGCCGCCGCCACGATCGGCGCATCGACCTGCGTGCCGGCCTCGGCGATGGCCTGGCCGAGGCGGTAGTCCTCTCCGGCGTACCGGATGTGTGCGCCTGCCGCCGGTGTCGCCTCCGGGCGCATGCGGTCGCCGGACATCTGCGCCTGTTCGAGCGGGACAACTGCGTCCGCGCCCTCCGGAAGCAGGGCGCCGGTGGTGATGCGCAGGCACCGGCCCGGTGCCAGCGCGACCGGGCCCTCGGCCCCGGCGTGGCGCACGCCCTGCACCGGCAGGCCGTCGGGCGCGGCGGCCAGATCGGCCAGGCGCAGTGCGAACCCGTCCATCGCCGCATTGGCGAAACCCGGCACGTCCACGAGGCTGAGCGGTGCCGATGCCAGCACGCGGCCCAGGGCGTGTCCGATCGTGACCTCCTCGGCGGGCAGTCTGCGCGCCGCGCCGACCGAGGTAATCCGCGCCAGCGCATCGGCGAACGCGATCGGAGGTGGCGGCTTCACTGGACCCAGTCTGCAGGCGTATTCAGATTGCCGAACCGGATCGGCCGGAAGTCCAGTTCCGATACCGGCAGGCCGGCTTGCCATTCACGCACCGAGCGGCAGCCGCGCTCCAGCGCGGCGCGGGCGTTGCGGGCCATCTGCCGCGGATAGGCGGCGACCAGTGGCTGCGGCCCATCGGCATCGACCGCGACATGGCAGTACTCGGGGTCGGCCGCCACGGCCGTGGCAAACCGGGCGCACAGTCCGGCCGGGACCGATCCCATGTCCACCGGCAGGCTCAGCACATGCGAGTCCGGCATGTCCTCGAGCAGGCGCAGCAGTCCGCCGAGCGGGCCGGCGAACGGACCGAAGGCGTCGTCGTCGCTGACCACCTCTGGCACGAGCGAGCGATAGCGCTCCAGGTTGCGATTGGCGACGACGCGCACGCGCATACCGGTGTCGAGCCGGTCCAGCAGCCATTGGATCTGCGCGCGGTCGCCACGCGGCAGCCAGCCCTTGTCGGCATCCCCCACCCGGCGGCCACGGCCGCCGGCGAGTATCCCGATCGCCAGCGCCGGGGACATCACTTGCGCGCGTGCCGCAGCAGCCGGCGCCGGCTGCGTTTCTGGCGGTCGGTCAGCTCGTTGCGCCGGCCCTCGTAGGGATTTCGCCCTTCGCGGAATTCCAGGCGCACCGGTGTGCCGACCAGCTCGAAACGCTTGCGGAAGAAATTCTCCAGGTAGCGCTTGTAGCTGTCCGGAAGCGTCCGGATGCGCGAACCGTGGATGACGAAGGTCGGCGGGTTGCTTCCGCCCGGGTGCGCATAGCGCAACTTGGCGACGCGGCCGCCTACCAGCGGGGGCTGGAAGCTTTCGT
This sequence comes from Lysobacteraceae bacterium, assembly GCA_035686365.1. Classification (GTDB taxonomy): domain Bacteria; phylum Pseudomonadota; class Gammaproteobacteria; order Xanthomonadales; family Xanthomonadaceae; genus DASRZM01. Next base: position 51,799 of record DASRZM010000087.1, on the reverse strand, counting down.
AGGCGACCTCCAGCGCGCGGGTGACCTCGGCGGTGGAGAAGGTGCGCATCGCCGAGGCGTGCGCACGGTGCACGGCCGCGAACAGCTCGCGCAGGCCGGAGCCGTGCAGGGCCGAGATCGTCACCACCTCCGCGAATTCGACGAAACGCAGGCGCCGGTCCAGTTCGTACCGGCAGCGTTCGCGCTGGTCCGGCGGCAGTCCGTCCCACTTGTTCACCGCCAGCACCAGGGCGCGGCCGGCATCCAGGACGTGGCCGATCACCGTCAGGTCCTGGTCGGTCAAGCCTTCGGCGCCGTCGATCAGGACCACCGCGATCTGGCACTCCTCGATCGCGTGCAGGGTCTTGATGACGCTGATCTTTTCCACACCCTGCTCGATCCGGCCACGGCGGCGGATGCCGGCGGTGTCGATCAGGCGGTACTGCTGGCCGTCGCGGTCCAGATCGATGCGTATCGAATCGCGGGTGGTGCCCGGGACTTCGGAGGCGATCACGCGCTCCTCGCCGAGCAGCCGGTTCACCAGGGTGGACTTGCCGACATTCGGGCGGCCGACAAAGGCAAGCCGGATGCGGCCACCCCCATCGTCTGCAGCGGCTGCGTCCTCTGCGGTCGGTTCCGGCAGGTGACCGAGCACGGTCGTCAGCAGGCCGTGGATCCCGCGCTGATGCGCCGCCGAAAGTGGCAGCGAATCCTCGATCCCGAAGTCGGCGAACTCGGCGAGTGCGGCGCCCTCGTCCAGGCCGTCGGTCTTGTTGACCGCGAGCACGACCGGCTTGCCGCTCCGGCGCAGGAATTTCAGGATGCCGTGGTCCTGCGGCAAGGCGCCTTCCCGCGCATCGACCACCAGCACCACCAGATCCGATTCGACGATCGCGGTCTCGGCCTGGCGTGCGGTCAGGCCCGCCATGCCTTCGCCCTCGCCGGTCAGGCCGCCGGTGTCGATCAGCATGAAATGGCGGTCGGCCAGCCGGCATACGCCATAGTGGCGATCGCGCGTGACGCCGGGCTGGTCCGCTACCAGCGCCTGGCGCGTGCGCGTGAGGGCATTGAACAGCGTCGACTTGCCGACGTTGGGCCGGCCGACGAGGGCGACCAGCGGGAGCATGCGGACCCCGGGATCAGCCGCCGCCGGCCCGGTAGGCGCCGATCTCGCCGTTGGTGTTGACGGCATAGACGATGCCGCCGGCGGCGACTGGCCGGGCGCGGATCGGATTCTTGCCCATCCGCGTGCGCGCGGCCGGCCTGCCCGATTCCAGGTCGAACCAGTGCAGGTAGCCTTCGAAGTCCCCGACCACGACGGTTCCGTCCAGCACCGCCGGCGAGGACAGCCAGCGCCATGCGAGCGCGTCCTGCTTCCACAGCGCCGAACCATCGGTCAGGCTCAACGCCCACACCGTTCCGGCGGCGTCTGCCACGACCAGGCGATCGCCGGCCAGTGCGAGCCCTCCGTACGCGGACATCTCGCGCGCCCAGCGCTGGCTGCCGTTCTCGGCGGCAAGCCCCATGACCTGCCCGCCGTAGGCGGCCGCGAACAGTTCCGCGCCGGCCATCTCCAGTTGGCCGTCGACGTCGACCATCCGGTCCAGGTCGGTGCGGCCGGAGGGCTCGGCAACCATCGCTTCCCAGACCAGCGCGCCGTCGTCGATGCGAAGTGCGACCACCGTGCCGTCGTCATAGCCGGCGAACACGGCGCCCCCGCGCGCCAGCGGCGGCCCGTTCCCGCGCAGCGTCAGTGTCGGCAGGCCGCGATCGAAGACCCAGCGCCGTTCACCGCTGGCCAGGTCGAAGCCGAACATGCGTCCGTCATTGGCGCGCACCACTGCGAGCCCACGATCCACGGCCGGCGCCGCGACGACTTCGGAGGAGACCTTCGCCCGCCAGCGCTCGTTGCCGGTGCCCTCGTCCAGCGCGATCACCTCGCCGTCCAGGGCGCCGATCACCACCGTGCCCTCGCCCGCGCCGGGCGTGGAGGACAGCCGCAGGCCGGTCTCGGTCAGCCACAGTGTCCTGCCGGTGGCGGCATCCAGCGCAACGGCCTCGCCCTCGAGCGTGGCGGCAAGCACGCGGCCGGCGGACACACCGATGCTGCGGCGCAGGCCCAGCCGCTTCTCGCCCTTGCCCATGCGCTGCGTCCACAGGCGCTCGATGGTGCGCGTGGGCGCGAATTCGGTCAGTTCCGCGGGGGGTTCGACGTTTTCGCGGGTGGGGCTCTTGAACAGATTGCAGCCACCCAGCGTCAGCGTTGCAAGCGCCAGCGCCGCCGCCAGTGCCGGCATCGGTAAACGGAATCTCGTGCGATCCATGCTCAGGTCTCCGGCGATTCGGCCCGTCCGCCGACGGCGGCGAGCTTCATTTCGATGATGCTGCGGTTCGGGGCGGCGATATCGAGTATGGACAGCGCCTCGGCATACGCACCGCGCGCATCGTGCTCGCGGCCCAGGGCAGCGAGCGCGTCGCCACGCAGCTCTGCCGCCAGGCCCGCATAGTCCTCGGCCAGCTGGGCGTCCGCGAGCAGCGTCAGCGCCTGCTCGAACTCCCCCCGGGCGATGCGCACGCGCGCCAGCCGCAGCGTGGCCACTCCGCGCAGCGCCGGATCGGTCGCCGTGGTGCGGGCGTGTTCGAGCGTCTGTGCGGCAGCCTCGCTGTTGCCCTCGCCCAGTTCCAGCTCGGCCAGGTGCAGCGCGGCGAGCATGGCATAGGGATTGCCCGGGAAATCCGTCTGCAGCTGCCCCGCCAGCGCACGCATGCCATCGGCATCGGACGCGGCCACCGCCTCGCTGAGCCGGTGGTACTGGTCCGCGGCGGCGATCCGGTCCCGCTCCTGGGACCCCTGCCACCACTGCCAGCTGAAGATCGCCGCCACGCCCAGGGCGATGCCGCCGAGGATCGCGGTACCGTTTTCCCTGAGCCAGGTGCGGACGCGTTCGCCTTGTTCGTGTTCGTCAAGTAGTTCCATGGCCATGTGTCGTCGACGCGGCGCCGGGCGGGCCGCGGGGTGGCTGACCGGTTTTCGGTGGGAGGCTCAGCCGTCGACTGGCGTCGGCTGACCCGACGAGGATAGCTCAAATCGGGCGACGTTGGCCCGACGGAAGGGCTCCAGGTCGACCGGCTCGCCGTCGATCGCAACCCGGATCGCGTCGGCGTTGCCGATCGAAATGCTTTTCACGGACCCGACCGGGAAGCTGCGTTCGACGCCCGCTTCGAGCAGACCGTACTCCAGTCGCGCGCCGTCGCGGCCCACGATCTCGACCCAGCTTGGCGAGGTCAGCCGGATCGTCAGTACGCCGGGCCGGCTGTCGGCCACGGCCGCGATCGCGGCGCCGGGGAGCGCCGGCGGGCCGACCGCGCCCGCGTCGGCCTGGCGGAGATAGAACGGCGTCATCGACGCCACGACCGGCTGTTCACCCTGATCTTCCGCCGGCGTAGCCGGCGCGTCGGCGTCCAGCTCGACGGCCGGATCCAGCGGCTGCAGGGTCAGGTGGCGGACGTCCAGCCGCTCGAGCCGGGCGAAGAACACCACCGGCAGCACGATCGCGGCGGTGAGTACCAGGTACACCGCCCGCCGCAGGTAGCGGTCGAGCAGCAGGTGGGATCGCGAGGTCCGGGTCGTGGCCTGCAGCGGCGGCGGCGCCTCGGCGACGCGCTGGCGGATCGCATCCACCGCGACCACGGGCACGCCGACCAGGCTCGCATAGCTGATCAGGTAACCGCGGGCGTACACCCAGGCGCCCAGCCGCGCGTGGTCGTCGGCCTCCATCGCCTCGACCAGCGCCACCGGCAGCCGGAGCCTGGCCGCGGCCTCGGCAACGCCCAGGTCCCTGGCAAGGCGCGCCGCCCTCAGGCGCCGGCCCAGCGACTCCCCCCCCTCGGAAGCATGGTCGATCATGACGAGCTGGTCTCCCCGGAAGTCTTCGGTGGCCGGTAGTCGGGAAACTCGGTGCGCAGGCGCTTGCGGTACTTGTCCGCCGCCGCCTTGTCGCCGAGCCGCTCCTCGATCCGGGCCGCAAGGCTCAACGCCTCGGCGGTGGCCGGTGAGGCCGCCTCGAGCCGCTGGATGAACGCGCGGGCGCTCAGGAATTCCCCTTTTGCGAAGTTGACCTGCGCGAGCTGGAACAATGCGCCGGAATTGCGCGGTTCCTTCTCCAGTGCGCGCCGCAGGTACGACTCGGCGCGCTCCAGCCTGCCGGCCTGCATTGCGCACACGCCGGCATTGGTCAGTGCCGCGTTGGGTGTGCGGTAGAACGGATCCTCCAGTGCCTTGGCGAACATCGCGTCGGCCTCGTCGTAGCGCCGCTGCCGGCACAGGAACCCGCCGTAGTTGTTGAGCATGACGCCGTCGTCACCATCGAGCGCGACCGACCTGGCGTAGTGCTCGCCCGCCAGCTCGACTCGGCCGATGCGCTCGTAGAGCACGCCCAGCATCGTGTGGGCGTCGGCCGAGCGCGGATCCAGCTCCACGGCCTTGCGCAGCTTCTCCATCGCGATTTCCAGGTCGCCGCGCTCCATGTACTTCTGGCCCAGCTGGACGTTGACGTCCGCGGCGCTGCGGGTCGTCCCGGTCTCGGATGCGGACGAGCGGCCGCCGCCGGTCGCGCAGGCCGAGAGCGCGAGCACCGGAGCCAGCAGCAGCGCCAGGCGATCAGGCTGCATGCGCGGCCTCCTCGATACGGCGCCGGAACTCGGCCTGCCGTCGTGTCCGGTCCATGACCTGGCCCTTGAGCTGGCCGCAGGCGGCGTCGATCTCCTCTCCGCGGGTGCGCCGCACCGTGGCAAGTACGTGCGAGTCGAGCAGGATCTTCTGGAACGCACGGATCTCCTGCTCGTCCGGCCGCTCGAACTCGGTGCCCGGGAACGGGTTGAACGGAATCAGGTTGACCTTGGACGGCAGGCGCCGCATCAGCCTGACCAGTGCGCGCGCGTGCTGCGGCTGGTCGTTGACCCCGCGCATCAGCGTGTACTCGAAGGTGATCGAGGTGCGCGGCCGGCGTGCCGCGTAGCGTTCGCAGGCAGCGAGCAGGGTCTGGATCGGATACTTCCTGTTCAGCGGCACCAGGCGCGTACGCAACTCGTCGTCGGGCGCATGCAAAGAAACCGCGAGGGAGACGTCCGACTCCTCCGAAAGCCGGTCGATCATCGGGACCAGCCCGGCGGTGGACAGCGTGACGCGCTTGTTCGCCAGGCCGAAGCCCAGGTCGTCGCGCATCACGCTCATCGCGCGCACGACGTTGTCGAAGTTCAGCAGCGGCTCCCCCATGCCCATCATCACCACGTTGGTGAGCCTGCGCTGGCGGTGCGGCACGTTGCCCAGGTGGCGGGCCGCGATCCACACCTGGCCGACGATCTCGGCGGTCGACAGGTTGCGGTTGAATCCCTGGGTGCCGGTGTAGCAGAAGCGGCAGTTGAGCCCGCAGCCGACCTGCGAGGACACGCACAGCGTCCCGCGCCCGCGGTCGGGAATGAAGACGGTCTCGATTCCGTTGCCGCCGTCCATGGCCAGCAGCCACTTGTGGACCCCGTCAGCGGACTGCTTCTCGAACAGGATCCGCGGCGGGCGCACCTCGGCAACCTCGGCAAGCTTGCCGCGCAGGCTCTTGCCCAGGTCCGTCATCTGCCCGAAATCGGTCACATGCCGGTGGTGGATCCACTTCATCAGCTGGTCGGCCCGCCATGGCTTCTCGCCCAGGCCGGCCAGCAGGCCGCGCAGGCCCTCGCGGTCGTGGTCGAGCAGGTTGATGCGGGCGTTGGATTCAGTCACGTCGGGTCCGGGGTGGCGCACGCGCTCAGCGCGCGCACAACTCGATGTCGGAAAAGAAGTAGGCGATCTCGCTGCGCGCGGTTTCGGCGCCGTCGGAGCCATGCACGGCATTGGCGTCGATGCTTTCGGCGAAGTCGGCGCGGATGGTTCCGGCTTCGGCCTTCTTCGGATCGGTCGCGCCCATCAGCTCGCGGTTCTTCGCGATCGCATCGGGGCCCTCCAGTACCTGGATCATCACCGGACCCGAGAGCATGAACCGCACCAGCGGATCGAAGAACGGACGTTCCCGGTGCACAGCATAAAAACCTTCGGCCTCCGCACGTGAGAGGCGCTTCATCCTGGCCGCGACGATCCGCAGTCCGGCATTCTCGAAACGGGAATAGATCTGGCCGATCACGTTCCTGGCCACGGCATCGGGCTTGATGATCGAAAGCGTGCGTTCCAGCGGCATTGGTGCAGCGACTCCTTCCTATGCTCCGGGTGTGTTGTTGTGCCGGGCGCACAACGCGGCCCGGGTCCGTTGGATCCAGGCCACGGAACCCGGCGTGAAGAGTGTGATCGTAACAGATAAATGCTTCGTAAAGCCCGGGTTTGACAAGGGATTCGGCCACTGTCCGCCCTAGCCTACGGTGGTCTGCGGGCAACAAAGCGCGCACTGCATCACAGTTTCGCTCCAGGCCGTGCTCCAGGCCGCGCACCGATTGACCCGGGTCCGCGGCAGGACTAGCATGGTTCAAACGAACGTTTGATTCCGCGCCGGTGAACACCCCCCACTTCTCCACCAAGCAGCGCATCCTCTCGGCCGCCGAGGCGCTGTTCGCGCAGCATGGCTTTGCGGGCACCTCGCTGCGCCAGGTCACGACCCGGGCCGACGTCAACCTGGCCGCCGTCAACTATCATTTCGGCTCCAAGGAGAACCTCGTCACCGAGGTGTTCCGCCGGCGTCTGGACGAGCTGACCGAGCGCCGCCTGGCGGCGCTGGATGAGGCCATGGCGGTCCCTGAACGCTCTCTGGAGTCGATCCTGCGCGCCTTCGTGGAACCGGCCCTGGGCATGACCCTGGACCGCTCCGGCGGCGCCGCGTTCGTGCGCGTGCTGGCCCGGGCCTATGCGGAAAAGAACGAACGCTTCCGGCTGTTTCTGTCCGATAATTACGGCCACGTGCTGCGACGTTTCGCCCAGGCCATCACCGCGGAGCTGCCGCACCTGTCCAAGCAGGAACTCTACTGGCGGCTGGATTTCACCGCCGGCGCGCTGACCTACGCGATGGCAGATTTCGGCACCATCAAGCGGCCGGGCGGGGTTTCCGAGCGCGCCCACTGCGAGCGCGCCGCCGAGCAGCTGGTGCGCTTCGCGGCCGCCGGCCTGCGGGCGCATTGACCCAAGGCCTGGACAAGTCCGTCGAGGGCTTGCCCAGACCCGCCGGGTCCGGCAACTGTCCGGAGCCGGCTGTGCCGGATCAGGCACCCGCGTGCCGGACCCGCGAGCGCGCAATCCATGGCGCGTGAAGCTCCGAACGTGTTCAGAGGTTCATCCAGAGATTCCTGAGCCGCCCGCCCGACGAACGACAAGGTTGCGAACGATCCCATGAGCGAGCTTCCCATGATCCGCAAAGCCGCCGTGCTCGGTGCCGGCGTAATGGGCGCGCAGATCGCCGCGCACCTGACCAATGCCGGCATCGACACGGTGCTGTTCGACCTGCCTTCCGGAGAAGGTGGCGGCAACGGCATCGTCGACAAGGCCCTGGCCAACCTGGTCCGACTGTCGCCGGCCCCTCTGGCACGCAAGGACCTGGCCGCGGCGATCACGCCGGCCAACTACGCCGAGCACCTGGAACTGCTCGGGGACTGCGACCTGGTGATCGAGGCGATCGCCGAGCGCATGGACTGGAAGCACGACCTGTACGGCAGGATCGCGCCGCACCTGGCCGATGATGCGATCGTGGCCAGCAACACCTCCGGCCTGAGCATCGAGTCGCTCGCCGCGAGTCTTCCCGAGGCCCTGCGCAGGCGGTTCTGCGGGGTGCATTTCTTCAACCCGCCGCGTTACATGCAGCTGGTCGAGCTCATCCCCACCCGCGCGACCGATCCGGCCTTGCTCGACGCGCTGGAGAGTTTCCTGACCACCGTGCTCGGAAAGGGCGTGGTGCGCGCCCTGGACACGCCCAATTTCATCGGCAACCGAATCGGCGTGTTCTCGATGCTGGCGGCCATGCACCACACCCAGGCGCAGGGGCTGGGCTTCGATACCGTCGATGCACTGACCGGCCCGGCGATCGGTCGCCCCAAGAGCGCCACCTACCGGACCGCCGACGTGGTCGGCCTCGACACCATGGCGCACGTGATCCGCACGATGGCCGAGACCTTGCCCGAGGACCCGTGGCACGCGCATTTCGCCGCGCCGGCCTGGTTGCGCGGCCTGGTCGACCAGGGTGCGCTGGGCCAGAAGGCCGGGGCCGGCATCTACCGCAAGCGCGGCAAGACGATCGAGGTGCTCGATCGCGGGACCGGGGACTACCGCGAGGCCGCCGGCGAGGTCGCTCCCGAGGTCGGCGCGATCCTGGCGCTGAAGGACCCGGGCGAGAAGTTCGCCGCCCTGCGCGCGAGCCAACATCCACAGGCACGGTTCCTGTGGGCCATCTTCCGCGACCTGTGGCACTACTCGGCAGTGCACCTGGCCTCGATCGCGCGGACCACGCGCGATATCGACCTGGCCCTGCGCTGGGGCTACGGCTGGAAGCAGGGCCCGTTCGAGACCTGGCAGGTCGCGGGCTGGAAGAGGATCGCCGAGGCGATCGCCGCGGACATCGTCGACGGCAGCGCGATGTCCAGCGAACCGCTGCCCGACTGGGTCTTCGACGGCCGCGACGGGGTCTACGGCACCGACGGCGCGTTCAGCCCGGCCCAGGGTGAGCCGATCGGCCGGTCGCAGCTGCCGGTCTACGCACGCCAGCGCTTTCCCGATCCGGTCCTGGGCGAGCGCTTCGATGCCGGCCAGACCGTGTTCGAGACCGACGCGGTACGCATGTGGCACGACGGCGACGGCATCGCGGTGCTGGGGTTCAGGACCAAGATGAACACCGTGTCCGACGGCGTGCTCGATGGGATCCTGCAGGCCGTCGAGGTGGCCGAGCGCGACTTCGATGGCCTGGTCCTGTGGCAGTCGCGCGAACCGTTTTCGGCCGGCGCCGACCTGGCTGGTGCGATGCAGTCGCTGCAGTCCGGCAAGCTGGACCGGCTCGAACAGATGGTGGCCACCTTCCAGCGCAGCAGCCAGCGCATCAAGTACTCGCTGGTGCCGGTGGTGGCGGCCGTGCGCGGCATGGCGCTGGGCGGCGGTTGCGAATTCCAGATGCATGCCGCCTGCACGGTGGCGGCGCTGGAGAGCTACATCGGGCTGGTGGAGGCCGGCGTGGGCCTGCTGCCGGCCGGCGGCGGGCTCAAGGAGATCGCCACCCGCGTGGGCCTGGCGACCGGTGCCGGCGGCGACCTGATCGGCGCACTGCGTCCGTACTTCGAGGCCGTGGCCATGGCCAAGGTCTCGAGCTCGGCTTTCGAGGCGCGCGAGCTGGGACTGCTGCGGCCGCACGATCCGGTCGTGTTCAACCCCTACGAGCTGCTGCACGTTGCCCGTACCCGGGCACGGGCCATGGCCGGGAGCGGCTATCGCCCGCCCTTGCCCGCGCGGCAGATTCCGGTCGCCGGCGCGACCGGGATCGCGACCTTCCGGATGATGCTGGTGAACATGCTCGAGGGCGGCTTCATCTCCGAACACGACAACGAGATCGCCACGCGCATCGCCACGGTGATGTGCGGCGGCGAGCTCGAGCGCGGCTCGGTGGTGGACGAGGACTGGCTGCTGGCGCTGGAGCGCGAACATTTCGTGGCGCTGGCGCAGATGCCCAGGACGCAGGAGCGCGTCGTGCATACGCTCAAGACCGGCAAGCCGTTGAGGAACTGATTCGAAGCGAAGGATCGGGCGCCTGCCCGACCTTCACGTCGAAGGCGCCCAGCGTGGTTGTCGCCTTCGACCGCCCGGCCGGCGCCGGGCGCCGGCACGTCGCTGTACCGGGTGGAAGTCGAGGCACGGCGAACGCCGCAATCAAACGGGTTCGGAAACAGAGGACAGAGTCATGAGCAGGCAGATCCAGGACGCGTACATCGTGGCGGCGACGCGCACTCCGGTCGGCAAGGCGCCGCGCGGTGTGTTCCGCAACACCCGGCCGGACGACATGCTGGCCCATGCCTTGCGCGCCGTGATGGCGCGGGCGCCGGGTGTGGATCCTGCGCTGATCGAGGACGTGGTCGTGGGCTGCGCCATGCCCGAGGCCGAGCAGGGCATGAACGTGGCCCGCATCGGCGTGCTGCTCGCGGGGCTGCCCGACTCGGTGCCGGCGCAGACGATCAACCGCTTCTGTTCGTCCGGGCTGCAGGCCATCGCGCTGGCAGCCGATCGCATCCGCCTGGGCGAATCGGACCTGGTCGTGGCCGGCGGCACCGAGACCATGTCGATGGTGCCGATGATGGGGCACCGGATCGCCATGAACCCGAAGGTGTTCGCTGACGACAACATCGCCATCGCCTACGGCATGGGCATCACCGCCGAGAAGGTGGCCGAGCGATGGAAGGTCTCGCGCGAGGCCCAGGACGCCTTTGCGCTGGGCTCGCACCGCAAGGCGCTGGCCGGCATCTCGGCCGGCGAATTCGCCGACGAGATCGCCCCCTACGAGGTGGTCGCCCGCGAGCCGGACCTGGACAGCGGTACCGTCCGGATCGCCAGGCGCCAGGTCGAGACCGACGAGGGTCCGCGCGCCGACACTACGGCCGAGGCGCTGGCGAAACTGCGCCCGGTGTTCCGCGCCGGTGGCAGCGTCACCGCCGGCAATTCCTCGCAGATGTCCGACGGCGCCGGTGCGGTGCTGCTGGCGTCCGAGCGGGCGATCAAGACGCACGGGCTCACCCCGCTGGCGCGTTTCGTCGGCTTCGCCGTGGCCGGTGTGCCGCCGGAGATCATGGGCATCGGGCCGAAGGAGGCCATTCCGAAGGCGCTGATCATGGCCGGCCTCAGGCAGGACCAGATGGACTGGATCGAACTCAACGAGGCCTTCGCCGCGCAGGCACTGGCGGTGATCGGCGACCTGGGCCTGGATCCGGACAAGGTCAATCCGCTCGGCGGCGCCATCGCCCTGGGTCACCCGCTCGGGGCCACCGGTGCGATCCGGACCGCGACGCTGCTGCACGGAATGAAGCGCCGCGGGCTCAGGTACGGCATGGTCACCATGTGCATCGGCACCGGGATGGGCGCGGCCGGGATCTTCGAGGCGGTCTAGCCTAATCTGGCGCGTGGGCGCCCGGTGGCCGCCATGCCAGGACCTCCACGCGCTCGGGATACGGGGTGGAGACCCGCACCTGCCAGCGTGCGCCCGACGCGCAGCCGGCGCATCGCCACACCTGCAGCGAGCGCGGCTGCGTCACCGGAACCGGTTGCGGTCCGCCCCCTTCCACGCGGACCAAGACCACGTGCGTGGCGCCGTCGAAGACATCGAACGGCGTGGCGACGATGATGAACTCCTCCGGGCCCGCATCGAAATCGAATCCGAGGGTCACCGGCGCGCGGGCTTCGAGCGCATAGTACGGATAGGGTCTGTCGGCGGGGATGACCAGGCCCGGCCCGCCGCCGACCACGCGCGAGGGCGCCAGCGACCATGCCTGCTGCCAGCCGGCCTCGATCCCCAGCCGCTGCAGCACCGCGGGAACCAGTCCGAGCAGGTGCCGTGCTCCGCGGATGTCCGCGCCGCCGGTCAGCCGGACCGAACCGGCACACCGGCGCGGCAGCAGCGTTCCCACGGCCACGCCCACGACCTGCGCGAGTTGCCCGTGCAGCACCGTGGGCGCCGGTCCGCACCACTGACGTGCGGCGCGTTCGATGCGCCACGAGGGCGCAAGCGCCACCTCGACGCCGCGGCTGGCCGGCACCCGCGCATCGCCGATCGTCGCCACCGGCAGCCGTACCAGGCCCTGTTCGGTCCGCAGGATCCACGCCGTCGAGAAGCTTGCCGACAGCGCAAAGGCCGAGATCAGCGCGATGCCGGCCAGACGCCGGACACTCCCGGGCCGGACAAGCAGCACATGCAGCGCCAGCGCCAGCGCCAGCGCCGCGAACGGCCGGAACACCAGCAGCATGTAGTAGGGCGTGACCGGCCGCAGCAGCGCAACGGCGAACGCGATGACGATCGCGGCCGCAAGTGCACACAGCACCGGTGCACGGTGCCGTCCACCGGTCCGCAACGCGATGAACAGGCCTGCAAGACCGGCCACTGCGACGAGGGCATATCCGGAGTAGACCAGCCACGCGATCGAGGTCGGTGCCAGGTTCTCGGCCAGCAGCCGCGGGCCGTTGACGGGTAACAGGGCGAGCACACGCAGCGCGCCGGCCGGGTCCAGGCGGGCGCCCTGCCCCGTGCCGTAGTCCAGCAGGCGCTGCAGGCCCGGCCAGCCTTCCGCTGATTCGGCAACCAGCATCGGCAGCAGCGAGACGGCGACGACGATCAGGGCTGCAACCATGGCTGCAAGTTCCCCGGGTCCGTTGCGCCGGACCAGGATCGGCCAGAGCACCAATGGCAGCACAACGGCGGTGGTCGGATGCGCGTGCAGCGCCAATGCGAAGGCGGCCCCCAGCGCGAGCCACCACAGGGCACCTGCACCCCGTACCAGGCGAAGCACCGTGTAGGCGAATGCGAGTGTCGCCAGTTCGACCATGCACGTGTGCGTGAGGTCCAGGCGCGCGAGGCTGCCCATGCCGGGAATGGCCAGGGCGAACGCGAATGCCAGCCCCAATCGCCGGTCGAGCAGTTCGGAGCCGACGCGGAAGGCCAGCGGATACTTCAGCGACGCGAGCAGCGCCAGCACCACCAGCGTCACCGTGACCGACCCGCTCGCGGCCCAGGGCAGTGCGACCAGCAGATACCACCAGGGCCCCAGCTGGAAGGTATTGCCCAGCAGCGGGCCGCGCATCGGCCATTGGCCGTCCAGCAACGCATCGGCAACCAGGAGGTCGCGCGCGGTGTCGGTCAGCGCCACCGCCCAGGGCGCCATTGCCACCTCGATCAGCATCAGCAGCGCCACCAGCAGTGCCGACCATGGCCATGCGGTGACACCTCCGGACTCCGGCGCCGCGATCGCACCGGATCCGGCGGCGAGCCTGGCGGGCGCCTGCCGGCTCATGGGTTCAGTCGACCGCCTCGTCCACCTGGATGCCTGCCGTGCCGGCACACTGCAGGAAGCCGGGGAACGAGGTCGACACGTTCGCGCACTGCCGGATGCGCACCGGTCCGCGTGCGAGCTGGGCCGCCACCGCCAGGCTCATGGCGACGCGATGGTCGCCGTGGCTGTCCACCACGCCGGCCTCGAAGTGTCCGCGGCCATGGATGAGCGCACCATCGCCGCGTTCCTCGATATCGACGCCCAGCGCGCGCAGGGCCTGCGTCATCGTCGCGATGCGATCGGATTCCTTGACCCGCAGTTCGCCGGCTCCGGTGACCACGGTGGTGCCTCGGGCGGCGGCGGCGGCCACGAACAGGATAGGCAATTCGTCGATCATGTCCGGGACCAGCGCCGGCGGGACCACGATGCCCTGCAGCGGCGCATGGCGCACGCGCAAGTTGGCGACCGGTTCGGCGCCGAGCATCCCTGGCCGATCGAGCGCGATGTCCGCACCCATCAGCTGCAGCGCCTGCAGCAGGCCGGTGCGCCGGGGGTTGACGCCCACCCGTTCGAGTTCCAGCTCCGAGCCCGGCACCAGGGTCGCGGCAACGGCAAGAAACGCCGCCGAGGAAAAGTCGGCCGGTACCTGGATGTGCGCCGGTTCCAGGCGCTTGGCCGCGCGCAGCGCGACCTCACTGTCCTGGCTGCGGATCCGATGGCCGAAGCTGGCGAGCATGCGCTCGGTGTGGTCACGCGTGGGATGCGGCTCGAGCACACAGGTTTCGCCGTCCGCGTACAGGCCGGCGAGCAGGATGCAGCTCTTGACCTGGGCGCTGGCGACCGGGCAGCGGTAGCGGATCGCGTGAAGGCGCCGGGCACCGTGGATGCGCAGCGGCGGCAGTCCGCCGGGTCCGGCATCGATCTGCGCCCCCATCGCGGCGAGTGGCTCGATGACCCGGCGCATCGGCCGGCGCGACAGTGAGGCGTCGCCGACCAGCGTGGAATCGAAGGCCTGCGCGGCGAGGATCCCAGCCAGCAGTCGCATGCCGGTGCCGGCATTGCCGCAGTCCAGCGGCTGCGCCGGCGCCTGCAGCCCGCGCAGACCCACGCCGTGCACGCGCCGGTGCGTCTGCGCTTCGGTGTCGATGCGCACGCCCATGGCCGCGAACGCGGCCGCGGTGGCGCGGGTGTCCTCGCCGTCGAGGAAGCCCTCGATCTGGCTGATGCCCTCCGCCAGCGCCGCGAGCATCACCGCACGGTGCGAGATCGACTTGTCTCCGGGGACGCGGACCCGACCTGCCAGCGCCCGCCCCGGCGCGGCGACCCAGGTGCTCACCGCATGACCCCGTCGAGGGCGTCCAGGAACCGGTCGTTCTCCCCGGCCGCACCCAGGCTCACGCGCAGGCACTGCGGCAGGCCATAGCCCCCCATCGGTCGCGTCACCACGCCACGATCCACCAGCGCACGCTCGATGGCCGGGGTGTCGGCACCCAGGTCCACCAGCACGAAGTTGGTCTGCGACGGATGCACGACAAGGCCGCGCACGCGCAGGGCGTCGGCGATGCGCTCGCGCTGCGCGCGGTTGCCGGCAACCGCGCGCGCCACGTGTTCCTGGTCGCCGAGCGCCGCGATGGCCGCCGCCAGCGCCGGCGAATTGACGTTGAACGACTCGCGCAGCCGTTCCAGCAGCGCGACGATGCCCGGATCGGCGACCGCGTAGCCCACCCGCAGGCCGGCCAGCCCGTAGGCCTTGGAGAAGGTGCCGGTCACGACCAGGTTGCGGAACCCGCGCAGCAGCGGCAGTGCGCAGCATGACTTGTCGGGATCCACGTACTCGCGATAGGCCTGGTCGACCACGACGATCACGTCCTCGCCGATGCCCTCCAGGAAGCGCCGCAGCTGCGGGCGCTCGAACCAGGTCCCGGTGGGATTGTTGGGATTGGCCAGGTAGACCAGGCGGGTGCCCGCCCGGGCGGCGGTGGCGATCGCCGGAAGGTCGTGGCCGCGCGCCATCGCATGGTCGGCGGGCAAGGCCTCGGCAACCGTCAACGGTGCCCCGACCGCGTGTGCCGCGATCGCGTAGACGGCAAATCCATAACGCGACATCGCCACACCGGCGCCGGGACCGGCAAACACCTGGGCAAGCTGCATGAGCAGCTCGTGCGATCCGTTGCCCAGTACGAGCGCCGCGGCGTCGACGCACAGGTGTGCTGCCAGCGCCCGTTTCAGGTCGCCGCCGAGTGGATCCGGATAGCGATGCAGTTCGCCGAGCACTCCATGCACTGCCGCCACCGCCCTCGGGCTGGGTCCATAGGGGCTCTCGTTGGCTCCCAGCTCGAGCAATCCGCCGAAGCGGCGGCGCAATGCGACCAGGTCATGGCCCGGATCGTAGGCGCGCAGGCTCCGCACCGACGCCGTGGCCAGCGCGTCGAACGCGGTTGCATTCACAGCACCGCCACCGGGTAGGAGCCCAGTACCTTGATGCTGGCGGCCAGCGGCTCGGCCTCGGCCAGCGCATCGGCGATCGTCGCGTCCTGGACGTGACCGGCGACCTCGATGAAGAACACATATTCCCACTTGCCCTGTCGGGCCGGGCGTGACTCGATCTTGGTCATGCTGATGCCGCGCCGCGCCAGCGGGGTGAGCAGTTCGTAGAGCGCGCCCGGGCGATCCTGCACAGCCAGCAGCAGGGACGTCTTGTCGTGCCCGGACGGAGGAAACAGCTCGCGGCCGACCACCAGGAACCGCGTGGTGTTGTCGGGCCTGTCCTCGATCGGACCCGAGACCACGCGCAGTCCGTAGACGTCGGCGGCGGTGCGGCCGGCAATCGCGCCCGAGTCGTCGGCGTTGCGGGCGCGGCGCGCCGCCTCGGCATTGCTGGACACCGGAATGCGTTCGGCCCTGGGCAGGTGCTGCCGCAGCCAGGTCTTGCACTGCGCCAGCGATTGCGGGTGCGAGTAGACGCGCTCGATCGCATCCATCCTGCCCGGCCGCGACAGCAGGTACTGGTGGATGCGCAGCTCGATCTCGCCGCAGATCTTCAGCTCCGAGGTCAGGAACAGGTCCAGTGTGGAGTCGACCGTGCCCTCTCCGGAGTTCTCGATCGGCACCACGCCGAAATCGGCGTGCCCGGCCTCGACCTCCTGGAACACCTCGTCGATGGTCGCCAGCGGCAGTCCCCGCGCCGAGTGTCCGAAATGCTTGAGCACGGCCTGCTGCGAAAACGTCCCCTCCGGACCCAGGTAACCGATCTTCAGCGGCTCCTGTTGCGCCAGGCAGGCCGACATGATCTCGCGGAACAGGCGCACCATCTCCTCGTCCGACAGCGGCCCGTCGTTGCGGTCG
This sequence comes from Lysobacteraceae bacterium, assembly GCA_035686365.1. Lineage (GTDB taxonomy): Bacteria > Pseudomonadota > Gammaproteobacteria > Xanthomonadales > Xanthomonadaceae > DASRZM01. The sequence goes on along the minus strand of DASRZM010000087.1, from coordinate 35,497 downwards.
ACCACGGCCCGCAGCACCTGCGCCTCGCGTTCGGGCCGGTAGTAGTCGACGGCCGCCTTCAGGCGGCCCTTGGCGCGCCCCACTTCGCGCGCGTAGCGGGCGCGCTCTCCGATCAGGGCCTGGATTTCGCGGTCGATCGCGTCGATCCGCGCGCGTACGTCGTCCAGCTTCGGTGTCGACCTGCGCCTGGCCATCACACGACCCGCACCGACAGAATCCCGTCGATTCCGCGCAAGGCAGCCAGTGCATCGGCGTCCACCCCGGAGTCCACGTCGACGAGGTTGTAGGCGATCTCGCCGCGCGAGGCGTTGTGCATCTGGTGGATGTTGATGCCGGCCTCGCCCAGCACATGGGTGAGCTGGCCGATCATGTTGGGCCGGTTGCTGTTGGTGATGCACAGTCGTGCCTTGCCCTCGCGCGGCATCCGGGTGTCAGGGAAGTTCACGGCGTTGCGCACGTTGCCGTTCTCCAGGAAGTCGCGCAGCTGGTCCACGACCATCACCGCACTGTTCTCCTCGGCCTCGCGGGTGGACGCACCCAGGTGCGGCAGCGCGATCAGCCGCGGATCGCCGAGCAGGCCCTCGGGCGGGAAATCGGTGACGTAGCGGCCGATGCGACCGTCGGCGAGGCCCTGCTTCAGCGCTTGTGCATCGACGATGCCTTCGCGGGCGAAGTTCAGCAGCACCACCCCCGGGCGCGCGAGCTCGAGCGCGGTACGGCCGAACAGGCCGCGGGTGGCCTCGTTCAGCGGCACGTGGAAGCTGATGAAGTCCGAGGCCGCGTACAGTTCGGCCAGGCTGCCGGCCTTGATCACGTCCGACGAGAGCTGCCATGCGCCCTCGACGGTCATGTGCGGATCGAATCCGTACACGCGCATCCCCAGCGAGCGCGCCGCGTTGGCGACCTTGACGCCGATCGCGCCCAGGCCGACCACGCCCAGCGTCTTGCCGTCCAGTTCAAAGCCGACGAAACGCTTCTTCTCGGCCTCGATCGCGTGCGCGCTGTCGCCGTCCCTGGGCAGGGCGGCGACGAATCCCAGTGCCTCGCCGACATTGCGCGCGGCCAGCAGCATGCCCACCAGAACCAGTTCCTTGACCGCGTTGGCATTGGCGCCGGGCGCATTGAACACCGGCACCCCGCGCCCGGTGAGCCTGGCCACCGGGATGTTGTTTACGCCAGCGCCGGCGCGCGCGACCGCCAACACCGATTCGGGGACGGCACGCTCGTGCATGTCCGCCGAACGCACCAGGATCGCGTCGGGTGCCTCGACCTCGCTGGCGATCCGGTAGCGGTCGGTCGGCAGGCGCTCGAGACCGGCGCGGGCGATCGGGTTCAGGGTCTGGATCGTGAACATCGGACCGTGCTCGTTGAAGTTCATCCGTGGCGTCGCTGGAAATCGCGCATGAAGTCGCACAGTGCGGCCACGCCCTCGGGCGGCATCGCGTTGTAGATCGATGCGCGCATGCCGCCCACGGCGCGATGCCCCTTGAGTCCGAGCAGTCCAGCCGCCTCGGCCTGCGTCAGGAAAGCCGCGTCCAGCGCCGCGTCGTGCAGCATGAAAGGAACGTTCATCCACGAGCGGCAGGCCGGATCCACCGGGTTGCGGTAGTAGCCGCCGGAGCCGTCGATGGCCGCGTACAGCGCCTGCGCCTTGGCGCGATTGCGCTCGGCCATGGCAACGAGTCCGCCGAGCTGCCGGATCCATTCGAACACCAGGCCCGCCAGGTACCAGGCGAAGGTCGGCGGCGTATTCAGCATCGAGCTGTTGGCCGCGTGGGCGGCGTAGGTCAGGATCTTCGGCAGCGGTCGCGGGCTGCGTTCGAGCAGATCGCGGCGCACGATCACGACGGTCAGCCCGGCCGGTCCGATGTTCTTCTGTGCGCCGGCATAGATCAGCCCGAAGCGCGAGACATCGAGTTCACGCGACAGGATGGTGGAGGAAGCGTCGGCCACCAGAGGCGCTTCGACCTCGGGAACCTGGTGGAACTCGACGCCGTGGATGGTCTCGTTGGGCGTGTAGTGGACATAGGCGGCCGTAGGATCCAGATCCCAGTCGGCCCGGTCCGGGATCCGCGTGTGCCCGGCCGCCGAACTGCTGGCGGCGACGTGCACCCGCGTCACGGCCTGCGCTTCGGCGATGGCCTTTTCGCCCCAGTGGCCGGTGACCAGGTAGTCCGCGCGCTGGTCCGGCGCGGCCAGGTTCATCGGGATCAGCGCGAACTGCTGGGTCGCTCCACCCTGCAGGAACAGCACGGCATACTCGTCGGGAACCGCGAGCAACCGGCGCAGGTCGTGCTCGGCACGCAATGCGGCAGCGACGAAGGCCTTGCCGCGGTGGCTGAGCTCCATCACCGAGGCGCGCTCGCCCTGCCACTCGAGCAGTTCCTCGCGCGCCTGCAGCAGGACCGGTTCGGGCAGCGCCGCCGGACCTGCGCTGAAGTTGAATCCGCGGGACATCGGGCACTCCGGCGAAAGTCCCGGCGAGGCTAGCATGATGCAGTGCAGCACCGAAACGGGCCCAGAGGGATGCCTGCGGCGGTTGCGGGGCGCGGCTGCCGGTACCGCAGGCGCCGGCCTGCGGGCCTATCCGCCGATCAGGTTCGGCGCGTAGAACAGCAGGGCAGCGAGCCCGAGCATGATCAGCACCGCCGCGAAAATCAGCCAGCCGACATTGCCGCGTCCGCCGGCCGGTTCGGGTGTGTCGGCGACGGGCTGCGAACCGTGCGAGGCCGGGATCGCACGCAGCGTCTGGGTGCTGCCGGCGCCGGACCCCGGCGAGGCGAACACCGACGCACTGCCGCGCGGCGGCAGGCCCGGGGCCTCCAGTACAAAGCGGAACTGCTCGAAGGCGATCTGGTCGCCCGGGTGCAGGATGGCGTCGCGCACGGCCACGCCGTTGACCACCGAACCCTCGGCCGAACCCAGGTCGCGCAGCACCACGTACTCTCCGTGGTCTTCCACGCGCGCATGGTGTTCTTCGAGCGCAGCATCGTCGATGCGGACCGAGGCATCGGCCGCGCGGCCGACCTCCAGCCCGCCGCGCACCGCGAAGCTGCACCCATACAGCGGACCGCTGATCCCGCGCAGCACGACCCGCGAGGCTGCTGCCTGGGCAGCGGCGTCCGGATCGCTGGCCGGCTGCGGCGGTGCCGTCTGGACGACCTGATCATCGTCGTCCGGCTTCAGCAGCACCCGCAGGCTGGCCAGGCTCAGCACGTCGCCCAGCCGAAGCAGCGCCAGGCGCCGCACCGGGCGGGCGTTGACGTGGGTCATCGCGTCGGGGTCCAGGACCTCCAACACGATGCCCCGGCCCTCGTCCACGACGATGCGCGCATGCCGGGCCGCGATGCCGGCAAGCGCGAGGTCGTTGTCCTGTCCGCTGCCGAGGGTCACCGCGCCGCCGCTGACCACGACGTCGGCGTGCTCGCCGTTCGGGAAACTCAGACGCATCTGCCTCCCCCAGGATCCGTCCCGTGCGCGCGTCGCGCGACCGCGAAGCACGCCCGGACTCTAGCACAGCGCCCAGCGCGCGGAACCGCCTGCGGGCGGGTCTGCACGGGAAGCGTGGCGGGTCGCCTCACCACCGCAGCACCAGGTCCAGCAGCAGGCGATCGGTGCGGCTGGCCGATCCGTCGCGCGTCTCGAAGAATCCGGCCGCCCGCACGCTGGCGAATCCGCTGGCGAAAGAATAGCCGATCCACGGCATGTGGCCGCGGGCGCCGGCATGGAACCACCAGTCGTCGGCGTTGGCCGCGGCGAGCACGGCATCGGCCTGGATGCGCTGCCAGGCATAACCGGCTTCCCAGCCCGGGCGTGTGGCCAGGTCGCCCAGGACCAGCGAGAAACGGGTGCCGTCGGCGCGGTCATCGGCAGCAAGGTTGCGGACCCGGTCCAGGCGCGCCTGCAGCGGACCGGCGCCGGTGTGCCAGCGACCGTAGAGCTGCAGATCGAGCAAGCGGAAACCGTCGCGGTAGCCGCCCCCGGCATCGACCCGGTTGCCGCGGGCCAGGCCATGGAGGGCCAGCTCGTCGGCGTCGCCGAAGTGCAGGTAGGCCAGCTGGGCGCCGAACCCGAACGGTGCGCCCTCACGTGCATGCCACCCCAGTTGCAGGGCCGAGAGCCGCGCGCTGCCGCCCAGCGGATGATCGAAGGCGAACGCACCGGCGTCGAGTTGCCACCGGTCGAAGCCGCGTTCGCGCCCGATCCGCGCCGACAGCCCGCTCGGCCGGTGGTCAATGTCCCAGAGCATCGGCGAGAGCTCGATCGGCAGTGCGTCCCGACCGGCCCGCAGCCGCCATTGCGGGCGAGCCAGGCCCAGCCACAGGGCGTCGAGGTTGGCCTCGTCGCTGCGCTCGTTGTCGTTGTTGATGCGGTTGCGCGTGTTGCTGTCGCTGCCGCGGGCGCCCTCCACCGCCAGCCCGGCCTCGAGCCCGTCGGTGCCGGTCCAGCGCAGGCCAAGGCGCAGGCGCGCACGCAGCCGTTCCAGATCCGGGCGGCCACCGGGCAGGCCGGTGACCCGGTCCGCGCGCAGGTTCAGCTCGCCCTGCGTCACCCAGGCGGGCATCGGTTCGGGTACGTCGAAGTCCGGGTCCTGCGACTGTGCCGTCGGCCCGACGACGGCCAGCGCCATCAGCAGAACCGGACGGATCATGCCCGCAGTTCCGAGAGGGCATCGGCCAGTTCCTGCGCACTGCCGAATCGGTCTTCGGGTCGGCGCGCGATGCAGCGCAGGATCACCCGTTCGAGCTCGGGCGGAATCTCCGGCCACATCTCCGATGGCCGGACCGGCGGCTGCTGCACCTGCGCCATGTAGATCTCCATGGTCGAGCTGCCCGCGTACGGCAGCCCGCCACAGAACATCTCGCACATGACCACGCCCGTGGCATAGATGTCGGCACGCGCATCCAGCGGCTCGCCCGAGAGCTGCTCGGGCGGCGAGTAGCGCGGGGTTCCCAGGTACATGCCCGGCTGCGTGTGTCCGGCCTGGTCGCGCCGCATCGGTCGGGCGATGCCGAAATCCATCAACCGCGCGTTGCCGCCCGCCTCCAGGATCAGGTTGGCCGGTTTGATGTCGCGGTGCAGGACCCCAACGGCATGGGCGGCCGCAAGCCCTGCTGCGAGCTGGCGGGCGATGCGCAGGGCGGCCGAATACGGCAGCCGGCCGGACTGGTCGAGCAGCTCGCGCAGGGTGACCCCGCGCACGTATTCCATTGATATGTAGGGTTGACCCCGGATCTCGCCGAAGTCGTAGGTACGCAGCACGTTCGGATGGGTGATGCGGCGCGCCAGCTTGATCTCTTCTTTCAGGCGCTCGAGCTGGTCGCGGTCGGTCAGCGCGCCGGGCCGCAGCATCTTCAGCGCGACGATGTCGTCCAGTTCCAGGTCGCGGGCCTTGTAGACCACGCCCATGCCGCCGGCCCCCAGCTGCGCCAGCACCTGGTAGCGGCCGCCCAGTTCGGTACCGGGCGCCAGGCCGGCGTCGGCTGGGGCGGTGGCGACGGTGGGGGCCTCGCTGGTCCGGTCCGGGTCGGCCTGCGGTTCCGGGAGGGCGCCCAGGCCCTCGGGGCGCAGGGCGTAGTAGCGGCGTCCGGCCAGGGCACCGGTGGCCACGCGCAACGCCTCGGTGCCGTAGCGTTCGCGCACCTGGTCGCCCAGAGTGCGGGCCAGCAGCGCGCTGCCCGGGCCCGACTCGCACAGCAGCCGGTCCAGGTGGCGCCGGGCGGTGCCCAGGGCGGCCAGCCCGGGACGGCCGTCCAAGTCGAAGCTGCCGCCCACCACCTCGCCTTCGGTCAGGGCCAGGGCCGGTCGCACGTCGTCCGCGCCCAACTCGGTCAGCGCGGCGCGCGCCGCGGCCAGCGCGCCGGGGAGTCGCTCGGGCCCGGCAAATCCCAGGATCCAGCGCTCGCCCTCTCCTGCCAGCAGGCGCCCGCCGGTTGCCGCCGCCAGGTCCGCCAGGTCCACGGCCGCGTTGCCGGCCGCGGCCAGCGCGGCGGCAGCGTCGTCGGCCTGCGAGGGCGCCAGCTCGACGCCGAGCAGGACCATGGTCCCGCTTTGCGGCGGCTCCAGTCGCGCCGTGATCTGCGCCGGAACCCTCCCGCCGACGGCGTCGGGTTCCGGCAGCGATCGGGAGAACTCGGCCAGGTAGGCCTCGGTATCGCTTTTCTCGCGCAGACTCGAGAGCAGCGAGTCCAGCGCGCGCCCGAGCCGCGCCAGCTCGTCGGTGCCCGCGACCGCGACCGAGGCGCGATAGTCGCCGGCGGCGGCCCGTTCGGCGGCTTCGGCCAGCAGGCGCGCCGGGCGCAGCGCGCGCCGCGAAAGCCACAGCGAGATCGGCAGCGCCAGCAGCAGCGAGCCGAGGCCGGCCACCACCACCAGGTTCAGGATGCTGCGGTAGCCCTGGCTGGCCGCCACGCGCGAGGCCAGCGCCGAGGTCGCCCCCAGTTCCGCCGCCGCGGCGCTGGCGGTGGGCCACACCTGCAGCAGCCAGGGCTCGCCGCCGAGTTCGATCGCGACGGCATCCAGGGACCGGCCCAGCGCCACGGCATCGACGATGTCAGTGCGCGCGGCCAGCAGGCGGGCCAGTTCCTCGGCCCGCTCCGGTGCCAGCGAGCTGGCGGCCAGCGCGAGGCCGTCGCGAGCAGGCAGCCAGAATGCGATCTGCGCGTCGGACGTGCGGGCGATCTCGGCGGAAAACCGGTCGTCGACCCGCTGCGCCAGCAGCAGGAATCCGGCCAGTGTCTGGTCCTGGCTCAGCGGCATCACCGCGGCCTGATACAGGGCATCTGCGCTGCGCCAATAGCCGCTTTGCGGCGCGACTTCCGACAGGGCCGGCGCGACCAGGGCGTCATCGGCCAGGTCCTCGGCGAAGGCCTCGTCGGTGTCGCTGCGGGCAATCACCCCGCCGTTGGAGTCCAGCACGATGCCCAGGTCGAATCCGAACTGCGCCTGGCGCTCGACCAGCAGGTCGTGGATGGAGCCGGCATCGGCGCCGCCCTCCTCGCCCAGGCCCAGTTCGTCGCCCAGGGCGGTGGCGACGTAGGTCACCAGCGCCGGGTCCGCCGCGACCAGCTGGATGGTCCGCTCCAGCAGCTGCAGGCGCTGCTCGCCGATCGCGCGCTGCGCCTGGACGCTGTCGGCGAGCGCCCGGCCGACCGCTTCGCCGGCGATCCGGCTGCCCACCACGTAGGTCACCAGCACGGCGGCGCCGACCGCCAGCGCGATCAGCAGTGCGCTGACCAGGAAGATGCGGACAGCCAGCGGCGTGCGCGAGCCGATCGCGGCCGGCGCGGGCGCTTCAGTAACGCTTTCCGGTGCCGTCGCCATAGGGTCGTCCGAACTTGTTCATGTGCCGCGGAACCCGCGGCCGGTCCAGCTCCATGCGCACCTTCAGCGGGTCTTGAGGTGTCGCGACGATCGCGCGGCGCCACACTCGGGCGCGTTCGTGCCACACGTACAGGTCGCCCCGGCTGTCGGTGGGAAGCTCCAGCCGGAACCGGCCCTGTGCGTCCGGACGGGTGACGTGGGGCGTGTCCAGCACCAGCACGTAGGCCACCATGTCGTGGTGCACATTGCAGAACACCCGCACCAGCCCGGGTTCGGCGAAGGTCTGTTCGGCCACGGTGCCGCCTGCCAGCAGGCCCAGGTCGAAACCGTTGCGGCCGGCCGGCGAGAAGACGTTGTGCAGGATCGGGTCCATGTTGGGAAAGCGGACCGTTGCTCCGACCGGCACGGCCAGTACCCGCGGTTCGAACTGCTTGTCCCGGGTGCGCATCTGGACCGGCTCGGCCGGGACCGTCACCGGTTCCGGCTCGCGCGGCCGGAAGTAGACCACCGCCTCGCGTGCGGCCTCCGGACGCAATGCCCGGCCCTGCGCGGTCAGCTCGACGACGCCTTCGATCGCGGTGGCCGGCGCCGTCGACGCCGCCAGAACCAGGGCAGCCAACGCCGCCGACATGCGCCCCACGAATCCTCCACAGACAGTGCACGAGGCCGTCGGATCATAGCAAAGGCCGGCGTCGTGGACGCCCGCCGACCCGGCGCGCAACAATGTCGCTTCGCCGCGCGGAGGCCCCATGCCGACCATCGACATCCGACATCGCCACGAGAAGACACCCGAGCAGGTGCACGCCTCGATCGAGCGCGTCGCCGAGTCGCTTTCCGAACGTTTCGGTGTCGAGTTCCACTGGGAAGAGGATCACGTGTGCTTCGAGCGGGCCGGCGTACGCGGCGCCATTGCCGTGGAGCCGGGCGAGGTCCACGTGACGGCCGAACTCGGGTTCCTCCTGCTGGCACTGAAGGGACCGATCGAAGCCGAAGTCCACCGTTTCCTCGACCTGGAGTTCGGCAGCGAGCAGAGCACATAGGAAGGTCCGGAGCGGTTCAGGGATTCCCGGCGGGACCGGTGCGCACTGCGGGGTCCGGTGGGGGAGGCGGCGGCTCGGCGACATCCGAGCCTGCCAGCAGCGTGCGCGAGGTTTCGCTCTCGCGCCGGACCACGGTATCGACGAACCGGTGCGCGTCCCGCAGCCGGGCGAACGCGGTGATGCCGCGCTCGAGGAAGGACTGCAGTTCGCCGAGCCCGGCCATGCGCGCCGGGGTCCGGGCGACCCGCAACATGCGCATGACCCAGGGGCTCCTGATCAGTTCGGCGAGCTCGTGACCGACGGTGCCGATCAGCTCGAGCTGACGCCCACGTCTGGAGGTCCCGGGGATCTGCCGGTACGCGGTCGAGTAACGCCGGGCGTCGATCCGGTCGCCGTCGCGGACGCCGGCCTGCTCCAGGGCACGGACCATGTCCAGGTCCAGACTGTGGCTGAGCATCGCCAGTTCGATCGCGTCGGCCGCCACCTGCAGCAGCGGCGGCGGCAGCAGGTTCTGCATCATCGGCAGCACGCGCTCGATGTCGCGGTCGCGCGTGCTCACGTCGTGGTCCCCGTACAGGTCCGAGAGGAAGAAGCCGGTCGCATGCGCCGAATCCCGTGCCTCCAGCAGATCCTGGAACTCGGCGGCGAGCCGCCGCGACTGCCAGCGCTGCAGCGGCGCCAGCAGGGGCGAGCCGTTGGCGGCATCCCGCTCGGGATCGCGCGCCTGCCGGTTCTGGTGGATCAGTTCCTGGAGCCGGGCCACGAGCGCTTCGCGCGACATCCCGGTGGATTTCGATTTGCCGGCCATGCGGGACATGCTCGCATCGTCGGGCGTCATGGCGCGAGTGGCGGCATTGCCTGCGCGCCGGACCGGCTACAATCGGCGCCCACCTTGCCCGGGACGCTCCCCACCCTTTCCCGCGATGCTCCTGCTGCAACGCGCCAGCACCCGTCGCCGCTCCGGCGGCCGCATCGGACTCGCCGTGGCCGGCGGCGGACCGATCGGAGGCATGTACGAGCTCGGCGCCCTGTGCGCGCTGGACGAGGCGATCGAAGGACTGTACCTGACCGACCTGGAGGTCTATGTCGGGGTCAGTTCGGGTGCGTTCCTGGCCGCGGCGCTGGCCAACGGCATCGACACTCGACAGATGCGCCGGATCCTGGTCGCCGGCGGCAGCGACAGCGAGGCGCCATTCCGCCCGGAGAACTTCCTGCGCCCGGCCGTGGGCGAGTACGTGCGACGTGCGGCCGGCGTGCCGCAGATGCTGTGGGACTGGTGGCGGGAATGGCTGCGCCACCCCGGCGAGGCGGGACTGGGCGACTTGCTGGGCCGCTTCGGCGGTCTCGTACCGACCGGGCTGTTCGACAACGAGGGCATCGAGCGCTTCCTGCGCTCGGCCTTCACCCGCAAGGGCCGCGTCAATGATTTCCGCGAGTTGCCCAGACCGCTGTTCGTGGTCGCCGTGGACCTGGACAGCGGCGAGGTGGTGCGCTTCGGCGCCGACGGCTGGGACGATGTACCGATCTCGCGCGCGGTCCAGGCCAGCGCCGCCCTGCCCGGCCTGTATACACCGGTTCGCATCCGCGGCCGCAACTTCGTCGATGGCGCCCTGCGCCGGACCATGCACGCCTCGGTGGCCATGGATCACGGCATCGACCTGCTGATCGGCCTGAACCCGCTGGTGCCCTACGATGCCGGCCGGGCCGAGCCCGGCGTGGCGCGGGGCTCGCTGATGCAGGGCGGCCTGCCGATGGTGCTGTCCCAGACCTTCCGCACGCTGTTGCAGTCGCGCATGCAGGTGGGCTTCGCCAAGTACGAGAGCGAGTATCCCCACGTCGACCAGCTCATCCTGGAACCGGATCCCGATGACGCCGAGATGTTCTTCACCAACGTGTTCGGCTATGCATCGCGGCGTCGCGTGGTCGAACACGCCTACCGCTCGACCCTGAAGGATCTGGCCGCGCGCACCACGCAGCTGCAGCAGGTGCTCGAACGCCACGGATTGACGCTGCGCCAGGAGGTGCTGGCCGATCCGCAGCGCCGCATGCTTGCCGGCATGGGTCGCCCGCGCGGTTCCACCGAGGCCACGGCGCGCCTGGAGCGCACGCTCGACCAGCTCGAACACACGATCGCGGCGCCGCACCTGCGCGGGGGGACCCGGCACCGCAGGTAGTGTGATTATTCTAGCGGCCGGGCCTAATGTGGCCATGCCCGGCGCATTCGACGCCGGAGCCCACAGTTGGAGATCGGACATGGCAAAGCTCAAATCCACTGCCCGGCGCAAGCCCGCCGCCAGGCCCGCCACCCAGGCCGGCGCCGGCATCGAGGGCGTATCGCGCACGATCATGGACTCGGCCCAGCAGATCTGGCTGGCCGGCATGGGCGCGTTCTCCCGCGCGCAGGCGGAAGGTACGCGCCTGTTCGAGACCCTGGTCAAGGAGGGCATGAGCCTGGAACACAAGACCCGCAAGCTGGCGACCGGCCAGGTCGATGCGGTCCGCGGCGCCGTGGAGTCGCGCGTGGGCCAGGTCCGCGAGCGCGCCTCTGACACCTGGGACCGGCTCGAGCAGGTTTTCGAGGATCGGGTGCAGCGCGCCCTCACCCGTCTGGGGGTGCCTGGACGCGACGAAATCAGGAGCCTCTCCGAGCGCGTGGATGCACTCACCCGCGAGGTGCGTCGGGTGCAGGGCACCCCGGCCCGCAAGGCCGCGCGCAAGCCGAAGCCGAGTGCCGCAACCAGGAGCTCGGCCCGCAAGAAGACCGTCGGGCGAGCCCCCGCACGCAAGGGCGCGGCCGCATCGGCCAGGCGCAAGGCACCCAAGGCGCCGTCCGCCGGCTGAGGTTCGACCCCGCCGCGGGCCGCTTCACGAAGCCCGTCAACCGATGCGATTGCCGTAGCTCCCTCCCCTCCCCTCCGGCTCCCGGTTGGCGGGCTTCACCCGATAGCGCGCACGCGCATGCCGCGGCGCGGTCCCTGACACGGTCGCGGTATCATCGCGCGCGTCCAGGCACCCAGAGGCGCGTTTGATGGAATCGTCGACGGCAATCGCCGCTGCGGCTGCACTGCTGGTGTTCGCCGCGGCAGCGCTCGCACTCGGCCTGGCGAACCGTCGATCCGACGAGCGCGCGGCGGCGCTGCAGCGGCTACGGGCCATGCGCTGGCAGGACTTGGCGCTACTGGTTGCGGATATGCTCTCGGTGCGCGGGCTGCAGCGCGACGACGTCGACCGGCACCCGGGTAAAGACGGATTCGACCTGCGGGTGTCCCGTGGCAGCGCCCGGTACCTGGTGCAGTGCAAGCACGGAGCCGCGTTCCAGGTCGAGAGTGCGACCGTGCAGGAACTGCAGCGCATGGTCGCGATGCAGGGCGCCGACGGCGGCATCCTCGTAACGACCGGCACGATCACGCCGCAAGCGCGTGCGTGGGCGGCGGCGCAGGCGGGCATGGAACTGATCGACGGCCTGCAGCTGTGGCCGCAGGTCGAGCCCCTGCTCGACGCCGAGGTACGCGACACCGTGATGGCCGATGCGCGCGAGCGACGGCTGCGCAAGTGGCTGCTGGCGGCAGCGCTTGGCGTGGTTGCGGGCATCTGCGCGGCGCTCCTCCTGGCCCTATCTCCGCCCGCCGCAGAGACCTCCGAGCCCAGCCCCGGATCGCGCCCGGCTCCGGCAGCGCCGGCGCCGCAGCCGCCGCAGCAGCAGGAGGCGGAGCCGGTTGCCGATGTGGCCGGGGCAGTGCCCATGCCCGATCCGAGCCTTTCCGAGGAGCAGCTGGAGGACCGCCGCGCAGATGCGCAGCGCATGGTCCAGACCATTGCCGAGATCGAGCTCGCGCGCTGGATCACGCGTTCCACCCTGTTGCTGGAGCTGCGCGGCATGCCGGGCGAGCAGGCGCTGGAGTCGATCGTGGAGGCGGTCTGCGGCGAGCTGCTCGTGTACGAGGAATTGCGCTACACGCGGCTGCAGCTGCAGCCCGCCGGCCAGACCGAAGGCGAGACGGTCACGGTGCGCTGGCGGCAGTGCCGCTGACCCGCTACTGGCGGTCCTTCACCAGTGCACGCCGCGCATCAGCGCGGCGAATGCGATCTGCTCGCTGGAGGCGTGCTCCTCGCGCATGCCCTTGATGCCCTTGGCCGCGGCCGAGTCCGGGAACAGCTGGAAAGCGGTGTTCATGACCACCTCGTAGGCCTTGGGCGCCACCGCGTTGAGGGTGGCGGCGAAGATGCCCAGGCGCGTGGCCACCCGGCTGGGGCGGTCGATGATGGCGTCCACGATCAGGTCGGCGGCCTCCTCGGGGGAGATCGTGGGCACCGATTCGTACATCCGGGTCGGCGCGATCATCGCGGTCTTCACCAGTGGCATGTTGACCGTCGTGAAGGCGATGTTGTGCCCGGAGAACTCGGCCTGGGCGCAGCGCGAGAACGCGTCCAGTGCGGCCTTCGATGCCACGTAGGCGGAAAACCGGGGCGAGCTGGCGAGCACGCCGATCGAGGAGATGTTGATCACGTGGCCGCCGCGGCGCTCGGTCATCGCCGGCAGGAACCCCATGATCAGACGCAGCGAGCCGAAGTAGTTCAGCTGCATGGTGCGCTCGAAGTCGTGGAAGCGGTCGTAGCTCAGCGCGATCGAGCGCCGGATCGAGCGCCCGGCATTGTTGATCAGGATGTCCACCGCGCCGTGCTCGGCCAGCACCTGTCGGACCAGGGCGTCGCAGCCCTCCATGTCGGCGATGTCGGCGACGTAGTGGTCGCATTGGCCGCCCATGGCGCGGATCTCGTCGCGGGTGGCGATCAGCTCGTCCTCGCGACGGGCCACGATCAGCGCCTTGCCGCCGGCCTGGGCGACCTTGATCGCCGCGGCCCGGCCGATTCCGGCCGAGCCGCCGGTGATCAGCACGACCTTGCCCTGCACGCGCCCGCGCAGCGAGCGGTCCACGTGCAGGTCCGGGTCCAGGTGCCGCTCCCAGTAGTCCCAGATGCGCCAGGAGTAGTCGGCCAGGTCGGGCACCTGGATGCCGGTGCCCTTGAGCGCGCGCTCGGTTTCGCGCGAGTCGAAGCGGGTCGGATAGGTGACGAATCCCAGCGCCGCGCGCGGTATGCCCAGATCGCGCAGCAGCGTCTCGGTCATGCGCCGCACCGGCGGCAGGTTGCCGACTGCCGCACGCAGGCTCGAGGGCACGAAGCCGAACATCCGGGCGTCGATGCGCATGGCCATTTCGGGCGCATGGGCGGCGCGGGCGAACAGGTTCATGACCTCGCCGAAGCGGCGCGGCTCCGGGTCGACCAGGTGGAAGCAGCCGCCGTCGAGCCCGCGCCTGTGGGCGATGTGATCCATCGCGTCGACGACGAAGTCGACCGGCACCAGGTTGATGCGGCCGCCCTCGATGCCGATGGTGGGCATCCACGGCGGCAGCAGCTGGCGCATCCGCTTGATCAGCGTGAACAGATAGTAGGGACCGTCGATCTTGTCGATCTCGCCGGTGCGCGAATGGCCGATCACGATCCCCGGGCGGTAGATCCGGAACGGCACCTTGCACTCCTCGCGCACGAGCCGCTCGGCTTCGTGCTTGGTGCGCAGATAGGGGTCGTCCAGACCCTCGGCCTCGGCAAACATGTCCTCGCGGAACACGCCCGGATACAGGCCGGCGACCGCGATCGAGCTGGCGTAGTGCAGGCAGCCCGCGTCGATGGCCTGCGCCAGCTCCACCGCCCGCCCGGTCCCCTCGACGTTGACCGACTGCTGCGCCTGGGCGTCCGCCGACAGGTCGTAGATGGCGGCCAGGTGGAAGAAGTGCCGGATCTTGCCCTCGAGCGCCTTGACCTGCGCCGGCGAAACGCCCAGCCGCCGCTTTCCGAGGTCCCCGGTGACCGGTTTGACCCGCCGCGGATCCCAGCCGCGTTCTTCGGCCAGGGCCCTGAACTTGGGCAGTGACTCCCTGCGAACCAGCACGTGGATGGTCCCGCTGCGTTCGAGTAGCCGGTCGACCAGGTGGCGGCCGATGAACCCGGTGGCTCCGGTGACGAAGTAGCCCATGTTCGAACTCCCCAGGCGGCGATCCAGGTCGGACGTCAAAGATAGCCGGCGCGCGGGGCACTGCACAGGGCCGGGGTTTCGTTGCGCCAGGTCAGGGTGCATGCTATCAACCTGCGCACAGCACCGACGACCTCGGGAACCTGTGAACAGGTCCGGAGGTTCGCGCGCCAGGGTTGGCGCGCCCGCGGATCAGGCACGCGAGTGCCCGATGCAGCGAGTCTGGACAAGCCCGGGATGGACTTGATCAGACCGTCCCTTACGGAGCCCGTTCCATGTCCGATCTAGAAGCCCGATTCCAGCAGGCAGCCCAGGACGTCCAGAAGCTCGACGATGAGCCCGACAACAATGTCAAGCTCAGGCTCTATGCACTGTACAAGCAGGCCACCGAGGGCGACATCAAGGGCGAGAAGCCCGGCTTCTTCGACTTCGTGGGCACGGCCAAGTACGAGGCATGGGAGAAGGTCAAGGGCACGGACCGCGAGGAGGCCATGCGCCAGTACGTGGCCCAGGTCGAACGCCTGACCGGCTGAGCCTGCCGATGGCGCGCCGCACCCGCGAGCGCATCCTGGAAACCAGCCTCGCCATGTTCAACGAGCACGGCGAGCCCAACGTCACGACCAACCATATCGCCGACGAACTGGAGATCAGCCCGGGCAACCTGTACTACCACTTCCGCAACAAGGAAGACATCATCGAGCAGCTGTTCTCCGGTTACGAGGACCGGATCGACCGCGTGCTGGTGGCTCCCGAATCGCGTACGCCCGACCTGGAGGACCTGTGGCTGCAGCTGCACCTGGTCTTCGAGTGCATCTGGGATTACCGATTCCTGTTCCGCGACCTGGTCGACATCCTCAGCCGCAGCCGCAAGCTGCGGATGCACTATGCCCGCATCATCCGGCGCGCCAGCGAAAATGCACTTCAGGTCATGCGCGCGCTCGTGCGTGCCGGCGTGATGCGCGCCAGTGCCGACGAGCTGCAGGCGACCGCGACCAATATCCTGGTGGTCGCCACCTTCTGGCTCAACTTCTCCTCGGTGCGTGGCGACCGCGACGAGAGCGAGGCGATCCGGCGCGGCATCTTCCAGGTGATGATGCTGCTGGCCCCGTTCCTGCGCAACGGCGAACGGGTGCACCTGAATACGCTGGCGCAGGCGTACGTGGGCAGATCCCATCGCGACTAGTCCGCGACCTGCCAGGGCCCGTGCGGGCCCCGGCAGATGACTGCACCGGGCGCATCGCGCCCGGGTGCACGCTGCGCACGGCCTGGTCTCGACCGCGCTCGATGCGGACCACGGCGGCCTCGAGCGATGCGTCGGCGCGCCATGTGCCGGGGGGCTCAGGCCTGGCGGCGGTAGTAGGGGTCGGTTCCGCTGTCGTGGTCGGTGGCGTCGCGCACGGCAGTGATCTCGGGGACGCGTTCGCGCAGGGTGCGTTCGACGCCTTCGCGCAGGGTCACATCGACCATGCCGCAGCCGTGGCAGCCGCCGCCGAAGCGCAGCACGACCACGCCGTCGGCTCCGACCTGCTCCACGGCGACACGACCACCGTGGGAGGCCAGTTGCGGATTGATCTCCGAATCCAGCACCCAGCGCACGCGCTCGACCAGGCTGGCGTCGCCGTCGGGCGCCTCGCCGCGCAGGCGCGGCGCCCGGATCGTCAGCTGTGCGTTGGCGCCCTCGCTGACGTAGTCGATCTCGGCGCTGGCCAGGAAGTCCACGCTGTCGGTCGGCACGAACACCGAAAAGCCCTCGCATTCGATCTGCCACTCGTCGCCGGACAGCTCCTCGCGCTCGCAGAACTCCAGCCGGCAGTCGGCCCGGGGCGTACCCGGGTTCACGGCGGTGATCCGGATGCCCACGGCATCCCCGCCCTGGCTCTCGAGCAGGCGCCGGAAATGGAGTTGTGCGTTCTGGCTGATGTCGAGCATGGCCAACGAATGGGGGCGGCAGAACGTCGATTCTAGCCCCACCTGCGTGAGTCGCAGCCCAATGGGCGCTGATATGCTCGCCGCCCACTGACCCGTGCGAGGAGGCATCCATGAACAGGCTCGAGGAACTGGCGGCGGGCCAATGCCGCCCGCGCAAGGGCAGCGGGCACCGCCTGGATCGCCAGGCCGTGGAAGCGGATCTGTCCGCCCTGCCCGGCTGGGCGCTGGCGGAAGACGGCCAGGCGCTTTCCAAGCGCTTCGGCTTTGCCGACTACTACCGCACCATGGCGTTCGTCAACGCACTGGCCTGGATCGCCCATGTGCAGGACCACCATCCCGACCTGGAGGTCGGATACAACCGCGTACTGGTGCGCTATTCCACGCACGATGTCGGCGGCATCTCCGAGAACGACCTGATCTGCGCGGCCAAGGCCGAGCAGCTGGCGGCCGGCGCACCGGACTGAGATGCGGCTCGTGCGCGCCCTGCGCCCGGTCGCGCTGGCGGCGCTCGGCGTGGTCCTGGCATGGCTGCTGTCGTGGTTCGTCGTCGAGGGGCTGCTGGCGGCGCGCGCGCGCGACGACCTTGCGGCCTATGCCGGCGGCGGCAGCCCCTGGCATTGGTCTCTGGACCGGCCCGGCGACCTGGTTCGCCCGGGCAGCCAGGGGATCGACGACGCCGTGTTCCGGGACGGCGCGCTGTCGCTGACCGTCGAAGGGCACGCGGGGCTTTCGCTGAACCTGCGCGGACGGGAACTGCCGTTGCGGGTCCTGGACACGGTCGAGATCGGGATCCGCGCCGACGCGCCGTTGCGCGTGCGACTGGACGTGACCCCGGCAGCCGGCTCCACCGCGGTCGCCGTCGCCGTGGCCACGCTGGCGCCCGGCGCGGGACGACTGACGCTGCGGTTCGCCGACGCGGCCCCCGCACGCGCGACCGCTCTGACGCTTCAGCTGCTGACCGACCACCGCACGGGCGTTTACATCGAGGAGGTGCGCTTCGTCCCGGCGCCCTGGGTCGACCCGCCGGGAACCGTCTGCCACGGCACGCGACCTGCCCGGACCAGCGCCGAGCGGTGCCGTGATCCGGTTCCGATCGTGCGCGCAGCCGCGTTCGTCCGGGTCGAATCGCTGCTGGCGTGGCGCGACGACCTGCTCTCGGCCCTGCCCGCCGCCATCGTGGTGCCGCGCCATCACGTGCCCGGGCGGGCGCGGATGTATGCAGGCACCCGCAATGGACCGGTTCCCTGGGTGCTGCTGGGGGTGGGCGCGATCGCACTGGCCCGCGCCGCATGGCGCAGGATCCGACGCGCCCCGCCCGGCCACCAGGGACTCGCGTTCTGGTTGCTGCCGGGCATTGCGCTGTTCGCGCTGGGCTATCCCGGAGTGGAAACGCAATGGCCGGTGGTGGTGGCGTTCGCGGCAATCCTGGCGGCCGCACTGCTCAACCCGTCCGATGCGGGCCCGATGCGCCTGTCGGGGAGCGCCCGCGCGTGGCTGCGCGCACTGGTGCTCACCGCCGCGGGCCTGGCGCTGATCGTGGCGGCTGTCGGGTTCGTGGCTGCCCGCCCCGAGTGGCCGGGATGGCCGCCCGGCATGGGCGGGCGACTGGGCCGCTATGCACTGTGGGCTGCGCTGCAGCAGGTGCTGCTGCTGCATGCGATCGTCCCCCCGCTGCGGGCGCGAACCGGTTCGGCCACAGTCGCCTGCGTGGTGGCGGGCATCGCCTTCGGGCTGCTGCACACGCCGAACTTCGCGCTGATGCTGTGCACGATGACCGCCGGTATGGCCTGGGCCTGGCTGGGCCTGCGCGAGCGTGCCGTGCTGCCTCTGGTGTGCTCGCATATCGTGCTGGGCAGCGCGATGCTGCTGCTGCTGCCATCGGGAATCCTGCGCTCGGCCGAGGTCGGCGGGCGCTTCCTGATCCCGGCGGCGTACTAGGGAAGCTCTGAACCGGAACCGGGGTTTGCGCGACATGAATGGCGCGTTCGCGGATCGGGCACACAAGTGCTGGATCCGACGGAGGGGCTGGACCGATCCGGGATCGACTCGTCCGGACCCTCCCCAGGTGCGGTCGCGGGCTCAGCCCAGCGCATCGAGCACTTCGGACAGGTCCGCAGGAAGCGGTGCCGACAGCAGGTACGAGGTCTGCCCGAGCTCGAATTCCAGGCTGGCCGCATGCAGGAACATGCGCCGCAGGCCGGTGCTCTCGCGCAGCCGCCGGTTGATCTCGCGGTCCCCGTACTTGTCGTCGCCGGCGACCGGATGGCCGATGTGCGCTGCGTGCACACGGATCTGGTGAGTGCGGCCGGTGTCGATCCCCACCTCGGTGTAGCTGTGGCCGCCGCGGCGCTCGATCAGCCGGAAGTGGCTGACCGAGGGCTTGCCTTCGTGCTCGACCCGCACCATGCGTTCGCCGCCGACTTCGCGCGCGCGCGACAGCGGCACATCGACGGTGAAGCGATCGCCCGCCAGGCGACCGGTCAGCAAGGCCAGGTAACGCTTGGCCACCCGTCCTCCCCGCATGGCAGTCTGGAGCGCAAGCAGGGCCGAACGCTTGCGGGCGACCACCAGCAGGCCGCTGGTGTCGCGATCGAGCCGGTGGACCAGTTCCAGCGACTCCTCCGGCCGCGACTGCCGCAGCAGTTCGATCGCGCCGAAGTCGATGCCGCTGCCGCCGTGGGAGGCCAGTCCGCTGGGCTTGTCCAGCGCCAGCAGGCGCTCGTCCTCATGCACGATGCACGACTCGATGAGTTGCAGCCGTGCGCTTCCGGCGGCCCGTGCCTCCGGCTCCGGATCCAGCCGGACCGGGGGTATCCGCACCACGTCGCCTGCCTCCAGCCGCTGGCCCGGCCTGGCCCGGCGACCGTTGACCCGGACCTGGCCCGAGCGCAGCAGGCGGTAGACCAGGCTGCGCGGGGCGCCCTTGAGCGCTCCGAGCAGGAAATTGTCGAGGCGCTGTCCGGCGCGATCGGGCTCGATCGTCTCGTTGCGGACGCGCGGCGCTGGACCGATTGCCGCCATCGGGTCTCGTTGCTAAACTGGCCGCCGCGAGAATCGTCCAGATTCCGTTGCCCGCTCAAAAACTTACGGCAGGCAACGCAATTCCCGCGGATCGTGTGATGCAGCGGTTGGCCGCCGCCCGTAACGGGCATGGTAGCGGCTCCGGCCCTGTACCGCGCAATCGGGGCGGACTCGCCGAGTCGGAGGGTGCGGGCTGTTGGGCGCACCGACCCGGCCGATTGGATGCCGGACCTGCGCATGCGCCGGTCCGGTCCTGGGTTTCATTGAGCGCTCCCGCAGGCTCTCGCCTGCCGGTATCCGTAGCGCTGGAGTTTCGTGCAGACCCGCCGCCATGGCGACGGGTCCATACATTACGCCGGCGTTCCTCGCGGTTGAGCGCGTGAGGAATGATTGATGAAAAGGATTCTGATCAACGCGACGCAGCAGGAGGAACTGCGCGTCGCCATCGTCGACGGACAGACCCTGTACGACATCGACATCGAGCATCCCTCGCGGGAGCAGAAGAAGTCGAATATCTACAAGGGCCGCATCACCCGGATCGAACCCTCCCTGGAGGCCGCGTTCGTCGAGTACGGCGCCGACCGCCACGGCTTCCTGCCGCTCAAGGAGGTCTCCAGCGACTACTTCCGGGACGGTGTGGACCCCGGCAAGGGGGCCATCAAGGAACTGCTGCGCGAAGGCCAGGAAGTCGTCGTCCAGGTCGACAAGGAGGAGCGCGGCACCAAGGGCGCGGCGCTGACCACCTTCATCTCGCTGGCCGGCCGCTACATGGTCCTGATGCCCAACAGCCCGAGCGCGGGCGGCGTCTCCCGCCGGATCGAGGGCGAAGACCGCCAGGCGCTGCGCGAGGCGATGGACACGCTGCAGATCCCGGACGACATGGGGGTGATCATCCGCACCGCCGGCGTCGGTCGTGACGCCGAGGAACTGCAGTGGGACCTGGACTACCTGCTGCAGGTATGGAAGTCGATCACCGACGCGGCCCTGTCCAGGCCTGCCCCGTTCCTGATCTACCAGGAAAGCCGCCTGATCATCCGGGCGCTGCGCGACTACCTGCGCGCCGAGATCGGCGAGATCCTGATCGACAACGACGCCATGTACCAGGAGGCGGTCGACTTCATGCAGCAGGTGATGCCGCACCAGCTGCGCAAGCTCAAGCGCTACAGCGACGCCACGCCGCTGTTCAACCGCTTCCAGATCGAGACCCAGATCGAGAACGCCTACGAGCGCGAGGTGCGCCTGCCCGCCGGCGGCGCCATCGTGGTCGACCACACCGAGGCGCTGACCTCGATCGACGTCAACTCCGCGCGCGCCACCAAGGGCAGCGACATCGAGGAGACCGCGTTCCAGACCAACCTGGAGGCGGCCGACGAGATCGCCCGGCAGCTGCGGCTGCGCGATCTGGGCGGCCTGATCGTGATCGACTTCATCGACATGGGCTCCAGCCGCCACCAGCGAGAGGTCGAGGAGCGCCTGCGACTGGCGCTCAAGCACGACCGCGCGCGCGTCCAGGTCGGCCGGATCTCCCGCTTCGGCCTGCTGGAGATGTCGCGCCAGCGCCTGCGCCCGTCGCTGGGCGAGGCCACCCAGGAAGTGTGCCCACGCTGCTCCGGCCACGGCCGCATCCGCAGCGTGGAGTCGCTGTCGCTGTCGATCCTGCGCTTGCTCGAAGAGCACGCGATGAAGGAGAACACCGGCCAGGTGCTGGTGCAGGCGCCCATCGAGATCGCCAACTACCTGCTCAACGAAAAGCGCCGGGCGCTCAGCGAGATCGAGGGCCGGCACGACGCGCCGATCGTGCTCGTGGCCGACGGGCAGCTCAAGACCCCGCACTACGAGGTCACGCGCCTGCGCGATAACGAGCTAGGCGAGGAGACCGCGCGGCCCAGCTACCAGCGCACGACGCCGCGCAAGCTCGAAACCCACACCCTGACCCGCGCCCACCTGAACATCCCGGACCCGCCTGCCGTGACCGCGGTCAGGCCAGTCCAGCCTGCACCGGTGCGCGAGTACGAATCCGAGGTCCAGGGCCCGGCCGCAACGCCCGCGCGCGCCGGCAGGGCCGGCGTGCTCTCGCGCATCCTCGGCTTTTTCCGCGGGGGAGGCGCCGCACCTGCGGCCCAGGCCGCTTCGAAGCCGCGGCCGGCAACGGCGTCCGCCCGCTCCACGGACCGGGACGCGCGGCGCGGCGAACCGCGTAAGAGCACACGTGGCGAAGGGCGGCGGCGCACCGAGCGCGGCCGCTTCGAGGGCGAGGGTCGCGATCGTGGCAAGCAGTCCAAGACCCGCGAGGCACGTCCACCGCGCGCCAGGCGCGAGCGGGAGCAGGCGCCGAAGCAGCCCGAGACCGCTGCCGCGGTGGCCGACCAGCCGGCGCAGTCGCAACCCGCTCTGGCCGGTCCTGTCGCCGGTCCCGAACCCAGCGCCGCACCGGTCGCGGCAAGCCAGGTCGCGGCAAGCCAGGTGACCGAGCACGCCGATGCCGACAAGTCCGCGATGGAACCGGGCAAGCGCCGTCGCGGCCGTCGCGGCGGACGCCGGCGCAAGCGTGCGGCCGGTGCAGCCGGCGGCGCAGCGCCCGAAGCCCCGCCGTCCCAGCCACGGCTGGACTTCGAGGACGAGGAGCCTTCCAGCGCGCCGGAGCGGGCGCAGCCCCGTTCGCGCCGCCGGCAGCCCCGGAGCGAGCGCCCCGCGGGCGACGAACGTGCAGCCGAAGCGGTCGTGCCCGAGCCGGCACCTGTGTCGGTCGACGGGACGCCATCGTCCCGGACCGGCGCGCCACCGCCCATTGCGACGGACCCCGGCAGCCACGCCGGGTCGACAGCCCCGATGCGCGGTCCCGCGGCCCCCGGGCCAGTCGCGCCCGCTCAAATCGTTGCGGCGCCATCGGTGCCGGAGCCTTCGAGACCGAAGCCCGAGCCGGGCGCAGCAGCGGAGCCCGAGACCGCACCGACGCGGCGGGAATCGCCTGCTGCGGAGACGTCGGCCGTGCGCGAGTCGGTCGTCCGGGACCCGTCACCGGTTCCGGCGCCGCACCCTGGCGAGCCCGCGACTCCGGTCGCGCCCGTGACGACCCAGGCGCCACCGCCGGCCCCGGCGCCCAAGCCCGTGGAGGCGGCGCCTGTCCGTACCGTCGAGCCGCCGCGCGTGGAGACCGCGCGCCCGGCAGGGATCGCACCGGCTTCCGAACCACGCCGCGAGGACCCGCCGCCGCCGGCCCAGCGCCCGGTCGACTCCACGACGGCGGCCGGCGAGCCGGCCCGTCCGTCCGAGCACGGCAGCGAGCAGGACACCCGTCGCGAGCCGCCGCCGGCACCGCCGCCGCCCCGGCCCGCCGATGGACCAGGCGGCACCGGATGAAATGAGCCTGCGCCCGCGCCGACCGGCGTGGGCGCGGCCGTCAGACCACGCCGAACTGCGAGGCCAGGCGGGCCAGGGTGACCGGGTCGCCGATGCCGAGCTTTTCGTAGAGCCTGTATTTGTGCGTGGCCACGGTTTTCGGGCTCAGCTTCAGGCAGTCGGCGATCTGCGAGGTACGATTGCCGCGCGCCATGTGGCGGGCCACTTCCAGTTCGCGCGGTGAGAGCGTGTCGAACGGGTTGTCCTTGCCGCTGAGGGCCGACAGCGCCAGCTGCCGTGCGACCTCGCCCCCGAGATAGCGCCGGCCGGCTGCGACTTCGCGGATCGCGCGCAGCAGTTCGGTCGCCTCGCCGGCCTTGGTCACGTAGCCGCTCGCGCCGGCTTCCAGAACCCGCCGCGGGTAGGGCCCTTCCTCCTGGACCGACAGGATCACGACCCGCGGTCCGTACTGGCCGCGCACGATGCGCTCGGTGACCTCCAGGCCGCTGATGCCCGGCAGGTGCAGATCGCAGAGCACCACGTCGGGATCGAGGCGGCGGATTTCCGGCAGCGCTTCTTCGCCCGAAGCGGCGCTGCCCACCACTTCGATATCGGTACGGTCGGCCAGGATCGCGGCGACACCGGCGCGCACGATCGCGTGGTCGTCGACCAGATAGACACGGATCATCGGATTTCCCCCAAAGCTGGAAAGCACCCCCGGGGCGGAAGGTATTTCAGGGGGCGGCTGGTTGCAACGGGGGGGTGGCGGAGAGGGTGGGATTCGAACCCACGAATCCTTGCGGATTGCCGGTTTTCAAGACCGGTGCCATCGACCACTCGGCCACCTCTCCATCGACTTCGATCCATGCCGCGGCAGAGTACCGCCCGGGCGGGGCGGATGCGAGGCCCAGCCCTCAGACGATGCGCTCGGCACCGCTCATGTACGGGCGCAGGACCTCGGGCACTGCGATCGACCCGTCCTCGGCCTGGTAGTTCTCCATGACCGCGATCAGCGCGCGGCCGACCGCGACGCCGGAACCATTGAGCGTGTGCAGCGGCTCGGGCTTGCCGGTGTCCGGGTTGCGCCAGCGCGCCTGCATCCGCCGTGCCTGGAAATCCTCGCAGTTGGAGACCGAGGAGATCTCGCGGTAGGCGCCCTGCCCCGGCAGCCAGACCTCGATGTCGTAGGTCTTGGCGGCGGCGAAGCCCATGTCGCCGGTGCACAGCAGCACCACGCGGTACGGCAGCCCGAGCCGCTGCAGCACGGCCTCGGCGTGCGAGAGCATGGCCTCGTGCGCCTGGTAGGAATGCTGCGGCGCGGTCAGCGCCACCAGCTCCACCTTTTCGAACTGGTGCTGGCGGATCATTCCGCGCACGTCCTTGCCGTAGCTGCCGGCCTCGGCACGGAAGCACGGCGTGTGTGCGGTCAACCATGCCGGCAGCCGGTCCGCTTCGAGGATCGAATCGCGTGCCAGGTTCGTCAGCGGCACCTCGGCAGTCGGGATCAGGTACCGCGGCGACTCGCCGACTGCGGTCACGAACAGGTCTTCGGCGAACTTGGGCAGCTGCCCGGTCCCCAGCATCGACTCGGCATTGACCAACAGCGGCACGTTGCATTCGGTATAGCCGTGCTGGCCCACGTGCAGATCGAGCATGAACTGCGCCAGCGCGCGGTGCAGCCGCGCCAGCGCGCCGCGCATGACGGTGAAGCGGGCACCCGAAAGCCTGGCTCCGGATTCGGCGTCGAGCCAGCCGTGGCGCTCGCCCAGGGCGACATGGTCGCGCACCTCGAAGCCGAACCCGCGCGGCTCGCCCCAGCGGCGGATCTCGATATTGTCGCGCTCGTCGCGGCCGGCCGGCACCGACTCGTGCGGCAGGTTGGGGATGCCCAGCAGCAGTGCATCGATTTCGGCCTGCAGCGCGGCCAGCGCCTGTTCGTTGGCCTTGAGTTCGTCGCCCAGCCCGGCCACTTCGGCCAGCAGCGAGGAGGCGTCCTCGCCCTTGGCCTTGGCCTGGCCGATGGCCTTGGACCGGGCGTTGCGCTGGTGCTGCAGTTCCTGGGTGCGCGTCTGCAGTGCCTTGCGGCGCGCCTCGAGCGTCTCCCATGCCTCGAGGTCGAGCACGAAACCGCGCGTTCCCAGGCGTTCGGCGACCAGCGAGGGCTGGCTGCGCAACAGGCCGATATCTAGCATCGCGACAGCATCCGGAGCGGAAAGCGCGCCATTATCCGCGTCCGGTGCATGGGGAGGCAACGGCGGCAGCGGCATGCTCGACTGCCTGCGCCTACCCGCGCCTGCGTGCGCGATGCGGCAGCACGAGGATGTGCCGCCGGGACGAGCCGCGCCACGGTTGCCCGGGCGCGGCTCCGTGCCACGTGTCAGGCTGCGGCCGGCCTCCGGCCCAGCCACCAGGCGATCGCCAGACCGCCAAGGAACCAGCCGATCGCGTGCTCGGCGAGCGCGGCCAGCGTGAAGTCGAGCGGGAAGCGATACCAGTTCCAGTACGGGACGTTGGTCGCAACCCACGCAAACACGCCCATCGCCGTGACCATCAGTGCGCGCTGCATCAGCGCCACCGCGGCGAACGACACGACCCATGCCGCGAGCACACCGGCCAGCAGGACGGTGGCGAACTGCACCGCCAGCATCGGAACCATCGAAGTGCTGTCGCGCCCCTGCGGGTTGTAGACCACCCACGCGTACGGGTTGCTCCGGCTGCGCTCGCCGAACGCCGCCATGGCCTGTTCGTCGCCCCACTGCGACTCGTCCATCCACGGCAGCATGTAGACGCCCTCCTCGGGCAACGAGGCCTGCAGTGCCGAGAGCGCCGCGGCGTCGTCGCTGGGCGCCTTGTATCCCGTCATGCCGAGCGGCAGCACCATGTGCGCGAGCATCCCCCAGACCATCAGCACGATGCCGGCGAGCAGGCCGGCCACGAACACACGCATGTCGGTTCTCCCCATGGACCTGGCCCCAGCGGCCGCGGACGAGCCTGCGCTCGACTCCGTCCGGCGGTCAAGCCGCGGTGCAGCGGGGCGCCACGGCCGGCGCCCACATGTCCGGACTCGCTCCCGGCGACGCAAGCGCTTGTGCGCTTGCTTCGCCGCGCCGCCGTCCATGGACGGGGGCTAGCAGGCTGTTTTTCAACAGCCTGCTAGCCTTCCTTTTGCGACGTGTCCCGCGCTGCCTTGCGTGCCGCACGCAGTGCATCGAGCTTTTCGGCCATCCGCTGTTCGAGCCCGTGCCCGGTCGGGCGGTAGTACAGCGCCTGCGCCAGGGTATCGGGCAGGCACGCCTGATCCAGCGCGACGCCGCCCTCGACCTCGTGGTCGTACTGGTAGCCGCGGCCATAGCCGAGCTGCTTCATGAGGCCGGTGGGCGCGTTGCGCAGGTGCAGCGGCACCGGCAGGGTGCCGTGCGCCGCAACGTCGGCGCGGGCTTCGCCGAGCGCAACGTAGGCGGCATTGCTCTTGGCGGTCGCCGCCAGGTAGATGACGACTTCGGCCAGCGCCAGGTCCCCCTCCGGGCTGCCGAGGCGCTCGTAGCTGTCCCACCCCGCGAGCGCCAGCTGCAGGGCACGCGGATCGGCCAGCCCGACGTCCTCGATCGCCATGCGCGTGAGCCGGCGCGCGAGGTAGTTCGGATCGGCACCGCCGTCGAGCATGCGGGCGAACCAGTACAAGGCCGCGTCCGGGTCGCTGCTGCGCACCGATTTGTGCAGTGCCGAGATCTGGTCGTAGAACTGCTCGCCGCCCTTGTCGAAGCGCCGGGTGCGATCGGCCAGCACCTGTAACAGGGTGTCGTTCGAGAGCGCGTCGGCGCCCTCGCCCGCGGCCAGTTCCACGGCGATCTCCAGCAACGTCAGCGCGCGCCGCACGTCGCCGTCGCCGGCCCGGGCGATCAGTCCGAGCTGCTCGTCGGGCACCTGGATCGCACTGGCGCCGAGCCCGCGCTCCCCGTCCGCGAGCGCGCGTCGCAGTGTCAGCACGATGTCCTCCACTGCCACCACGTCCATCACGTGCACCCGGCAGCGAGAGAGCAGCGCCGAGTTCAGCTCGAAGGACGGGTTTTCCGTGGTGGCGCCGACGAACAGGATCGAGCCGCGCTCGACGTGCGGCAGGAAAGCGTCCTGCTGCGCCTTGTTGAACCGGTGCGCCTCGTCGACGAACAGGACCGTGCGGCGACCGCGCGCGTGGTTGGCCTCGGCCTTGGCCAGGATCCTGCGGACCTCGGGCAGGCCGCTGAGCACCGCCGACACCGACCGGAACTCGGCGTCGCCGTAGCTCGCCAGGAGCCGGGCCAGGGTGGTCTTGCCGCAACCCGGTGGGCCCCAGAGCACCATCGAGTAGACGCGGCCGGCCTCGATCGCGCGCCGCAGCGGCGCGTCCGGACCGAGCAGGCGCCGCTGCCCGACCATTTCCTCGAGCGTGCGCGGACGCATGCGCTCGGCCAATGGCCGTTGCGCCGCCTCGGCGTCGTCGAACAGATCGGTGGCGGTCGGCTTCACTCGTCCAGAGGATAAACCTCGGCCGACTCGATGGTCTCCCCGATCACGTCGACGCCCTCGGGCGGAACGAAGCGGAACCTCCCGGCCTCGAACACCGGATTGCGGCGCCAGCCCGAGAAGGCGATCTCGGTGCGCTGGCCCAGTGCGTCGTGCATGACCATATGGACCAGCTCGCCGCCGGAGAAACCCAGGCGCGCCGATTGCAGCTGTGCGTCCTGGCTGCGCGGGTGCAGGGCGACCCAGTCGATGCCGTCCTCGTGGACCGGCGTGGCCACCTCGAACTGCTCTTCGAGCAAACCCGGATCGATCAGCGCGGCCAGCGGGCTGTGCTGCTCCTCGATGCTCTGCCTGCGCACCGTCACCTGTTCCAGGTCCGGATCGTAGATCCAGACATGGTCTCCGTCGGCCACGATCAGCTGCTCGTAGGGCTGCCGGTACTCCCAGCGGAACAGCCGCGGCGCCGACAGCGCCACGGTGCCGGAGGCCTGCTCGCGCAGCCCGCCGCGTTCGTCGTAGACGCGCTGCTCGAAGCGCGCCTGCGCGCGCTGCAGGCCATCGCTGAAGCCGGCCATCGGGGCCGGCAGCGCGGCGAGAGCCGTGGCTGGCGCAGTCGAACCCAGCAGTGCGGCGATCAGGATGCTCCGGGTGGACATCGATGTTTCCCTGCAGGACTGGTCGCAGTCTCGGCCGCGGCGCCTGAACCGCACATCAAAGGCCGCCCAGGCGTTCACCGCCGGCTCACGAGCGCGGCGGCGGCGGCGCCAGCACGGTGCGCTCTCCATTGTGCTCCGGGGCACTGACGATGCCGGCCGACTCCATGGCCTCGATCAGCCGCGCGGCGCGGTTGTAACCGATCTTGAGTCGTCGCTGCACGCCCGAGATCGACGCCCGCCGGCTCTCGGTGACAATGCGCACGGCCTCGTCGTACAGCGGATCGGACTCGTCGTCCTCGCGGATGATCGATTCGGGCAGCCCGGTCGGTCCCACCACCTGGCCCTCGCCCAGCGACTGCACGTCCTCGAGCACACCGTCCAGGTACTCGGGCCGGCCGCCGGACTGCTTCAGGTACCTGACCACCCGGTGCACCTCCTCATCGGAGACGAAGGCGCCGTGCACGCGCTCGGGCATGGCCGTGCCCGGCGGCAGGTACAGCATGTCGCCGTGGCCCAGCAGGGTCTCGGCCCCGGACTGGTCCAGGATCGTGCGCGAATCGATCTTGCTGGAGACCTGGAAGGCGATGCGGGTGGGGATATTGGCCTTGATCAGGCCGGTGATCACGTCCACCGACGGGCGTTGGGTGGCCAGGATCAGGTGGATCCCGGCCGCGCGCGCCTTCTGCGCCAGCCGCGCGATCAGTTCCTCGACCTTCTTGCCGACGATCATCATCATGTCGGCGAACTCGTCGATGATGACGACCACGTACGGCAGGGTATCGAGCTCGCGCGGCGCCTCGCCCAGCGCCGGATCGGGCGTGAACAGCGGATCGAGCAGCGGTTGCCCGGCGTCGGCCGCTTCGGTGATCTTGCGGTTGAAGCCCGACAGGTTGCGCACGCCGATCGCCGACATCAGCCGGTAGCGGCGCTCCATCTCGGCCACGCACCAGCGCAGGCCGTTGGCGGCCTCCTTCATGTCGGTGACCACCGGCGCCAGCAGGTGCGGGATGCCCTCGTAGACCGACAGCTCCAGCATCTTGGGGTCGATCATCAGCATGCGGACGTCGCGCGCGGTGGCCTTGTAGAGCAGGCTCAGGACCATCGCGTTGAGCGCCACCGACTTGCCCGAACCGGTGGTGCCGGCGACCAGCAGATGCGGCATGCGCGTGAGGTCCACCACCGTGGGCCGGCCGCCGATGTCCTTGCCCAGCGCCAGCGTCAACGGTGAGGCCGACTTGTCGTACTCCTTCGAGCGCAGGATCTCCGAGAGGTGGATCATCTGCCGGTAGCTGTTGGGGATCTCCAGCCCGATCACCGACTTGCCCGGGATCACGTCCACCACGCGCACGCTGGTCACCGACAATCCGCGGGCGATGTCCTTGTCCAGGTTCGAGACCTGGCTGCCCTTCACGCCCGGCGCCGGCTCCAGTTCGAAGCGGGTGATCACCGGGCCGGGGAAGGCGCCCACCACGTGGCCCTCGATGCGGAAGTCGCGCAGCTTCAGCTCGATCTGCCGCGACAGGGTCTCGAGTGTTTCCTCCGAGTAGCCGGCGGCGTGCCCGCGCGGCTCGTCCAGCAGCGAAAGTGGCGGCAGCGAACCGTCAGGGTCGACGTTGAACAGTGGGATCTGGGCCTCGCGCGCGGCCCGTTCGCTCTTCTCGATCGGCTTGAGCTGGGGTTCGATGCGGACCGGGTCGCGGTGGGCGCGCCGGACCTGGTCGCTGCGGCGTACTTCCTCGCGCTCGGCCTTGGCCGCGCGCGCCGCGCCCCAGTCGCGGCTCGAACGCAGCGCGCGTGCCAGGCCGCCGCCCAGGCCCAGCACCAGGGCGCCGACCCGGTCCATCAGCCGGAACCACGACAGCCCGGTGGCCAGGGTGATGGCGACCAGGAACAGCGCCAGCAGGAACAGCGAGGCGCCCAGCTCGCCGAAGGTGTGGCGCAGCCCGGTGCCGACGATGCCGCCCAGGATGCCGCCGGAACTGGTCGGCAGGTCCGGGTCGGCGGCCAGGTAGACCTGGGCGATTCCGGTCGCGGCCACGATCACGGCGACGAAGCCGACCAGTCGCAAGGCCGGGGCGATGCCGCCCTCGCGCATGCCGGTGCTGGCCAGCCCGTCCCACAGCAGCACGGCCAGCAGCACCGGCACCAGGTAGGCTGCGTACCCGAGGAAGTAGAGGCTGAAATCGGCCAGCCAGGCGCCGAACAGCCCGCCGAAATTGTGCACCTGTCCGGTCAGGGTGCCGGCGTGCGACCAGCCCGGGTCACGCGGGTCGAAGCTGGCCAGGCAGG
Source organism: Lysobacteraceae bacterium (assembly GCA_035686365.1). Classification (GTDB taxonomy): domain Bacteria; phylum Pseudomonadota; class Gammaproteobacteria; order Xanthomonadales; family Xanthomonadaceae; genus DASRZM01. The sequence continues at coordinate 5,366 of DASRZM010000087.1, read as the reverse complement.
CCAGCAGGTACAGCACCACCGGCACCAGCAGCAGCAGCAGGCTCTCGCGCCAGAGCCGGCGCGGGGTCCCTGCCCAGCGGCCGGCGCGGCCGGCCGTGCCTTCGGATTTCGCGCGCGCCACCGTGAGATATTACCTAAGAAAGGTCAGCTTAATGGCTGATTATAGACACAAAAGATCGCTGGGCGTGACAGCCCCTCAGACCGCCATGTCCTTCAGGGCCGGATGCACGATGCGGCCGTCGGCTACGTTGATGCCGCGCAGCAGCGGCTGGCTGTCGCGCCAGTCGCCCGTGGCCAGCTTCGAGACGAACGGGAGGATCGCCGCGCAGATCGCCTGCGAGGAAGTCTGCGGCACCGCGCCGGGCATGTTGGTGACTGCGAAGTGGGTGACGCGATCGACCACGTAGGTCGGGTCGGCATAGGTCGTGGGCCGCGTGGTCTCCACGCAGCCGCCCTGGTCGACCGAGATGTCGACGATGACGCTGCCCGGTTCCATGGACGCGATCATCGGCCGCCGGATGACGTGCGGCGCCTTGGCCCCGGTGATCAGCACCGCGCCGATGACCAGATCGGCGCTCGCCAGTTCGCGGGCGATGGTTTCCTCGTACGGGTACAGTGCGGTCACGTTGGCGCCCAGCGCCATCATCTGGGCCATCCGGTCCTGCCGCTTCTCGAACACGATCACGTTGGCGCCGCCCGAGGCCGCCAGCGCCGCCGAATTGCCGCCGGCCGCGCCGGCGCCCAGCACGACGACCTTGCCGCGCTCGGTCGAGGGCAGGCCGCCGAGCAGCTTGCCCTTGCCACCGGCAGGCTGGTGCAGCAGGTGGGTGCCGATCTGTACGGCGATGCGTCCGGCGATGATCGACATGGGCGCCAGCAGCGGCAGGTCGCCGTTGTCCAGTTCCACGGTCTCGAAGGCCACGCCGGTCAGCCCGATCTGCAGCAGGCGGGCGGTGAGCTCGGGCTCGGCGGCCAGGTGCAGGTAGCAGAACAGCAGGTGGTCCCTGCGCAGGTGCGCAAGGTCGCCGGCGATCGGCTCCTTGACCTTGACGATCAGCTGGCCCTTCTCGTAAAGCGCCGCGGCATCGGGTGCGATGCGCGCACCGGCCGCCTCGTAGAGCGCGTCCGGGAAGCCGCTCTTGATGCCTGCCGAGGCCTCGATCCAGACCTCGTGGCCGCGACGCACCAGATCGGCGCAGGCGGCGGGCACCAGCGCCACGCGGCCTTCGAGCGTCTTGGTTTCGCGGGGGATGCCGATACGCATGGTGTTCCTCGTGGAAAGTCCAGGCGCAAGGGCCTGGCCGTGGTTGCCACGGCCCACCGCAGCCGTGTGGTGGACCGCTTGATTCGACCGCGCACTGCCCCCATGCTGCACCGCGTCGCGTGTTCGCGCGACGCCGCAATCGACACCAGGAAAGTCGCGGCCGACGTGCCGCAGCCGTCGCTTTTCGCCAGCCACGATGAGCCGCAGAGCGCGGCCGGAATTATACATGAGCCCATCGAGCCAAACGCCCCGCCACTGCCAGCTTCTGATCCTGGGTTCCGGCCCCGCCGGCTACACCGCCGCGGTCTATGCCGCCCGTGCAAACCTCAAGCCGGTACTGGTGACCGGGATCCAGCAGGGCGGCCAGCTGATGACCACCACCGACGTGGACAACTGGCCCGGCGACGTCGAAGGCCTGCAGGGCCCGAACCTGATGCAGCGCATGCTCGAGCACGCGCAGCGCTTCGACACCGAGGTGCTGTTCGACCACATCAACCAGGCCGACCTCTCGCAGCGGCCGTTCCGGCTGCAGGGCGACAACGGTCACTACACCGCCGACGCCCTGATCATCGCCACTGGCGCCACCGCCAAGTACCTGGGCCTGCCCTCCGAGGAGGCATTCAAGGGCCGCGGAGTGTCCGCCTGCGCGACCTGCGACGGCTTCTTCTTCCGCGATCAGGACGTGGCCGTGGTCGGCGGCGGCAACACCGCGGTCGAGGAGGCCCTGTACCTGTCCAACATCTGCCGCAAGGTGACCCTGGTGCACCGCCGCGACACCTTGCGCGCGGAAAAGATCCTGCAGGCCAAACTGTTCGCCAAGGCCCAGTCCGGCAAGATCGAACTGGTCTGGAACCACGTGGTCGAGGAGGTGCTGGGCGACGACACAGGCGTGACCGGCCTGCGCGTGAGCGCGACCGCCGGCGGCCACAGCCGCGAGATTCCGGTCACCGGCGTGTTCATCGCCATCGGCCACACGCCCAACACCGGGCTGTTCGACGGCCAGCTGCAGATGCGCAACGGGTACATCACCATCCGCGCCGGCCAGGACGGCATGGCCACGGCCACCAGCACCGCCGGCGTGTTCGCGGCGGGCGATGTCGCCGACCAGGTCTACCGCCAGGCGGTGACCTCGGCCGGCTTAGGCTGCATGGCGGCGCTCGATGCCGAGAAGTTCCTGGACAAGGAAGGCGCGTAAAGCGGGGCCCGTGGACCGCCACGTCCGCATCCATCCGCGGATCGCGGAAATCCCGGCCGCGAGCTGGGACGCGCTGCGCCCGGACGACAACCCGTTCGTCTCCCACGCCTTCCTCGAAGGCCTGGAACGCTGCGGCTGCCTGCGGCCGCAGTGGGGCTGGCGCCCGCACCACCTGGCGCTGTACGAGGACGAGCGGCTGGTGGCGGCGGCTCCGGCCTACCTGAAGGGCAACTCGCACGGCGAGTTCGTGTTCGACCACGCCTGGGCCGAGGCCTACCGCCGGCACGGGCTGGACTACTACCCCAAACTGCTGTGCGCGGTGCCCTACTCGCCCGTGACCGGTCCGCGCCTGCTGGTGGGTCCCGATCGCGACGGCGCCCGCCGCGCACGGCTCGTCGAGGCGCTGCGCGGCCAGTGCCAGCGGACCGGGGTCTCGGGCGTGCATGCGAACTTCGTCGATGCCGACGATGCCGCGGCGCTGGCCGCAGACGGCTGGCTCCAGCGCCGGGACTGGCAATTCCACTGGCGCAACCGCGGCTACCGCGATTTTGCCGATTTTCTCGATGCGCTGACCTCCAAGAAGCGCAGGAACATCCGTCAGGAACGGCGTCACGCGGCAGCACATGGCCTCGAGATCCGCCTGGTCCACGGCGACCAGGCCACTGCGCACGAACTCGACGCCATGCACGGGTTCTACGCCGGGACCTTCGCCGACAAGGGCAACCTGCCGGTCCTGTCCACCGCTTTCTTCCACCATCTGGCGGCAAGCTGCGGGCGCGCAATGCTGCTGGCGCTGGCCGGTCGCGGGGACCGCCTGGTCGCCGGCGCGCTGTTCCTGCGCTCCAGGCACACGCTGTACGGTCGCTACTGGGGCAGTGAGGTCGATCTGCCCGGCCTGCATTTCGAGCTGTGCTACTACCGCGCGATCGAGTACGCGATCGCCGAAGGCCTGCAGGCGATCGAGCCCGGCGCCCAGGGCGAGCACAAGCTGCAAAGGGGGTTCGAGCCTGCGATGACATGCTCGTATCACTACATCGCCGAACCGCAGTTCCGTGCCGCGATCGCCGACTGGCTGCAGGGCGAGCGCGCCTGGTCGCAGCGCTACGGTGAGACCCTGCTCGCCCACTCGCCGTACCGGACCCAGGCCACGTGATCAGGCTGCCGCGCCTGGGACACAACCCGCTGTCGGGAGTTCCGCCGGTCACCGAGGCGCTCGACGAGCCCGACGGCCTGCTCGCCGTCGGCGGCGACCTGCATCCGCTGCGGCTGCTCGATGCCTACCGCCGCGGCATCTTCCCGTGGTACTCGGAGGGCCAGCCGATCCTTTGGTGGTCGCCCGACCCGCGCCTGGTCGTCCCGACCGATGGCGTCCGGCTGTCGCGACGCACGCGGCGCGCCCTGCGCGGCAGTGGCTGGCGCATCGTCGCCGACCGCGACTTCGATGCCGTCGTGAGCGCCTGCGCCGAGCCACGCCGCGACGGTGGCGGTACCTGGATCACGCCCGCCATGCGCGTGGGCTATGCCCATCTGCACCAACTGGGACATGCGCATTCCATCGAGGTTCTCGATCGCGCCGGTGAGCTGGTGGGTGGGCTCTACGGCGTGGCGATCGGCCGCATGTTCTTCGGCGAGTCGATGTTCAGCGCCGCGGCCGGCGGTTCCAAGGCGGCACTGGCGGGACTGTGCCTGCGCCTGCGCCAGTGGGGTTGGCCCTGGCTGGACGGCCAGGTCGATTCGGCGCACCTGCGCGTGATGGGCGGCATGCAGGTCCCGCGTGCCCGGTTCGTGGAGCGGATCACCGGCCTGTGTTCGCAGCCGGGCGCCGAAGGCGACTGGCCGGAGCGTTTCGGAGAGGTCGACGCTGAACAGCTGTGAGCGCCGGCCTTCAACTGCCCGGCCGAACGTGGCAGAATGCCGCGCCCCGATATTGCGGGACTTCCCGCAAACCCAGATCCAGGACTGCATGTCAAAAGACGATTCAATCGAGATGGAGGGCGTGGTCGCCGAGACCCTGCCCAACACGATGTTCCGCGTGAAGCTCGAGAACGGGCACGTGGTCACCGCCCACATCTCCGGGCGCATGCGCAAGAACTACATCCGCATCCTCACCGGCGACCGCGTCAAGGTCGAGATGACGCCCTACGACCTGACCAAGGGTCGCATCACCTACCGCATGAAGTGAGGCCGCCGGGCCTCACTCGAATCGGCTGCTGAAGATCTTCGCGGCGTCCGGCGCAAGGCCGGCCGCGGTCAGCGTTGCCGGCGAACCCGCCTCGGCGAACCTCAGTGCCAGCCCGCCATCCCCTGGCGGGTGGGCACTGGTCAGCGAAAAACCCATCAGCTGTCCCCAGGCCAGCTCGGCCGATGGCTGCGGTGCAGTCCAGGTGGTGCCCAGTGCGTCGGTGGCGGCGATCCAGTCGTTGCCGGGGTCGGTATCGCCGTCCTCGAAGCCTGCCTCGGACATGCTTGCACTTCCGGCGCCGGTCACAGCGAAGGCGTCCAGCCCCAGGTTGCGTTCCACTACCAGGTCCGGTTCGCTGCCCTGGGTGACCGGGCGCGTCAGGTCGAGATTCATCACCGCGTAGTCGTAACGGTACTGGCTGCCCTCGTCGCGCGCGCGTACGGCCACCAACGCCCGGCCCTCGGCGCTGTCGATCAGTGTCCGGCCGGTCCACTCCGACAGCGGCGCAGCGGCCAGCCAGGCATCGAGCACAGTGCCGGCGGTGAACGCCGAGGGCAGCTGCAGGACCCAGCGCGGCGGGCTCAGGCCCGCGCCCCAGACCGGCACGGCCTCGCGCCAGCCCATCGTGTTGAAGATGTCCTGGTCGTCGCGCACCACGTACCAGGCGTCCACGAACCAGCGCGCTCCGGGATGCAGGGCCGGATCGATTCCGGTCTCGCGCACCA
>DASRZM010000086.1:0-20968 GCA_035686365.1 Lysobacteraceae bacterium | reverse complement strand
GAGCGATCTGCCGCAACGGTCCTCGGTTCGACGATCGCGGCCAACGGCCGCTCCTACAAAGTGTGGAGGGGGATCGGAGGCGGCTGGCGGGCGCAGCCCGGCTCATTCGCCGGTGTCGGTGCCGGTGTCCGCGCCGTACCTGTCCTGGACATAGCGGTCGATGATCGCCACGAACTCGGCGGCGATGTTCTCCCCGCGCAGGGTGAGCCGCTTGTCGCCATCGATGAACACCGGCGCGGCCGGCGCCTCGCCGGTGCCCGGCAGCGAGATGCCGATGTCGGCATGGCGTGACTCGCCCGGGCCGTTGACCACGCAGCCCATCACCGCCAGGGTCAGGTTCTCCGCGCCCGGGTAGCGCAGCCGCCACTCGGGCATGCGGGCACGTACGTGGTCCTGCACGGCCTTGGCCAGCTCCTGGAAGAAGGTGCTGGTGGTGCGGCCGCAGCCCGGGCAGGCGGTGACCAGCGGCGTGAATGCGCGCAGGCCCATGGTCTGCAGCAGCTCCTGCGCGACCACCACCTCGGCGGTGCGCGACTGCCCCGGTTCCGGCGTCAGCGAGATGCGGATGGTGTCGCCGATGCCCTGCTGCAGCAGCACCGCCAGCGCCGCGGTGGAGGCGACGATGCCCTTGCTGCCCATCCCGGCCTCGGTCAGGCCCAGGTGCAGCGCATGGTCGGTGCGCGCGGCCAGGTCGCGGTACACGGCAATGAGTTCCTGCACCCCGGAGACCTTGCACGAGAGCACGATGCGGTCGGCGCCCAACCCCAGTTCCTGCGCGCGCTGCGCCGAATCCAGGGCTGAGCGGATCAGCGCCTCGCGCATCACCTCCACGGCGTCGCGCGGCTGGGCGAGTTTCGCGTTCTCGTCCATCAGGGCGGTCGCCAGCGCCTGGTCCAGCGAGCCCCAGTTCACGCCGATGCGCACCGGCTTGTCGTGGCGCAGCGCCAACTCGATCAGCTGGGCGTACTGCAGGTCCTTCTTGCGGCCGAAGCCGACGTTGCCGGGATTGATCCGGTACTTGGCCAGCGCCTGCGCGCAGGCCGGTTCGTCGGCCAGCAGCTGGTGGCCGTTGTAGTGGAAGTCGCCGATCAGCGGCGTGGCCACGCCCATCATGTCCAGGCGCTCGCGGATGTGCGGCACGGCGGCCGCGGCCGCGGCGTTGTTGACGGTGATGCGCACCAGTTCGGAGCCCGCGCGCGCGAGCTCGGCGACCTGCCTGGCGGTGCCGGACACGTCGGCGGTATCGGTGTTGGTCATCGACTGCACCACCACCGGTGCATCGCCGCCGACCGCCACGCCGTCGATCACGACCTGGCGCGAACGGCGCCGTGGCGCCGTGGCGCTCATGCCACCCTCGAGACCGCCGAGTGCGCCGCCAGTACGTAGTAGTCACCGGCGTGCTCGAGCACCTGCATGCGCTCGAACACCGACTGGGCCGGCATCGGCGTCTCGAACGCCTCCACGGTCTCGCCCACGCGGCCGATCTCGATGCGGCTGGCCTGGACGTCGAGCACCGTGGGCACCAGCAGGCGCACCGCTTCATGCCCGGGGTTGGCGATGGCGTCCAGCTGCAGCGCGCGCACCGCCGGCATCGCCGCGCCGCGGCCGTCGAGCCCGCGCACGGCCACCGCCACGGCGCGTCGGGCCATCAGCTCGATGCCGGCGTGCACGGCGCCGTCGGGCTCGTAGCGCAGCCAGCGCACGCGCCCGACCATCCAGTCGCGCAGGTCGTCCTCGGCCGCTACCGCCATCCCGATCAGCTCGCCCACGCGCGCGCGGATCTGCTGGTCGGAGTCCCAGCGCAGCCGGTAGCCGCCCAGGCTCTGGTCGAGCACCCGCGCACGCGCGATCGGCACCTCGCCCATACTGACCGAGGCGTGGGTCCAGGCCGCCGTGGCACTCTCGACCCGCACCACGTTGCCGCGCACGAACTGCATGAACGTATCGAAGTCCTGGCGGCCGGCCAGGTGGAAATGCAGCGAGCTGAGCCCGACCACGGTATCGAGCACGTGCCCGGCCTCCATGCGCTGGTGGCCGCGGGCGGCCGACTGTTCCCAGCTTGCACGCACCATCCGGAGCAGATCGGTCGGCGCCACGATGCCGCGGCCCCGGCCCACGCGCAGCAGCACCTCGCCACCACTGCCGCCCGGCAGGGCTGCATCCAGCGCGGCCGGCAGCAGCCCCAGGTCCAGCCACATCGCGTCCTCGGCCACTTCCACGCGCTCCTCGGGGATGTAGCCGGGGCCCTCGTCGCCCCCGGTCGGGACCGCGAACCCACCGGCGGCCGGTCGTTCCCGGTCGACCCGGCAATTCGGGGCCAGGTCGCGGGTGAGCGTCCACAGGGCCGCCTGGTCCCGTTGCGTGAAGCGATAGGGATTGCTGATCGCCAGCAGTGCGGCCTGGGCATAGACCATAGCCGCGCTGGTGTCGGCGCCGCGCGCCGGGTCGGCAACGGCACGATCGGCCACCGCGGTGGCATCGGCCACGGCGTGCAGCCTGTGCAGGTCGCTCCAGGCCCCTGCCGGGGGCGTGGAATAGATCTCGTATGCCAGCGCCAGCCGCTGCAAAGCGTGGTGCATGCCGCGCTCGATGGCGGTGGTGACGGCGCGGGCGCCCATCATTGGAACCCGGCCCTCGGGCGCGGTGATCTCCACGCAGGCCAAGGCGTAGCCGCGCGAGAGCAGCTCGTGCAGATGCAGCGCGCTGGCGGCCTGCTCGGCCTGGCGCCCGCCCAGCGGCAGGCTGGCGCTGGCGAACTGCCGTTGCAGCGCGACGATGCACTCCAGTGCGGGCGGGCGCAGCTCCTCGAGCAGCTCGGCGCGGCGGTTTCCGCGCAGGGGCTCCTGCAGCAGGGCTTCGAGCGCCTCGCTCACCTGCCGCAGCGTCGCCTGCAGATTGGCGCGCGGCAGGTGCTCGACCCAGTTGCGCACCCGGCGCACGTCGGTCGGAAAGGCCTGACCGCCGTGTTTGCCCGGTTTCGGGAGTGCGTCCCGTAGCCTGCTGTACGCCTGGTTCATCCTTGCGGGGTCGAGGTGGTTGCGGCGCCATAGTGTAAGCGCTTCGCGTCCGTTCGCGGCCGCTGGCGGCGCTGCAGGACCGCCCGCGATCCCCTGCTATGATCGGATTCACGGCACGGGGACGTCTGTTATGTCCGAACGCGTCAAGATCGCCATCGTGGGTTCCGGCCCGGGCGGCATGTCCGCCGCGGCACGCGCCGCCGAGCGCGGCCTCCCGCATGTGCTGCTCGAGGCCGAGCAGCACCTGTCGAACACGATCTACCGCTACCAGAAGGGCAAGCACGTGATGGACGAGCCCGGCGTGCTGCCGCTGCGCGCGCCGGTGGACTTCAAGGCCGGCACCCGGGAGGCGATCCTGGAGGTCTGGGACCAGGGTGTCCAGAAGCTGGGCGTGAACGTGCGCTTCGGCTCCGAGGTCACCAAGGTCGAGAAGGTCGACGGCGGCTTCCGGCTCAGTGTCAAGGGCGGCACGCCGGTCGAAGCCGAGAAGGTGGTGCTGGGCATCGGCCTGCAGGGCAACATCCGCAAACTGGGCGTGCCCGGCGAGGACCTGCCCTTCGTCCAGTACCAGCTCGACGATCCGGACGAGTACTCCGGCGAGACCATCGTGGTCATCGGCGCCGGCGATGCAGCCATCGAAAATGCCATTGCGCTGGCCGCCAACAACCAGGTCATCATCGTCAACCGGCGCGACGAGTTCGCGCGCGCCAAGGAAGGCAACCTGCGGCTGATCGTCAAGGCCATCGAGGACGGCCGCATCGAGTGCTATTACGGCTCCGGGCCGGAGAAGGTCGAGGCGCTCAGCGTGGGTCGCAAGCCCGGCCGCCTCACCCTGGCCACCGCCAATGGCCGCGCCCAGATCCTGATCGACCGCGTGATCGCGCGCCTGGGCGCCACTGCCCCGCGCGGCTTCGTGGAGTCGTGCGGCATCGTCTTCCCCAGCAAGGACCCGGCCGCGGTGCCGGCGATCAGCCCGCAGTACGAGTCCAACGTCCCGGGCCTGTACATCGTGGGCGCGCTGGGCGGCTACCCGCTGATCAAGCAGGCGATGAACCAGGGCTTCGAGGTCGTCGAGTACATCATGGGCGAGCAGGTCGAGCCCGCCGACGAACCGCTGCTGCGCGAGAAGTTCCGCAAGCTGCCCGGCTTCACCAGCGTCGGAGCGGCGCTCACGCGCGTACAGCAGAACGTGCGCCTGCTCTCGCACATCACCCCGCTGCAGCTGCGCGAGTTCATGATCGACTCGGAGATCCGAGTCCCGGGGCGCGGGGAGACCATCTTCAAGCGCAACGACTACACCAACACCTTTTTCAGCATCGTGGAGGGCAGCGTCGAGATCGTCGTGGACGAGTCCAGCGGCAAGACGATCAACCTGGCGTGCGGGGAGTTCTTCGGCGAGATGAGCCTGATCTCCGGGCGCCGCCGCTCGGCCACCGTGCTGGCCGGCGAGGGCTGCGTGCTGATCGAGACCCCGCGCCGTTCGATGAACCGCCTGATCAACTCGGTCGATGCGGTCAAGCGCGACATCGACCTGAAGTTCATCACCCGCGCCATCCGCTCGCGCTTCGCGCCGGAGTTGGCCGATGACCAGCTCACCGACGTGGTCGAGACCGCGCGCATCGAGCGCTTCGCCGCCGGCGACGTGCTGTTCAGCGAAGGCGACCCCGGCGACTGCCTGCACCTGGTGCGCAGCGGCTCGCTGACGATCTCGCGCCACATCGGCGGCCGCGACATCGTCCTGTCCTACGTGCCCGCCGGCAACTACGTGGGCGAGATGGCGCTGCTGGGCGACGCCAAGCGCTCGGCCACCGCCAAGGCCGCGATCGCCACCGAGACCATCCGCCTGGACGCCGATGGCTTCAAGAAGCTGCTCAAGCGCGACCCGGTGCTGCGGCTGACGCTGCAGGCCGAGTACCGCCAGCGCACCGCCGCCAACCTGTCCATGCAGAGCATGCCCTCGGGCGGCGACGTGATCTCGTTCCTGGTCGGACAGGGCGTGGGCGAGGCCACCGACGTGCTGCTGATCGACGAGTCGCTGTGCGTGCGCTGCGACAACTGCGAGAAGGCCTGCGCCGAAACCCACGGCGGCACCTCGCGGCTGGACCGCGAGGCCGGGCCGACCTACGGCACCGTGCACGTGCCCACCTCGTGCCGGCACTGCGAGCATCCGCACTGCATGAAGGACTGCCCGCCCGACGCCATCCACCGCGCCCCCAACGGCGAGGTCTACATCGCCGACAACTGCATCGGCTGCGGCAACTGCGAGCGCAACTGCCCCTACGGCGTGATCCACATGTCCGGCCGCAAGGGCAACAAGCCGGGCCTGGTCTCGTGGCTGCTGTTCGGCGCCGGTCCGGGCCCGGGCGAGTCGCCCTACGCCAAGGACGCCGACCCGATGCAGAAGAAGGCGGTCAAGTGCGACATGTGCAAGGGCATCAGCGGCGGGCCGCAGTGCGTGCGCGCCTGCCCCACCGGCGCGGCGATCCGCATCTCGCCCGAGGAACTGATCAGCTACGCGCAGGCGCGCGGCTGACCGGCAACACTCCCTCCCCTGCGCCTGCGGCGCGCGGGGGGAGGAGAAGATCAGCCCCCTCCCCTGCGCGAAGCGGAGGGGAGGGTTGGGGAGGGGTCGCGCGGCGCAGCCGCGCGTAAGGCACCCCGGATCGGAGCAAAGGGAGACACATCCGGAATGCATGCCTCGTTCCTGACCCACGCCAACATGCGCTGGCTCTGGGTCGCCCTGGCGGTGCTGGCGGTGATGCTGCTGGCCTACGCCCTGCACGATCCGGCCGGCGCGCCGCCCAACGGCGGCACCTGGCTGGGCTACACGCTGGGCACCCTGGGCGCGCTGCTGATCCTCTGGCTGATCCTGCTGGGCGTACGCAAGCGCAGCTACGACGTGGGCCCCGGCAGCGTCCGCGGCTGGCTGTCGGCGCACGTGTACCTGGGCACCGCACTGATCCTGATCGTGCTGCTGCACGCAGGCTTCCAGATCGGCTGGAACATCCACACCCTGGCGCTGGTGCTGATGCTGGTGGTGATCTTCTCCGGCTTCTTCGGCGTGTACGCCTATCTGCGCTACCCGGCGCTGATGACGCGCAACCGCGAGAACGCCAGCCGCCAGGCCATGCTCGAGGAGATCGGCGAGCTCGACCAGAACGCCCTGGTGCTGGCCGACGCCGTCGATCCGAAGATCCACGCCATCGTCCTGCGCTCGATCGAGAAGACCCGCCTGGGCGGCGGCGTGCTCTCGCAGCTGAATTCGCACGATGCCTCCGACGCCGCCCTGGCCAAGCTGCGCGAGGCGATCGATCGGCGCGAGAAGGGCGCCGCCCAGAAGACCGACCAGCAGGCCACCATGTTCGCGATGGTCGACTTCCTGGCCGGCTCGGCCACCGACACGCAGACCGAGACCCTGCGCCGCCTGATCGACCTGCTCACGCGCAAGAAGTCGCTGGCCTCGCGTGTAGCGCGCGACATCCAGCTGCAGGCGCTGATGGAGATCTGGCTGTACATCCACGTGCCGCTGTCGTTCGCGCTGGTCGCCGCGCTGACCGCGCACATCTTCACCGTCCTCTTCTACTGGTGATCCGATGCGCTGGCTGATCCGCACCATCCATCGCAAGGGCAAGACCCAGCTCAGCTACGAGGACGACGTCCACTACGGCGACACCCTGACCATCGGCCGCGGCACCGACCAGGCGATCTTCGTCTCCGACGTGCGCGCCGCGCTGCAGCACGCCCGGATCACCCTGGACGGCGGCGGCCGCTACCGCATCGAGTCGCTGATCGTGGCCGGCGTGCGCGTCAACGGCGGCATCGTCCAGACCGCCGCGCTGAGCCCCGGCGACGTGGTGGAGATCGGCACCACGCGGCTGGAGATGATCGCCCCGCCGCAGGATTTCGAAGGCGGCGTGGAGATCTCGCAGGCCGACCGCGCCGACAGCGGCGACGTCCGCGCCAAGCTGCGTGCCACGTCATTGTCGGAAACCTGGCTGGCACGCCGCGCACCCTCGTGGATCGGAATCGGCGTGGTGCTGCTGTTCGCGCTGCTGCTGCCGCTGATGGGCCACTTCGCGCCGGCCGTGGACGGCTTCCTGCGGGCCACGCCGCTGCCCTCGCGCAGCTCCTGGCAGGCCGGTCCTCTGGCCGGTGCGCACCGCTTCTTCGGCCACAACTGCACCAGCTGTCATACCGTCGAGTTCCGCTGGGTGCGCGACGATGCCTGCCTGACCTGCCACGCACTCACGCCGGCGCACGCCGACCCGGCGAAGTTCAACCTGCCCGAGCTGGGCGAGGCGCGCTGCGCGCACTGCCACCGCGACCACAACGGCGCCAAGGCCCTGGTCCGCAACGACCAGGCGCTGTGCTCGGGCTGCCACCAGGACCTGCCCGAACGCACCGCCGGCGCCAGCACACTGGAAGACGCCGCCGACTTCGGCCGGTCGCACCCGCAGTTTTCCGTCACCCTGCCGGCCTGGGACGAGCAGGGGCAGTACACGCCGCGGCGCGTTTCGCTCAACGAGCAGCCGCTGGACGAGCGCTCGGGTCTGAAGTTCCCGCACGACACCCACCTGGACCCGGCCGGCATCGAGGCGCCCGATGGCACCCGCGTGCTGCAGTGTGCGAGCTGCCATGCGCCCGAGCCCGGCGGCGCCAAGATGCTGCCGGTGGACTTCGAGACCATGTGCCAGGACTGCCACCGCCTGACCTTCGACATCACCGAGCCCGAGCGCCAGGTGCCGCACGCGAAGATCCAGGAAATCCTGTACATGCTCGACGAGTTCTACGCCCGCCGCGCGCTCGACGGCGAAATCCGCGACCCGACCGCGCCCGACTCGGTGCGTACGCGCCGCCGCCCGGGCCAGCCGGTGACCCGTGAAATCCGCCAGGAAGCGCTGACCTGGGCCCGCGACAAGGCCCGCCGCGTGGGCGAGAGCCTGTTCACCGGCCAGGCCTGTAGCGTGTGCCACGTGGTCAGCCCCGGGCGCGAGGTGGACCAGCCGTGGATGGTCGCGCCGGTGCGCGTGGCCGGCGTGTGGTTTACCAAGGCCCGCTTCGACCACCGCAGCCACACCACCATGGCCTGCGGCGACTGCCACGAAGCGGCGCGCTCGCACGAGAGCCGCAACGTGCTGATCCCGGACATCGCCAACTGCCGGCAGTGCCATGGCGGCGAGAAAGGCGGGACCGGGCTGCTGGGCAGCTCGTGCACCGAATGCCACGGCTACCACGAGTCGGCGCACCTGCTGCAGCGGGACCTGTGAGGGATCCCACGCGCGGCTGCGCCGCGCGACCCCTCGCCGAATGATTGGGGGTTTGCGGCTGCCCCCGCGCGCGGCTGCGCCGCGCGACCCCTCCCCAGCCCTCCCCTTCGCTGCGCGAAAGGGAGGGAGTCCATACCGCTGCGCGAAAGGGAGGGAGTCCAGCCGCTGCGCGAAAGGGAGGGAGTCCATCCGCTGCGCGAAAGGGAGGGAGTCCATTCGCTGCGCGAAAGGGAGGGAGTCCATCCGCTTGTCTCCTCCACGTGCGCGCCGAAGGCGCGGAGGGGGAGGCCGGGAGGGGGTGGCGGGCGGAGCGCCTCGGCTTGTGCGTACGGGAGCGATCGTCGGACAGCAGCATTCCGCGCGCGGCTGGCGCCGCGCGACCCCTCCCCAGCCCTCCCGTTCGCTGCGCGAAAGGGAGGGAGTCCATAACGCGGGTCCAACTCCGCATACACATTGCGTTATCATCGGCCGCGACCGGCAGGGAGCGTGCAGCCGGCCACCCAACAAGAACCTTGGGGAGGGTTCGCCGCCATGCGGAAGGTGTGCAACGCAGGTCTCGCGCTTGCCATTGCAGCGGCGCTGTCCGCCTGCAGCGGCGGCAGCAACACGGCCGACCCGGTCGGCACGGCACCCCCCCCGGCCGCTTCCGGCCCGGGTTGCACCGGCTCCTGCGTCAGCGCCGATTCCTTCCTGACCGCCGCCGAGGTCTCGCGGGTGATCTCGCAGGCCGTCGCCGAGGCCAAGGCCCAGGGCAGCCCCGCCACCATCGCCGTGGTCGACCGCGTCGGCAACGTGCTGGGCGTGTACCGCATGACCGGCGCCGGCGCCCTGGTCACCATCACCTCCGGCCGCCCGGTGATCGGCGGCCTCGAGAACCTGTCCGTGCCCAGCGAACTGGCCGCGATCGCCAAGGCCATCACCGGCGCCTACCTGTCCAGCGAAGGCAACGCCTTCTCCACCCGCACGGCCAGCCAGATCGTGCAGGAGCACTTCAACCCCGGCGAGTTCAACGCGCCCTCGGGCCCGCTGTTCGGCGTGCAGTTCAGCCAGCTGCCGTGCTCGGACCTGGTCAACCGCTTCGTCCCCGGCGGCGGCACCAACACCGGCCCGCACCGCAGCCCGCTGGGCCTGTCGGCCGACCCCGGCGGCTTCCCGCTGTACAAGGCCGGCGTGCCGGTCGGCGGCGTGGGCGTGATCGCCGACAGCACCTACACGCTGGACGAGGTGATCAGCGACTTCGACCGCGACCTCGACGAACTGGTCGCCACGGCTGCCACGTTCGGCTTCGCCGCGCCGATCGATCGCCGTGGCGACCGCATCACCGTGGACGGCAAGACCTTCCGCTACAGCGACGTGGATTTCGACGACCTGGCCGTGGCCGGCGGCGCCACCGGCAACCTGGCCGCCGACGGCACGCTGATCCCGGTACCGGCCTACTCCGACGGCGCCATCATCCCCGGCACCGTGTTCGGCGCGCCCGAGTCGGGCATCCGCGCCGAGGCCGCGCTGTACCCGGGCCGCGACGCCTTCGTGCTGGTGGACGACGACGGCAATCCGCGCTACCCGCCGCGCGCCGGCACCGACGGCGCCAGCGCGCTCACCCCCGAGGAGGCCCGCCGCATCGTCGACGAGGCCCTGGACATAGCCAACCGCGCGCGCGCGCAGATCCGCCGCCCGCTCAGCACCCCGGCGCGCGTGAGCATCTCGGTGGTGGACAGCAACGGCGTGGTGCTGGCGCTGGCGCGTACCCGCGATGCGCCGATCTTCGGCATCGACGTGTCGCTGCAGAAGGCGCGCACGGCGGCCTTCTTCTCCGCCGACCACGCCGCCGCGGACCTGTTCGCCGCGCCGCAGGTCAACTACCTCAATGCCACGCTGGCGCCGCAGGGCGTGGTGTTCAATGTCACCGACAGCATCAGCATCGGCGATTACGTCACCCGCGTCCGCGATTTCATCGGCAACCCGACTGCCCTGGCCGACGGCGCGGTGGCCTTCTCCGACCGCGCCGGCGGCAACCTGTCGCGGCCGTTCTACCCCGACGGCATCATCTCCAACCAGTCGGGCCCGTTCTCGCGGCCGTTCGCGCAGTGGAGCCCGTTCCACGACGGCCTGCAGCTGGACCTGGTCTACAACCAGCTCGCCCTGCACGTGGCGCACTACCTCAACCAGTCCGGCCTGGCGCTGTTCCTGGGCGAAACCCTGCTGGCGCCCGCGCCCACGCCGGAAAACCCGGTGCCGCTGCCGGACCCGCCGCCGGGCTCGTGCACCGTGCTGGGCGACCCGGGCACCGCCGAGGCCAGCACGCGCCTGCCCAACGGCATCCAGATCTTCCCCGGCAGCGTGCCGATCTACCGCGGCGGCGTGCTGGTGGGCGGCGTCGGCGTGTCCGGCGACGGCGTGGACCAGGACGACATGGTCTCGTTCCTGGGCCTGCACAACGCCGGCGCGGCCCTGGGCACCGTCAACAACGCGCCGCCGGCGATCCGCGCCGACCAGCTGGTCGTGCGCAACGTCCGGCTGCGCTACGTGCAATGTCCGCAAGCCCCGTTCATCGGGTCGGACGAACAGAACGTCTGCCAGGGGAAATGAGCATGAGCAAGCTCCGTACCCTGCCCCTGCTGATCGCCGCCGGCCTGGCCGGCGCCTCGGGCTCTGCGCGCGCCGGCACGCACACGCCCTGGCTGGAATGGATCGGCCTGGTGCCCGCGCCCACCTACGACCCGGACCAGTCGGTGTTCCCGCGCCGCCGCCCCGGCCATCCGCCCGGCGACCAGCCCAGCTACGAAGTCATCAACGAAGGCGCCGTGCGCCCCGCGCCGGTGGACCAGGTAGGCGAGTTCGTGCCGCTGCCGGACCGCTGGCGGATCATGGAAGCGCTTGGCCTGCACTACCCGTGGTACGACCCCTACAACACGAATATCTGGAAGGGCGACAAGCCCATGCAGATCCCGTGGCTGAAGGGCGATGACTGGTTCTTCTCGCTGCTGGGCATCTCCGACACGATCCTGGAGCCGCGCTCCATCCCCACGCCGGTGGGCCCGCAGGGCACCTCCGACCCGGGCAGCATCGACATCTTCGGCGGCATCGACCAGGTGATCCAGGCGCAGACCTTCCTGGCCGGCATCATCCTGTTCAAGGGCGATACCGTGTTCAAGCCGCCCACGCACGAGTTCCGGCTCACGCTGGCCGTCCAGGCCAGCCGCGTGGAGGTGGACGAGGCGCGCGCGCTGGAGATCGACCCGCGCGTGGGCCGCACCCGCAACGACACCCACGTCGGCATCCAGGAGCTGTTCTACGACAAGCACCTGCGCGACGTGTCCGACCGCTACGACTTCGACTCCCTGCGCATCGGCATACAGCCTTTTTCCACCGACTTCCGCGGCTTCCTGTTCCAGGATCTGAACTTCGGCGTGCGCCTGTTCGGCAACCGCGACAACAACTTCTGGCAGTACAACCTGGCCTGGTTCCGGCGCGTGGAGAAGGACACCAACTCCGGCCTCAACGACGTCACCGAGGGCTTCCGCGACGACGACATCTTCATCGCCAACCTCTACCGGCAGGACTGGCCGGTGCTGGGCTTCGTCAGCCAGGGCACCATCGTCCACAACCGCAACCGCGAGGACGAGTTCTTCTTCGACGAGAACGGCTTCATTTCGCGGCCGGCCTCGCTGGGCCAGGAGCGCCCGCGCACCTACGACGTCACCTACATCGGCTACAACGGCGACGGCCACTTCGGTCGCCTCAACCTCACCGTGTCGGCCTACTACGCCTTCGGCGACAACGACGGGGTGTTCGTGGGCGAGGAAACCGACATCAACGCTGGCTTCCTCGCCGCCGAGGCCTCGATGGACTTCGACTGGATCCGCGTGCGCGGCTCCGCGGCCTGGGTCAGCGGCGACGACGACCCGTACGATGACGAGTCCAACGGCTACGACGCCATCTTCGAGAACCCGATCTTCGCCGGCGCCGACACCAGCTACTGGATCCGCCAGAACATGCCGCTGATCGGCGGCGGCGGTGTCGCGCTGACCGGCCGCAACTCCATGATCCCGAGCCTGCGCTCGAGCAAGGAGCTGGGCCAGAGCAACTTCGACGGCCCCGGCTTGAGATTGATCGGCATCGGCGCCGACTTCGACCTCACGCCGCAGTCGCGGGTCTCGTTCAACCTCAACCAGCTGTGGTTCGACGAGACCGCCTCGCTGGAGGTGGCCCGCAACCAGGCCCCGATCGACCGCGACATCGGCACCGACGCCTCGGTGGCCTGGATCTGGCGCCCGTTCATGACCCAGAACATGGTGCTGCGCGTATCCGGCGCGGTGCTGTTCCCCGGCGACGGCCTGGCCGCCCTGTACGGCGACGACGACGAGTACTACTCGGTGCTCGGCAACCTCGTGCTGACCTACTGATCCGGAGCGACCGATGGCAATGCACCCGCTCGCCCCCAGGCACTGCCGGTTCGCGGCCAACGGCCGCTCCTACAACGGCGCCCCCGGCGAAATGCCCCACGCCGCGACCCCAGACGCCCCGCACCACGCCAGCCCCCACGTAGGAGCCGGCGTTGCCGGCGATCCCGCGTGCGGAAGGAAACCGGTTTTCGCCGGCAACGCCGGCTCCTACATCGTGGTGGCCATTGTGCTCGCGGCGTTTGCCCTGCCCACCTTCGCCGCCGAAGAAGAGGCCGTCGAACGCGAATACACCACCCACGCCCCCGCCCCCGCCTTCCAAAGCCAGGAAGACGCCGAGCGCAAATCGGCCGGCTGCCAGAGCTGCCACACCGACACCGACGCCAAGACCATGCACGTGGCCTCCAGCGTCGTGCTCGGCTGCACCGACTGCCACGGCGGCAATGCCGACATCGCCTGGCGCGGCGGCGGCGAACAGCCGCACCGCCACGTCATCGGCCCGATCGACCCGCTCAAGCACGAGGACTACCAGGGCGCCCACCACTTCCCGCACGCCGACGCCCCGTGGTCGCCGGACTACTTCGCCGCCATGGAGCAGGCGCACGTGCTGCCCGCCTACCCGGACCGCTGGTACTACCCGGCCAGCCGCAACCCCGAGGGCAGCTTCGCCACGCTCAACAAGGAATCGGCCGAGTTCATCCGCTTCATCAACCCCGGCGACCTGCGCGTGGCCGAGGAAGCCTGCGGCGCCTGCCACCTGCCCATCGTCAAGGCCACCCAGACCTCGTTGATGGCCACCTCGGCCATGCTCTGGGGCGGCGCCTCGTACAACAACGGCATCCTGCCCTACAAGCGCTACATCCTGGGCGAGTACTACACCCGCGACGGCGACTGGGGCGTGCTGACGAACCCGACCGAAGTCACCCCAGAGATGGCCGAGCGCGGCGTCCTGCCCAGCCTGACTTCGTTGCCGTCCTGGGAGATCATCCCGCCGTCGGACATCTTCCGCGTGTTCGAGCGCGGCGGGCGCAACATCAACACCACCTTCCCCGAGACCGGCCTGCCCAACTCCCTGGGCCAGATCCAGCGCCTGGAAGAGCCCGGCCGCCCGGACCTGCGGCAGTCCAACCGCGGCCCCGGCACCGGCGCGCGCATCGCCGTGCCCGTGCTCAACATCCACAAGACCCGCCTGAACGACCCGCACCTGTGGTTTCTGGGCACCAACGAGAACCCGGGCGATTTCCGCAGCTCCGGCTGCACCGCCTGCCACGTGATCTACGCCAACGACCGCGACCCGCGCCACAGCTCGGTGTGGGCGAAGTACGGCAACGAAGGCCACACCGCCACCGTGGACCCGACCATCCCGCACGGCGAGCCCGGCCACCCGATCGAGCACAAGTTCACCCGGCAGATCCCGTCCAGCCAGTGCATGGTCTGCCACATGCATCAGCCGAACATGTTCATCAACACCATGCTCGGCTACACCATGTGGGACTACGAGTCCGACGCAGCGGCCATGTGGCCCGGCGAGCAGCGCTACCCCACCAACGCCCAGATCCGCGCCATCAACGAGCGCAACCCCGAAGAAGCCGCCATCCGCGGCAAGTGGGCCGACCCCGGCTTCCTGCAGCAGGTGGCCGAGCAGAACCCGGAACTGGAGAACACCCAGTTTGCCGACTACCACGGCCACGGCTGGAACTTCCGCGCCGTGTTCAAGCGCGACCGCAAGGGCCACCTGCTCACCGAGGAAGGCGAGCGCATCCGCGAAGAGGATCCGGACAAGTTCCGCAAGGCCGTGCACATGTCCTCCGTGCACGTGGACGTGGGCATGCAGTGCGTGGACTGCCACTTCAGCCAGGACGCCCACAGCAACGGCCACATCGTCGGCGAGGTGATGGCCGGCGTGGAGATCCAGTGCCAGGACTGTCACGGCACGCCCGACGCCTACCCCGAGCTGCTGACCACCGGCCCGATGGCCCCGCCCACCGGCAACAACCTCAAGCTGATCCGCAACCCGGACGGCAAGAAGCGTTTCGAGTGGATGGGCGGAGAGCTCGTGCAGCGCTCGGCCGTGGTGCCCGGCCTGGAGTGGAAGCTGAGCCTGCTCAAGAACATCTCCAGCCCCGGCCTGGGCTACAACGCCAAGGCCGACCGCGCCCACACCATGGGCCGCGACGTCGCCAATCTCGAGTACGGCGTCGATGCCGTCGCCCAGGATGCGCGCGCCCACGGCACCGACACCATGCTGTGCTACACCTGCCACACCTCCTGGACCACCAGCTGCGGCGGCTGCCACCTGCCCATCCAGGCCAACTTCAAGACCGAGCGCAAGCACTACGAGGGCGGCGAGACCCGCAACTACGCCACCTACAACCCCCAGGTTGCACGTGACCAGATGTTCCAGCTGGGCATCCACGGCGACATCAAGGGCAACAAGATCGCACCGGTGCGCAGCTCCTCGGCGCTGGTGCTCAGCTCGATGAATGCCAACCGCGAGCGCATCTACATCCAGCAGCCGCCGGTCTCGGCCGCCGGCTACTCCTCGCAGGCCTTCGCCCCGCACTACCCGCACACCGAGCGGCGCACCGAAACCAAGACCTGCACCGACTGCCACCTGAGCGCGGAGAACGACAACAACGCGATCATGGCGCAGCTGCTGCTGCACGGGACCAAGTTCGTCGATTTCATCGGCTTCGTGAGCTGGGTCGGCGGCGAGGGCGAGCTGACCGGCGTACAGGTCACCGAATGGGACGAGCC
The DNA here is from genome assembly GCA_035686365.1 of Lysobacteraceae bacterium. Taxonomy (GTDB): domain Bacteria; phylum Pseudomonadota; class Gammaproteobacteria; order Xanthomonadales; family Xanthomonadaceae; genus DASRZM01. The sequence goes on along the minus strand of DASRZM010000086.1, from coordinate 5,524 downwards.
GCAGGCCGTGATCGGCTCCTTCCTGCACCGCAAGGCCTACCCGGACTGGTTTGCCCGCCACCAGGGCAACGGCAACGTGCTGCAGGACGGCTGGGCCCACCGCGCCGGCACCGTCAACTGCCTGCAGCACCGTGGCGAATACCTGTACGTGGCCGAGGGCGAAAACGGCTTCCAGGCCTACGACATCGCCTCGGCGACCAACAAGGGCTTCGCGCAGCGCGTGATCACCGCGCCGTTCTCCAAGCTGGGCCACAACACCCGCGTCAAGACCCGCAACGCCACCTGCGTGGTGCTGCCCACCACCCAGCCGATCCACCCGGATCGCAACCAGGGTGAGCTGATGCGCGAGATCAACAAGGAGCAGCCCTTCCACCCGATCTACAACTACGCCTTCGTCACCGACGCCGAGGAAGGCCTGGTGCTGGTGGACGTGAACACCCTGTCCGACGGCGACCCGCTCAACAACTTCCTGGACCGCGCGCTGACCTGGAACGACGGCGGCGTGCTGTCCGGCGTGCGCCACCTGGCCATCGCCGGCACCTGGTTCTATGCCTCCACGCCGCAGGGCATCGTGGTGCTGGACATGAACGACCCGATGGCGCCGCGCTACGTCACCACCATCCCGGTGCGCGACCCGCGCGCCGCCCAGGTGCAGTTCCGCTACCTGTTCGCCACCACCGCCGACGGCCTGCAGGTGGTGGACGTCACCCACCCGGAGCGCCCGCGCATCGTCCAGGGCGCCACCGTGCCCATCGCCAGCGCCCACAAGCTGCACGTGGCCCGCACCTACGCCTACGTGGCCGCCGGCAGCCAGGGCTTGGTCATCGTGGACGTGACCAAACCCGAGCAGCCGCAGCAGTACCTGAGCTTCGACGCCGGCGGCAGCATCCGCGACGCCCGCGACGTGACCGTGGCCACCACCAATGCCAGCCTGTTCGCCTACATCGCCGACGGCAGCGACGGCCTGAAAGTGGTGCAGCTCACCAGCCCCGAAAGCCAGCCGCGCTTCTACGGCTACAGCCCCGAGCCGGTGCCGCAACTGATCGCCAGCTACCCGACCAAGAAGCCGGCCCTGGCCCTGTCACGCGGCCTGGAGCGCGACCGCGCCGTCGACGAAACCGGCCACCAGATCGCCGTCCTCGGCCGCCTGGGCTCCCGCCCCTTCAACGCCGAGGAAATGAAGCGCCTGTACCTGGACGACGACGGCAAGCCCTGGTTCGTCACCGACCACGTCGACGGCCCCCGCGGCATCAAGACCCAGCCCGCGCCCTACAAGCCCAACACCATCTGGCAGAACCAGCCGGAGGTGCATGACTGGGAGGCCGGGCAGCTCGAGACCACCGAGGTCGAGACGCCGGACTGACAAGCCCGCGGCGAGGCACAACGCCTCGCCGCGCCAACCGTGCCCTCCCCGTTCGGCCACACCCTCCCCGTTCGGCCTGAGGTATCGAAGGCCGAACAGCGCACCCTCCATTCCTCGACCGGCGACGCCAAGGCACTATCGAATCCACCCGCGTGTCCAGGTGGCGGCCCTTGTCCATGTCTCTTGGACAGACACGCGTTCGTGGACACGCTTAGCCGACCTCAGGTGCTCGACTCCCCGGAAGTCGGCGGCAATGCACCAACGGCTTCGCACAATCGTCCGGCGGACCAGGTTTTCCAGCTCATTCGAGCTCATGCTCGGACCCGATCACGAACTGTTTCGGTTGAGCGGCAATCCGCGCAACGAAGCTGCCTGCCTGCTGCCGCTTGCGTCGCCATTCGGCTAGCGTCATCACATTAGGATTGACCGGTCGCGACAAAGCCGCCTCGGCTTCCGGCAGCGCCGAGTACAAGGCTGCGTAGTCCAGATCATCGGCGATCACCAGCAGATCGATATCGCTGTCGGCCCGGTCGGCGCCCTTGGCGATGGAGCCGTAGACGAAAGCCGCCGTGATTCGATCGGCCAGTGGCGCCAGCGCCGCCTGCAGCGGCCCAGCCAAACCGAAGGTCTTGCGCACCAAACCGCACAGCTCGGCAAAAATCGGAGAATCGGCATTGGCCTGGTAGAACTTCTGGTTGCCGACCACTTCAGTCTCGACCAAGCCAGCCCGCGCCAGCCGGGTCATCAGGCGGTGCACGCTACCCGTGCCCGACCGGGCGAGACGGATCAGCTCGGCGCTCTGGTAGCGACGCTCGGGCTGACCGAACAACAGGCCCAGCACCCGTTGCTGTACCGGGGTGAACAGCACGTCGGCCAGACCGGTCGCGGCTGGCTCGCTCCGCCCCGCCCCGGCGCCGCTTCTGCCTTTGAGAACACTCGTACCCATTGCGGGAACGATCATACCCGAATTGGGAACGCGCGCAATCATCGAAGCCAACCGCGCTTCTACGACTACACCCGAAACCTGTGCCGCAGCTGATCGCCACTCAGGCTCCCATCGCACGCACCCCGTGCTACGCCCAGTTCTCCAGGATCAAAGGCGCTTCGATCCGCTCGTAATGGCGGCTGTTGTTGGTGACCAGCACCGCACCCGCCGACAGCGCGTGCGCTGCGATCATCATGTCCATCTCGCCGATCGGTCGTCCGCTTCGGACCAACTGGTGGCGGATCTGCGCGTACCAGTCCGCCGCCTCGGCGTCCCACGGCAGGATGCGGACGATCTTCAGGAACTGGCGTACCGCCAGCTGCAACCGGTGGTCCGCAGGCAAGCGCTTCAGGCCGTACTGCAGTTCCGCCCGTGTCATCACGGAAATGCATACCGACGAAGGCATCAGGTCTGCCAACCTGGCTTCTATGCCGGGCGACTTGCCCTTGATCAGGTAGCTGGCGGTGTCCGTGTCCAGCATATGCAGCATCGTCAGCGCTCCGCCGGCCGCTGCGCCGGCATCTCGTCATCGAACACGCCGCGCTCGGATGGCACCTCGTTCAGCGGGCGCTCGGCCATGAAGTCGTCGGGGACGTCGACGGTGCGAAGCAGCTCGAAGAACCCGCCCCAGGCCTTTGCACCGGGCCGGGTCGACAAAATGACATCGCCGGTTGCCTCATCGCGGCTGACGAACACCTCGTCGCCCTCGAAGCGGAACTCCGCCGGCAGACGGACCGCCTGGCTGGCGCCGTTCTTGAAGAGCTTGGCGGTACGGGTCTCGCTCATGGCAGAATCTCCAGTCGGATCGGCTCAGTATATATCATAATATATACCTCAGCATCAAACCCATCCAGCGCCGGCACTCCCCTCATTCCGGAGAAGCCGGAATCCGCCCGCCGTAACGACACCTCCCGTACGGCCAGATCCTTGGACAGGCTCAGCACACGGTACGCCGCTGCGCGGCGTATCGAAGGTCGAACAAAGCAGCCTCCCCGTTCGGCCTGAGGTATCGAAGGTAGAACAAAGCACCCTCCCCGTTCGGCCTGAGGTATCGAAGGCCGAACAGCGCAGACTCACCTACGACAGCCAATGACCACCGCCACCAAGATGCACTACCAGCTCAAAGCCACCCTGAACGGAATCCGCCCCCCAATCTGGCGCCGCATCCTCGTCCCCCACGACATCACCCTCGCAGCCCTGCACGAAGTGCTCCAGATCGCCTTCGGCTGGACCGACTCCCACCTGCACGAGTTCACCGCGGGCGACACCCTCTACGGACAATCCGACCCGGACTGTGGCACCGTTCGCAAGGACGAACATCGCGCCCGCCTCCACCGCGTGCTCACCGCGCCCGGCGCTAGGATGACCTACACCTACGATTTCGGAGACGACTGGGAGCACACCATCGTGCTCGAGAAGGTGCTCACCCCGGATCCGCAGGATGCCGGCACCGCGTTCTGCAGCGCCGGCGCACGCGCCTGCCCGCCGGAGGACTGCGGCGGCCCCTGGGGCTACGAGGAGCTGCTTGCCGCACTCCGCGATCCCAAGCACCCGGAACACCAGCAGATGCGCGAGTGGCTGGTGGAAGACTTCGACCCCGAAAGCTTCGACGCCCAAGAAGTCAACGAGCTGCTGGCCGAGCTGCAACTGCGCCCGCCCGCACCGACGGGCCGCCGCCGCAACCGGGCCGGCAGCGCCTGAATGGAATCTGTATCGCCGACGTCATGCACTCGACTCCCCGGGGGTGCGTAAAGGTAGGTGTCCCGGTACTGCGTCAAGGTGGGTGTCGTTTGACAGCGACCCCACGAAGAAGCCGGCCCTGGCCCTCTCACGCGGCCTGGAGCGCGACCGCGCCGTCGACGAAACCGGCCACCAGATCGCCATCCTCGGCCGCCTGGGCTCCCGCCCCTTAAACGCCGAGGAAATGAATGGCCTGTACTTGGACGACGAAGGCAAGCCCTGGTTCGTCACCGACGAAGTCGACGGCCCTCGCGGCAAAAAGACCCAGCCTGTGCCCTACAGGCCCAACATCATTTGGCCCTACCAGCCCGAGCAGTGCATGATTGGGAGGCGGGGAGTTGGAGACGAAGACGCCATAGGAGCCGCTATGGACAAGGCCTTTCTCGAGGAATGGCTGGCACAGCCGGAGTGGAACTTTGAGGTTGAAGACCTACGTCGGGACCGGGACTTTCTCCTCGACTTGTTGAGCGAAGAACCGGTTCGCGAAGCAACCGAATCTTTTACGCTTGAACATCGCCGTGAAAGCAGCCTCGCTGCTGCCAGCGAGCCTGAGGCTATGGAAAGCTTTGAGCTGGTCGTGTCACGCGACCGACGTGAGGCCCGGCAGAAGCCTCCGCCTTGGCTAATCGGGTTTGCAGAGTCTTTCCTCAAGGAAACCAGACGCTCGGATCGAAAACTACTCGGCCGCGTGCTGGAAGCGCTTGAGGAACTCTCTGCGATGGCACCACCGCTTGCTCCGAAGGGCGACACTTTCAAGCGCCTAACCGGTGACCTTGATGGATTCTGGCGATATCGGATCGGTGATCATCGAATCATTGTCCGTCCTGACCACGCCGAATCGACGATGATCGCAGTGTCGTTTGGTCCAAGGGGCTCGATCTACGACTAGCACGCCTCTCGCTCAGCCTGATTGAATCCACTCTACTGAGAGAAGCGCGGCCTGCTCCAAGACCGTCTGCGTCGCCTTCTCCTGCTTGTCGGCCGGATAGCCGTGCTTGCGCAGGATGCGTTTGACCAGAACGCGCAATTGCGCCCGCACGTTGTCGCGCAGCGTCCCATCGATGGTGACGTTGCTGCGTACGGTCTCTACCAGTTCACGGGCGATGCCGCGCAGGGTGACGTCGCAGCCAGTGCCGCCGTGGCGCAGGCTGCCCTATCTCGCTTTGAACCTGGTGCGGACCGCTATCGCGATCGTCCTGCGCGACCCAGTTGCGGATCGTCTGGGCCGAGGGTTCGAATTCACGCGACAGCTCTTCGGGCGTACGACCGGCCCGCACGAGCGCGATGATCTTGTGCCGGAACTCCGTCGGGTACGACGGGTGTGGTTTCTTGGGCATCGTGGACCTCCTCGCAAAGAGTCAGGTGTCCACGAAAGCGCGTCAACTCCACCGCTGGAGAGCGAGTTCTTCGATCGCCCATCCGAACCAAGCCTTGCG
>DASRZM010000085.1:0-36621 GCA_035686365.1 Lysobacteraceae bacterium | reverse complement strand
CAGCCGCACCCCTCATTCTGCGAGCTTTACCCTGAGCCCTGAGCCCTGACCTCTGAGCCCTGAATCACCGATGCCCCACCAAAGCCGCCTCTCCACCTTCGTCCTCGACTGCCCCGTCGAGAACCTGCAGGAAGCCACCGAGTTCTGGAGCGCCGCGCTCGGCAAACGCGTGGCCAGCCACGACCAGGACGGGGACGGCCGCTACGCCGAACTGCGCACCGCGGCCGACGAGCCGATCCTGCTGCTGCAGCGCGTCGAGCACGACGCCCGCATCCACCTGGACATCGAGACCGACGACATCGAGGCCGAGGTGCGGCGGCTGGAGGCGCTGGGCGCGAGCCGCATCGCCAATCCGCACGGGCGCTGGTGGGTGATGCAGGCGCCCGGCGGCCATCGCTTCTGCGTGGTGCGCCAGCAACGCACACCATTCGGGCCGCATGCCAACGAGTGGGCATAGCTTCCTCGCGGCGCGACGTCCGGACTTCGGTGATCGCGGGCATGGGCCGCTCCCACAGCGCGACAGGCCCAGCTTGGGATCGCGAACCAGAGCAGCAACAGGATCAGCGCCAGCGCGGCCAGGAACGGCCAGAACAGGATCAATACCGTCTGGACGATCAGCACGCGTCGCCACCGAATGCGGCGAGCGCGGCAGCCAGCGTGCGGGCGTCGGCATCGCCGCCCAGGCGCCCAAGCACCTGGCCTTCCATGGCGACTTCGCCCGATTCCGAGCAGTCCAGGCCGCGGCCTGCGCCCTGCTTGAGGCGGGCCACCGCCTGGCCGGCTTCGCGGGGGGAGGTGAAGGCCGTACTGTGCAGCAGTACATCGCCGCCGGCGTCGACCAGCTTGAAGTAGAACAGCCCATCGGCCTCGCGGTACTGCTTGAAGACCGGTTGCGCGGCCTTGCGGTTGCCGGCGGTGGCCGATTCCGCGACCTGCAGGTCCAGCGGCCGCAGGCCCACGGCCTGGCGCAGTTCGCGCAGCAGCGGGCGCGACAGGGCGCGCGCCTTCTGCGCGCCCGCACGCAGCGTCGATTCGATCTGCGCTGGATCGTCGATCAGCGCGCGGTAGGTTTCGCGCATGGGTGCCAGCTCGGCATCGATGCGCTCGAACGCGCGCTGCTTGGCCTCGCCCCAGCCGATCCCTTCGCGGAAGGCCGCGCGCATGGCCGCGGTTTCCTCCACCGTGGCGAAGGCCTGGTACAGGGTGAACAGGTGTGAGGTGTCCGGGTCCTTGGGATCGCCGGGCTCGCGCGAGTCGGTGACGATCGAATACACGAGCTTCTTCAGCTCCGCCGCCGGTGCGAACAGCGGGATGGCATTGTCGTAGCTCTTGGACATCTTGCGGCCGTCCAGCCCCGGCAGGGTCGCCACCGCATCGTCCACCACGGCCTCGGGCAGGACCAGCGGTTCGCCTTCGCGGCCGGTCACCGCCCGGTAGCTGTCGCCGTAGAGGTGGTTGAAGCGCGCGGCGAAGTCGCGCGCCATCTCGATGTGCTGCACCTGGTCGCGCCCCACCGGTACCTGGTCGGCGCCGAACATCAGGATATCAGCCGCCATCAGCACCGGGTACATGAACAGGCCCATGCCGATGCCGGCGTCCGGATCCTCGCCCGCGGCCAGGTTCTGGTCGACGGCGGCCTTGTAGGCATGGGCGCGGTTGAGCAGGCCCTTGGCGGCCACGCAGGTCAGCAGCCAGGTCAGTTCCGGGATCTCGGGAATGTCGGACTGGCGGTAGAACACCACGCGTTCGGCGTCGAGCCCACAGGCCAGCCAGCTGGCGGCGATCTCCAGCGTGGAGCGCTGCACGCGCGCCGGGTCGCTGCTCTTCACCAGCGCGTGGTAGTCGGCCAGGAAGAAGAACGATTCGGCGTCGGCGCGACGCGAGGCGGCGATCGCCGGCCGGATCGCACCGACGTAGTTGCCCAGGTGCGGGGTGCCGGAGGTGGTGATGCCGGTCAGGTGGCGGATGCGCTGCGCCATGGGGGCTGGGGGCTGCGAACGGCCCGCAAGTTTAAGCGATGCGCGAGCGCGTGGCCGCCCGGCCCGGCGCCACGCTTGCGCCGCGGTGACCCCACCGGGCACGGCCGTGCGTTGCAGATCCGCGAGCCCACTCCCAGGACCCCGCCATGCGCACCCTGATCGCTCTGCTGCTGACCCTGGCCATGGCCCCGGCGGTCGCCGGCCACCGCCCCGGCCGCCTGGTCGAGGTCGCTGTCGTGGACCGCGAGACCGGCCAGACGCTCGACCCCTGGTGGCACGGCGGCCGCCCGTTCGTCGCCGGGGTGCCCGGACACCGCTATGCGCTGCGCCTGAGCAACCGCAGCGGCGGCCGCGTGCTCGCCGTGCTGTCGGTGGATGGCGTCAACGCGGTCAGCGGCGAAACCGCCCGTGCGGATCAGACCGGCTACGTGCTCGATCCCTGGCAGAGCATCGAGATCGACGGCTGGCGCAAGAGCCTGGCCGAAATCGCGGCTTTCGAGTTCACCGCGCTCAGCGGCAGCTATGCCGCGCGCACCGGCCGCCCGGACGAGGTCGGGGTGATCGGCGTGGCGGTGTTCCAGGAGCGCGTGCGCCCGTTGCCGCAGCCGGTGCCGCACATCGGCCAGTCGCGGCGCAACCGGGCCGAGGCCGAGGCCGACGCAGCGGCACCGGCGACCGGCACTGCCGATGCCAAGTCGCACGAGCGCGCGCAGGCTGGAGAACCGCTGGGTACGGGCCACGGTCAGCGCGAGTGGTCGCCGGCGCGGCGCACCGCATTCGAACGCGCCACCCGCGCCCCGGCCGAAGTCGTGGCGATCCGCTACGACAGCCACGCCAACCTGGTGGCGATGGGGGTGATCCCGCGCCCGTGGCAGCGCTGGCCGCGACGCGAACCGCAGCCGTTCCCGGCCGGATTCGTCCCCGATCCGCGTTGAAGGACCCCATTGTCCCCTCCCCTTCGCCTGCGGCGAAAGGGAGGGGGCCGGCTCACCCGCCCTACCGCCGCATCAACGTGGACTTGCCGAACAGGCTCTCCACCAGGTCCACGACAAGCACCGCGGTGCGGTTGTGGTCGTCGAACGCCGGGTTCAGCTCGACGATGTCCAGCGAGCCCAGCCGCCCGGTGTCGGCGATCATTTCCATGCACAGCTGCGCTTCGCGGTAGTTCGGGCCGCCGGGTACGGTGGTGCCGACCCCGGGGGCGATCTCCGGGTCCAGGAAGTCGATGTCGAAGCTCACGTGCAGGTGGGTATCGGCGTCCACGCCTTCGAGCGCCTCGGACATGGCGCGCTGCAGGCCGACCTCGTCGATGTAGCGCATGTCGTAGATTTCCAGGCCGGCCTCGTGCACCAGCCGCTTCTCGCCCGGGTCCACCGAGCGGATCCCGATCTGGCGGATGCAGGCGGGGTCGATCGTCGGCGTATGGCCGCCCAGCGTGGTCAGCCGTTCAGGGCCATGGCCGCACAGGCAGGCCACGGGCATGCCGTGGATGTTGCCCGAGGGCGTGATCTGCGCCGTGTTGAAGTCGGAGTGGGCATCGAGCCAGAGCACGCGCAGGGTCCTGCCATGCTGCCGGCAGTGCTGCGCCACCGCGCCGATGGAGCCGATCGCCAGGCAATGGTCGCCGCCGAGCAGGATCGGCACACGCTCGTGCACGAGTTCGCGCGCCACCGCATCGCGCACGCGCTCGTTCCAGCTCACCACCTGGTCCAGGTGTCGGTAGCCCTCCTGCGGGCTCTGCCACGGATTGCCCGGACCGTTGAGGTTGCCGCGGTCCGCCACATCCAGACCGCGGGCGGCCAGCGCGGGCTCCAGCCCCGCCACGCGCAGCGCCTCCGGACCCATCGACGCGCCCCGATGGCCGGCGCCGATGTCGGTGGGTGCGCCGATCAGGCTGACGCGGATTGCTGTGCTCATCGCCCAATCTCCTGGCTGGCGTGGATGTGGTCCGGGCGCATCTCAGCGGCCGGCTGCGTCGATGGCGGCGGCAAGCGCCCGCTCGGTTTCCTCGTAGTCGCCGATGCAGCGACGGCACAGCGCAGCGGCCTCGCAACGGCGGCCGGAACCGTCCCGGATCCAGTCCGCCAGCGTGCGCTCCAGCCGGGCGGCGTTCTCGCCGAGGACCTCGTAACCGTAGGCGCCGGCCGATCCGCTCAGATGGTGCAGCAGCGTGCGCAGCTGCACCACCGTGCCGTCGTCGCCGCGGCCGGTGCGCAGCGCGTCCCACAGCGCCAGCAACCGCGCGTGCTTTGCGCGCAGCGACCGCTGGTACTCGGCATGGATGCGAAGCAGTTCTTCGGACACGACGGCAAAGCGGCCTGGTGCTGGCAGTCAGACTCGAACTGACGACCTACCGCTTACAAGGCGGTTGCTCTACCAACTGAGCTATGCCAGCGCGACCGCAGATTCTAGCAGCCGTGGCCGGCGTGCCTTCACTGGCACTGGATCGGCTGCGCCTCGACCCCGGCGTAGCCGCCCAGGCGCGCGCGCCAGTCGAACCCGGGCGCGGCCGCCATCGCGATCCAGTAGTGGGGCACCTCCTCGGTCCGGTCCCGGATCTCGGCCGGGAAGCCCAGGGCGACCACGGCATCGCGCCGCTCCTGCGCATTGGCCTGTTCCCGGAACAGACCCAGCGAGATCGTGTTCTCGTTCTCGCCCGCGGTGACCACGTAGTAGTCCGCGATCCCGCGCGCCGAAAGCTCGCGCGCGGTCACCAGCGCGCGTTCGCGGTCCTCGAAGGCCGGGATCAGCACCCAGAAGCCGCGCTCGCTGCGGGCGCGCGTTTCCCGGTATTGGATGCGCTCGACCGCCGGCATCAGCGCATTGAAGGCGCGGCGCAGGTCCGCGCGGGTCCGGAACGGACCGATCTCCAGGCAGCTTTCAACGGCGTCGTCGGCCACCGGCGCGGCCGAGAGCTCGGCCGGCAGCTCCGGCTCCAGCTCGCCGAGCAGGCGCAGCGCCGGGATGCCCGGTTCGGTGGCAGGCACGGTCGCGGGCGGTACCGGCTCGCGGACGATCCACCAGATCGCCACGGCCAGGTTCATTGCCACCAGCAGGGCGACCAGGATGCGGGGAATCATTGCTCGGTGCGGGTCCGGGAGCGCGCCAATACTAGCGTGGCCACATGCGTGCTTCGCATCCTCATGACGGGACCGACAGTACGGCCAGCCCCTGCAGCACCAGCGAAGGTTCGATCGTGGCCGGCATCGGCAAGTGCCGTGCCAGCGCCGCGGCGTCGCCGCCGGTCAGGACCAGCCGCGGCGTGGCGTCGGACAGCGCCTGTGCCTGCCGCCATGCGCGCTCGACCAACCCGGCCGCAGCCGCCTCGCAGCCGCGCCCGAGCGCGGCGGCCGAGTCCGAGGCGAAGCCCTCGCCGGCGAAATCGGGCGCCGGCAGATGGCGCGCGCGCGTGCGAACGGCCTGCGCCATCCGGGTTGGGGACGGCGCGATCCAGCCGCCACGATGCACGCCCCGGGCATCGACCAGGTCCACGGTGACGGCCGTGCCGCACGAAACCAGCAGCAGCGGCGGCGGGGCCTGCGCCAGCGCGCCGATCAGGCCCAGCCAGCGGTCGACCCCGAACTGCGCCGGGTCGGCGTAGGCGATGCGCAGCCCGGGCCGCTGCGGCTGCACGCCGACGCGCTCGACCTGGCAGCCGGCCCTCGCCAGCGCCGCCGCGACCTGCCCGCATCGCCGCGGTGGCGCCACGCTGGCCAGCAGCGCCCGGCGCGGCTGCCACTGCGCCAGCACGCTGTCCCAGCGCATGCCGAAATCCTCCTGGCCGTGGGCGAGCGCGCCGTGCTCGCGCAGCTGCCCTTGGGCGGCGAGCGCCCACTTGAGCCGGGTAGTGCCCAGGTCGATCAGCAGCATCAGGAGGACGCCCGCACCCGGACTTCGCCGCTGAGGTAGCGGCGCTCGCCGTCTTCGTGGCGCACGCGCAGGGCCCCGTTTTCGGCCAGTCCCAGAGCGAGACCGGTGTGACCGCCGCGGCCGTCCTCCAGGCGCACCGGGCGGCCACGCAAGGCATCCAGCGCCGCGTAACGCGAGGCGAACGACGAAAAGCCCGTGCGCTCGAATTCGTCCAGCGCCGGCAGCAGCAGCGACAACACGGCGGCCGCGACCGCCGCGCGCCCCGGGCCGGCCGGGCCGAGCACGCGCGCCAGATCGGTCCAGGGCTGGTCGATCGCCGCCGCGGCCTCGCCCGGCAGCGCGAGGTTGATGCCGATCCCGATCACCACGGCAAGACCGTCCCCGCCGGTGGCCGACTCGACCAGGATGCCGCCGAGCTTGCGTGCCTCGATCACCAGGTCGTTGGGCCACTTCAGGCCGATCCGGTCGACCCCCAGCGCACTAAGTGCCTCGGCGCAGGCCACGCCGGCCACCAGCGTCAGCGCCGGCGCCTGGCGGGCGTCGATGCGCAGGCGCCGCGCCAGCGACAGGTACAGGCTGGCGCCCGGCGGCGAGATCCAGGACCGTCCCAGCCGTCCGCGACCGGCGCTTTGGGCGTCGGCGATCAGCACCTGCGCGCGATCGCCGGTGACGCCGCGCCGCAGCAGTTCGGCGTTGGTCGAATCCACCGTGTGCAGATACGTGATCGACCCGATGCGCTGCGCCAGTGGTCCCAGCGCGGCAGCCAGCGCGGCGGCCTCGGCCGGCTGCTCACTCACGGCCGCGCCACCTCAGCAGCCGCGCACGCTCGAACCGGTACTCGGTTCCGCGCACCAGCCGCACCAGGTTGTGCCGGTGCGTGAACACCAGGAGGACCGCCGCGCCCCCGGCGAACCCTGCGCGCGCGGCATCGGCCCCCGGCAGCAGCCACGCGGCCAGTGGCAAGGCCACTGCGGCGGCCACCGTGGCCAGTCCGACGTAGCCGCTGGCCGCGAGTGTGATCAGCCACACCGCCAGCAACGCCGGCACCACGACCGGCCAGACCACCAGCAGCGCACCGGCCAGCGTGCCCGCGCCCTTGCCGCCGCGGAACCCGTGGAACAGGGGCCAGGTGTGTCCGATCGCCGCGGCCAATGCGCAGGCATAGCCCAATTCCAGAGTTTCGATGCCCGCGGCCTCCGGCAGCAGCCACGGCAGGCCCGCGGCCAGCGCGCCCTTGCCCACGTCGATCGCCACCACGGCCAGCGCAAAACGCCAACCGACCGTGCGCAGCGCATTGGTGCCGCCGGCATTGCCGCTGCCCCGGGTACGGATGTCCACCCCGATCAGGCGACCCAGCAGCAGGCTGCCGGAGAGCGATCCGATCAGGTAGGCCGACAGCACGGCGAGGGCGGCCCAGGTCATCCCCGCAGGTTAGCAGTTGCTCCCGATCCGTCGCGCTGCTGCACCGAGACCACCAGCGTACCGGGGCCGGCATGGGCGCCGACCGCCGGGCCGGCCTCGACCAGCCAGCTGTCCTCGCACTGCAGCCGCTGTACCAGCGCGCGACGCAGCGCTTCGCCGTCGGCGGCGCAGTCGCAGTGCCCGACCAGGACGCGCCAGCGGTGACCCCGCGGCAAGCGGCGGACGAGGTAGGCGGCGAACCGGCGCGGGACGTCGCCACGTCCGGGCAGGGCCCCGCAGATCCCGAGCCGGCCATCGGCGCGGATGCGTGCCAGCGGCGTCACCGCCAGCCAGCGCGCGAACGGCGCCGCCCAGCGCGGGATCCGGCCGCCGCGCACGGCATGCGAGATGTCGCGCGCGGCGGCCCAGGTCCAGGTGCGTGCACGCAGGCGCGCGACCAGCGCGACCAGTGCGCCCGCGCTGGCCCCGGCGCGCGCGGCTTCGGCGACCGCCAGCGCGATCAGGCCCTGGCCGCAGGACGCATGGCCCGAATCCAGCACCCGGATGTCGGCCTCGCCGCTGCGCTGGGCGGCGGTCTCGGCCGACTGCAGCGTCCCGGACACCGCGCGCGAGAGCCCCACGTACACCACCGCCGGGTGATGGCTGCCGAGGAACTCGAACATGCGCCGGAAATCGCCCGGTGGCGGCTGCGAGGTCAGCGGCAGCTCGCCGCCTTCGCGCATTCGCCGGTAGAACGCGGCCGGAGAGAGCGTGACCTTGTCCAGGAAGTCCTCTGCGCCGAAGTTCACGCGCACCGGCACCACGTTGATCGCGTTGGCGGCGATCAATCCCTCGGGAAGGTCGGCGCCGCTGTCGGTGACCACACCGACGACCTCGCGCGACCCGGTGGCGCGCTGCTGGGCCATCATGTCGTCGGCCTTGCGCGCGGCGATCGCACCGAGCCCGGCGAGCGCGTCGAACATGGTCGCAGGGTCACCCACGTGCGCATGCACCCGCACCCGGTCGCGGCCGCCGGCCAGCACCACCGAGGAGGCTCCCATCTCCGCCAGCGCCCCGTGGATCGCCTCGCGATCCACGCCGTCGCCTTCGATGACGCACTCGGTGCACCAACGATGCCGCGGGTCCACGTCCATGTGCAGCCCGGCCAGGGGTGTGGACAGGTCGTCGTCGCCGGCCGGCGTCGCGCGCGGCACCCGGCCGGTGGCGATGAACTCGCCGATGCCCTCGAGCAGGTCCACGAAGCCCTGCCCGCCGGCGTCGACGACCCCGGCTTCGCGCAGGACCTCGAGTTGAGTCGGCGTGTGCGCGAGCGCGACGCGGGCGCGGGCCAGGGCCTGCTCGAACCAGCTGCGCAGGTCCGCGGCCGGGGTCTGCAGCGCATCGGCGAAGGCGTCGATGACCGACAGGATCGTGCCCTCGCGCGGCTGCGCCAGGGCGCCGCGAGCCTGGTCCGCACCGACCCGGACCGCGCCCGCCAGCGCACCCGGCATCACCACGCCATGGACCGCCACCAGTTCGCCCACGCCGCACAGGAACTGCGCGAAGATCGCACCGGAATTGCCGCGCGCGCCGTCCACGGCCGCCGACCCGACCCGACCCAACAGCTCGGAGACATCGCGCGAGGGCCGCGCCAGGGCCTCGGCCAGCACCGTGCGCAACGTGAACGCCAGGTTGCTTCCAGTGTCGCCGTCGGGCACCGGGAAGACGTTGATCCGGTTCAGATGCTCGCGCCGAGCGATGACCCGGTTGGCACCGGCGATCAGTGCGCGACGCAGGCCGGCGGCACTGATGCGCGGCGTGGATGCAACGGGCTCCCGCATCCGATGGAGTCTGCCAGAGCCGCCGCGGCGCCGATGCTGCGGCGCAGCAGGGAACTTCGCCGATCACGGCCGGTCTGCCGCACAATGGCCATGCAACCCTGTGCCGTCCTGGTGCATCTGACGGACTGCCGGGGCGTCCGGAGGGGGTCCACACGATGAGAAGCCAATCCGCGATGCTGCTGCTGTGCGCCGCCATGTTCCTGCCGGCGGCCCAGGCCCCGGCCGCCGACGCCGCACGCCTGAGCGCCAACGGCAGCTGCCCGGGCGCGACGCAGACCGAAGCCACGCCCGACCAGGCCGACGCCGGCACGGGCTCCGATCCGGGCTCCGGTGCGCCGGCGGTCCGAAGCGAAGCGGGCAAGCCCAACGGCAACGCTCCGGCGCGCGCGCGCGTGCGCTGGCAGAGCTTCCTGCCGGGCATGTTCAAGTAGACCGCGGCCGCCGCTTGCATCGCCGGACCCGTCCGGCGACCCTGCCGGCATGTTCAAGTGGCTGCGCAGCCTACATGCCGCGGGCGATCCGGACGCACGCGTCGACGAGGCCTGCTGGCGCCGCCTGCGCGCCCGCAATCCCTGGGCCGCGGCGCTGCCCGAGGCCCGCGCGCAACGCCTGCGAACGCTCACCCAGGAGTTCCTGCGCAGCAAGGACATCACCCCGGCCGCCGACTTCGATCCCAATCACGAGGACCGCGTCCTGATCGCCAGCCTGTGCGTGCTGCCGGTGCTCGACGGCGGCCTGGAATGGCTGTCGGGCTGGCGCCAGCTGATCGTCTACCCGGGCCAGTTCGGCGTGCGCCGCCACCACCACGACGATGCCACCGGGGTGGTCAGCGAATGGAACGACGAGCTCGCCGGCGAGGCCTGGGACCGCGGTCCGGTGATCCTGTCCTGGGCCGACATCGCCGCGGACCTGCAGGAACCTGGGGCCGGCTTCTGCGTGGTCGCGCACGAGATCGCGCACAAGCTCGACGCCCTGGACGGCGCCATGGACGGCATGCCACCGCTGCCCGGCCCGGCGCGCCGGCAGCGCTGGATCGGCACCTTCCAGCGCGCCTACGACGCCCTGTGCGCCGACCTGGAGGCCGGCCGCGAAGCGGTCATCGACGAGTACGCCGCCGAGGCCCCGGACGAATTCTTTGCCGTGACCAGCGAGTACCACTTCTCGGCGCCCTCGCACCTGGCCGAGGTGATGCCGCAGGTGGCGCACGAACTGCGCGAGTTCTACGGGGAGCCGCCGTTCGGCCAGTTTCCTGTTGAAAAACGATCGTCCTGATCGCTTTTCAGGGCGCGAGTCCGGCACAGGTCCGGACCCGGCTCCCGTAGAATCCCCGGCCTACCCGAACGCCCCACATCCATGAAGGTCCTGGTCATCGGCTCCGGCGGCCGCGAGCACGCGCTCGCCTGGAAACTGGCGCAGTCGCTGCGCGTGCACGAGGTGATCGTGGCGCCGGGCAATGCCGGCACCGCGCGCGAGCGCAAATGCCGCAACATCGGGATCGCGGCCACCGACATCGACGCGCTGATCGCGTTCGCGCGCGAGCAGGCGGTCGGCCTGACCGTGGTCGGCCCGGAGGCGCCGCTGGTGGCCGGCGTGGTCGACCGCTTCGGCGCGGCCGGGCTGCGCATCTTCGGCCCCAGCGCCGCGGCCGCGCAGCTGGAGGGCTCCAAGGCCTTTGCCAAGGATTTCATGGCCCGCCACCGGATCCCAACCGCGCGCTACGCCGTGTTCGCACAACTCGAACCGGCGCTGGCGCACATCGCCGCCACCGGCGCGCCGATCGTGGTCAAGGCCGATGGCCTGGCCGCCGGCAAGGGCGTGACCGTCGCGGCCACGCAGGCCGAGGCCGAGGCGGCCGTGCGCGACATGCTGGCCGGCAATGCGTTCGGCGACGCCGGTTCCCGCGTGGTGATCGAGGAATGCCTGCACGGTGAGGAAGCCAGCTTCATCTGCATGGTCGACGGCACCCACGTGCTGCCGATGGCGACCAGCCAGGACCACAAGCGCATCGGCGAAGGCGACACCGGTCCCAACACCGGCGGCATGGGTGCGTACTCGCCCGCGCCGGTGGTCACGCCACAGGTGCACGCGCGCATCCTGCGCGAGGTGATCGAACCGACCGTGCGCGGCATGGCGGCCGACGGCACCCCCTACACCGGGTTCCTGTACGCCGGGCTGATGATCACGCCCGAGGGGGCACCCAGGGTGATCGAGTTCAACGTGCGCTTCGGCGACCCGGAGACCCAGCCGGTGCTGCTGCGGCTGCGCTCGGACCTGCTCGGGCTGCTCGAGGCCGCGCTGGCGGGCCGCCTGGACGGCGTCGAAGCCGATTGGGACGCGCGCGCCGCGCTCGCCGTGGTGATCGCGGCCGCGGGCTATCCGGGCACGGTGCGCGGCAGCGAGGTCATCGGCGGGCTGGACACGCCCACCGGCTCGGACGCCAAGCTATTTCACGCCGGCACCCGCGTGGCCGCCAACGGCATCGACGTGGAAACCTGCGGTGGCCGCGTCCTGGCCGCCACGGCGCTGGGAGACAGCGTGCGCGAAGCGGCGCGGCGTGCCTACGAAATCGCCGATGCGATCGCCTTCGATGGCGCGTACTGCCGCCGCGACATCGGCTACCGCGCAATCGCGCGCGAGGGCTGATCGGCCCGGCGCGAGGACGCGGCGCGCTTGACAAGTCGCCCGCGCATCACCGGCAATGGCGCCCTTCGTGCCCACCGGGAGGGGCCATGGCGCACGGCAGCCAGTTCGACCTGCTCAGGACCCGCCGCTTTCTGCCGTTCTTCGTAACCCAGGCGCTGGGTGCGTTCAACGACAACGTCTTCAAGAACGCGCTGGTGATCCTGATCGCCTACCAGGGCCTGACCCTGGCCGGCCTGTCGCCGACCAACCTGACCATCGCCGCCGCCGGCGTGTTCATCCTGCCGTTCTTCCTGTTCTCGGCGACCTTCGGCCAGCTCGCCGACAAGTACGAGAAGTCGCGCCTGATCCGCTACACCAAGCTGTTCGAAATCATGGTCATGGTGCTTGCGGCGGTCGGCTTCGCGCTGGGCAGCATCGGCCTGCTGCTGGCGGTGCTGTTCCTGATGGGCACCCAGTCCACGCTGTTCGGCCCGGCCAAGTACGGCATCCTGCCGCAGCACCTGAAGCCGGAGGAACTCACCGGCGGCAACGGCCTGATCGAGACCGCGACCTTCCTGGCGATCCTGCTGGGCACGCTGCTGGGCGGCATCCTGATCGCACGCGGCGGCCTGGGTCCAACGATCGTCTCCACGAGCTGCATCGCCATCGCCGTGGCCGGCTACCTGGCCAGCCGCCGGATCCCGATCGCGCTGCCCACCGACGCGGCGCTGCGCATGAACTGGAACGTCGCCAGCGAGACCTGGCGCAACCTGCGCTTCCTGGCCACCAACCGCACGATCCTGCTGGCGGTGCTCGGCATCTCCTGGTTCTGGTTCTTCGGCGCCACCTTCATCCAGGTGCTGCCCGGCTATACCCGCGAGGTGCTCGGCGGCTCCGAGTCGGTCGCCACCCTGGTGCTGACGCTGTTCTCGCTGGGCATCGGCGCCGGCTCGCTGGCCTGCGAGAAGCTCTCGCGTCGCACCATCGAGATCGGGCTGGTGCCGCTGGGTGCGTTCGGGCTCACGGCATTCGGCGTGGACCTGTACCTGGCGCACCCGCAACCATCGGGCGCGCTGGGACTGGACGCGCTGGCCTACGCGCGCTCGCCCGGTGCCTGGCGGGTGATGCTGGACCTGTTCCTGATCGGCGTGTTCGGCGGTTTCTACATCGTGCCGCTGTTCGCGCTGGTGCAGTCGCGTTCCCGCCACAGCCACCGCTCGCGCATCATCGCCGGCAACAACATCCTCAATGCCGCCTTCATGGTGGCCTCGGCGCTGCTGTCGATCCTGGCACTGAACGCCGGCTTCACGATCCCGGAACTGCTGCTGGCCACCGCGGTGCTCAATGCCGTGGTCGCCATCTACATCTTCACGCTGGTGCCCGAGTTCCTGATGCGGTTCCTGGCGTGGCTGCTGGTCAACGCCCTGTACCGGCTGCGCGTGGAGGGCGTGGAGGAGCACGTGCCCGACGAGGGCCCGGCCCTGCTGGTGTGCAACCACGTCAGCTACGTGGACGCGCTGATGCTCGGTGGCGCCGTGCCGCGCCCGGTCCGCTTCGTGATGCACCATGCCATCTTCGACATCCCGGTGATGAACTGGATCTTCCGCACCGCGCGCGCGATCCCGATCGCATCGGCCAGGACCGACCCGGAGCTGATGGAGCGCGCCTTCGCCGAAGTGGACCGCGCCCTTTCCGAGGGCGAGGTGGTGGGCATCTTCCCCGAGGGCATGCTCACGCCCGACGGTGAGATCCACCCGTTCCGCCCCGGCGTCGAACGCATCCTGGCCGCGCGCCCGGTGCCGGTGGTACCGCTGGCCCTGCGCGGCATGTGGGGCAGCCTGTGGAGCCGCAAGGTCTCGCGCCTGCGCCGCGCGCGCCTGCCGCGCCGCTTCCGTGCCCACGTCGAACTGATCGCCGGAGCCCCGATCGCACCGCAGCACGCCAGCGCCGCCGCCCTGGAACAGGCGGTGCGCGAGCTGCGCGGCGACAGGGCCTGAGCGGTTCGTGGCGCCGCGCAACGGCGACGCCGCCCGGTTCATCCCGCCGGGCGAAGGGACGGAGGAGATCAAGCCCGCTTGATCTCCTCCGTCCCCATTCAGTTGACGAAGCCGGCCAGCACCACCAGCGCCAGCACCGTGAGCCACACCAGCAGCACGCGCCAGTTCAGGCTCATCGCATCGTGCAGCTCCGGCAGCTCGCGCGGCGGCTCCTCGCCGTCAGCCAGTTCCGCCTCCTCGGCCAGCTCCGTGCGCACGCTGGCGCGCCCGGCCGCCTCCAGGAACCCGGTGTCGAGCTGCAGATAGCCTTGCCCGCGCTGTGCGTGCCAGTCGCGCCAGGCCGCGAACACCGCGTCGAAATGCGCCGCCAGTGCCAGCCCCAGCACCATCAGCTGCGCGGCGGGCCAGTCCACGATGGCCGCCAGCCGCTGCGCCACCGCGCGCGCCGGCGGCTCCAGACCCGGCGTCTCGAACGCGGCCAGCTGCGCCAACCGGTACAGCAGCGCCCCGAACGGCCCCAGCAGCAGGAACCACAGCAGCACCCCGAACCAGCGCCGCAAGGCCTCCCGGAACACCGCCGAAACCAGCACCGGACCGCCCAGCACCGGCGCCGCATCGGGCGGAAGCAGCACACGTGCCGCGACGCGCCGGCGCTCGCTGTCGGGCGCCTCCGCGATCGCGGTGACATCCAGGTCCAGGTCGCGCGGGCCCCAGCAGTAGAACAGCACGGCCGCCGCAAACACGAAGGCGGGAAATCCGAACACCGCACCGGCCAGGCCGGACTGGATCACTGCCACCACTGCCACCGGTATTCCGATGCCCAGCAGCACCGATGCATACGCGCGCGTGGAAGCCTGCCCGCTCGTGCCCAGATGCCCTCCCAGCCAGCGCATCCACGCGTCGAACCATCCGAACTGGCGTGCGTTTGCCAGCGCCGGGACGGCGTGGCCCAGCACCAGGGCAACGACTACGGCGATCAGTACGGCGGCCATGCGGCGGTTCCGGGCGCGGGTTCGGGCCTGATTCTAACGCGGCCGCGGCGCCGGCCAGCAGCCGGTCAGTCCGAGGCCTGCGCCAGCACCTGCGCCAGCGCGCCCGCGTCGCAGCGTTCGGCCAGCCACTCCTCGATCAATCGATGCGAGATCGAATAGCGCGACGGCAGCAGCAACTCGCCCCGGAGCAGTCCCGCCAGCAACGCGTCGGCCTCGAACCAGCGCACGTCCTGGAGCTCATCGCCCCGGACGATGCCGGTACTGGCGGCCGTGGCGCGGAAGCCCACCATCAGGGAGTGCGGAAACGGCCACGGCTGCGAGGACTGGTAGTCGCAGCGGCCCACCTGGACGCCGGCTTCCTCGCCGATCTCGCGCCGCACCGCGTCCTCCAGGCTTTCGCCGGGCTCCACGAATCCGGCCAGCGTGGACCAGCGCCGCGGCGGCCAGGCGGCCTGGCGGCCGAGCAGGCAGCGGCTGTCGTCGACCACCAGCATGATCACCGCCGGGTCCACGCGCGGGAACTGCTCCAGGCCACAGGCGGTGTCGCTGCAGCGAACGCTGTGGCCGGCCCGCGCAAACTGCGTGGCCCGGCCGCAGCGGCCGCAGTACAGGTGCCGGGCGCGCCACAGCACCAGGGCCCGCGCGTAGGCCGCCAGCCCGGCCTCGTGGGCGGGCCACTCGGCGGCGATGCTGCGGATGTTCAGCCAGCGCCCCTCGGTCCCGGGAGAGGCCCGGTGCTGGACCAGCGCGAATACGGCTGCGTCGTCGATCGTGCCCAGGTAGCAGGCCTCGTCGAAGGCGGTGGCGGGCAGGGAGCGGGCGTCGAGCCAGCGGGGCCGGCGCCGGGCATCGGCGAGCAGGCGGCCTTCGGGGTCCAGCGCCAGCACGCGTGCGGCGGCCCAGCGCTCGCGCAGCCACTGGCGATCCTCGCGGAAGTCGTCGCCGCGATCCACCGGCACTCCCGCGAAGACGTTGGGCCCGGACAAGCGGCTCAGACCGTGAACGAGGAGCCGCAGCCGCAGGTCGTCTTGGCGTTCGGGTTGCGCACCACGAACTGGGCGCCGTGCAGCGACTCGGTGTAATCGACCTCGGCGCCCATCAGGTACTGCAGGCTCAGCGGGTCGACCAGCACGGTGACGCCATCGGCCGGAATCGCCAGATCGTCCTCGGCCTGGTCCTCGTCGAAGGTGAAGCCGTACTGGAACCCCGAGCAGCCGCCGCCGGAGATGTACACGCGCAACTTGAGCGCGGCGTTGCCCTCCTCGGCCAGCAGCTCGCGCACCTTGGCGGCCGCGGCCTCGCTCACGCGCAGCGGCGATGGAAGGCTCTGGTAGGTGGCTGCGGGCATGTTCGGGCCGTTGGCGACGGGGGATCCTCCTGATATCGGGGTGGCGGGCGGCAGACTCAAGCCGCCGCGTCCTTGACCTGCTTGAGGACCTCCGGCTTGGGTAGCTGCCGCTGCGGCTCCTCGCCGTGGATCAGGCGGCCGGTGATCATGGCTCCGGCGGCCATTTCCACCACCTTGTAGTAGATGTTGCCCTGCACCCGGGCGTTGGCGGTCAGCTCGATGCGCTCGGTGGCATACACGTCGCCGCGCAGCTCCCCGTTGACGATCACGCACGGCGCCCGCACCTCGCCCTCGACCAGGCCACCATCGCTGATGGTCACCACCGCCTGGCCCTCGTCGTCGGCGGTCACCGAACCGTGCACGCGGCCCTCGATGTACAGCCCGCCGCTGAAGGCGACATCGCCGCGGATTACCACGCGCGGCCCGATCAGTGTTTCCAGGCCGCCCGTGCGTGCGGCCTTGCCCTTGTCGTTTCCGAACATGTCTATTTACGCTCCCTGCCTGCGCGTGGCATCCCACGGGAAGGACTCTTCGTGAGATCCGGAATCGGACTTGACCTTGATCCACACGCGGTGCGGGGTGAAGTCGGCCGGGACCATCACGCTGCCTTCCAGCTGCTGAAAGTACTTGAATGCGAAATCGACAGGCTTGGCATCGGCCTGCTGCAGCAACTCGCCCCAGTGGAGGGAACTGAGCTTGCCGGCGCGCACGCCGTCGATCCGCATCGTCAATTCCCCTTTGCTGACTTTGGCCTTCTTCAGGTTCTGCGTCAACGTCAGCGAGTAGTGGTGGGCCCCAGCGGCGCCCTGGCGCATCGAAAGGCTGTGCACGGCCAGGCCCTGGCGCTGGCCGCTTGCGCCGACCAGCCGCTCGTAGAAGCCCACGTCGGCGCGCAGCTGGGCGATCTCCTCCTCCAGCCCGGTCAGTTCCCCCTGCAGCTCGGCATTGGCGGCGCGGCTGATCTGGTCGGAGCGCTTCAGCACGGTGTTGCGGTCGCGCAGGGTCTCGATACGACCGTTCGCCTCGCCCAGCTCGGCCTCGAGTTCGGCCACGCGCTGCTCGGCAGTACCGAGCCCCGGTGCGACCAGGCTGCGCGTGAGCGCGACCGCCAGCCACAGGGAGGCGAGCCAGGCCAGCGCCAGAACCACCACCAGCACGCGCGTGAAGCGCCGTCGCGGCACGATCTTGAAACGGCGGTCGGGGGTGCTGGCCAGGGTCTCGGGCATCCGATGGAAGGCGGTCGTTATAGGGAGTGGCCCGCACAGCGTCAAGGCAGGCGCCGGCTATACTGCGAACCGGGTCGCAATTCTGCACGGAGATGACTGAAGCGCAGCTGTTCGCGTTGGCGGTGACGCTGGCCTGGCTGGCCGGAGTGCGCATCTACCTGACCGTGTTCGCGCTGGGCCTGGCCGGCGCAATGGGCTGGGTCGAGCTGCCCGGTTCGCTCGAGCTGTGCGCCTCACCCTGGGTCATTGCCACGGCCGGGGTGCTCACGGTGGTCGAGTTCGGCGCCGACAAGATTCCGGGCGTGGATTCGGCCTGGGACCTGCTCAACACGGTGCTGCGGATCCCCGGCGGCGCCGCGCTGGCCGGCGCCGCGGCGGCGCCCGTGGACTCGGAGTTCGGCTGGGCCTGGGCAGCGGCCGGCGGCGTCGTCGCCGCCTTGAGCCACGGCCTCAAGAGCGGCACCCGGGCCATGATCAATGCCTCGCCCGAGCCGGTCAGCAACTGGTCGGCCTCGCTGGGCGAAGACGCCGTCGCGCTGGCGGCGCTGGCACTGGTGTTCTCGCATCCCTGGCTGGCCCTGGCGCTGCTGGTGGGCTTTGCACTGGCCGTCGCCGGGACCGTCTACCTGCTGCTGCGCTGGCTGCTGCGCCGGCGCCCCGCGCGCCCGCTCTCCTGACGCGCCTGCGAACCGGTTCACCGCTGCGCGCAAGGGATGGCGCGCCCGCCGATCCGGCACGCGGGTGCCGGGCTCGGCGAGACTGATCAAGTCCAGGATGGGCTCGATCAGACCTTCCCTGAGACAGAGGAACTGGCGATGCTCTGGGTCAAGGCTTTCCACGTGGTGTTCGTCGTGACATGGTTCGCCGGCCTGTTCTACCTGCCGCGGCTGTTCATCTACCACGCCGAGGCGAGCGATGCGGTCGGGATCGCGCGCTTCAAGGTCATGGAACGCCGCCTGCTGGCGATCACCCACATCGGCGGCGTCCTGGCGCTGGGCTTCGGCCTGTGGTACCTGGCGCTGGTGCCCGGGTTCCTGGGCATGGGCTGGATGCACGCCAAGCTGGCCCTGGTGGTGCCGCTGATCGGCTACCACGGCTGGTGCATGAAGATCGCCCGGGACTTCCGCGAGGACCGCAACCGGCACTCCTCGCGCTGGCTGCGGGTGTTCAACGAGGTGCCCTCGCTGCTGCTGATCGCGATCGTGGTGCTGGCCGTGGTCAAGCCCTTCTGAGCGGCTCGCGGTCACAGGTATAGTTGCACCCGGCGCCGGGTCCGCGTCCCGGCCCGCGCAGACCCACGCGCAGACCCCAGGGGGGACAGGCGCCGACCGACCATGCACGCGCGCGACGAGACCCAGCAACAGACCGAGCTCAGGCTCGCATTCATGCGCCACCTGCCGCAGCGCGTGGAGGGGCTGCGCCGTCGCGGCCGCCGCTTCTGCGAGGACGGCTGGGACATCAACGGACTGTCGCTGCTGCACTCGGACGTACAGCGCCTGGCCGGTACCAGCGGACGCTACGGACTGCTGGAGACCAGCGAGCGCATGTTGTCGCTGGAAACGCTGCTGGGCAACTTCCTCTCGCGCGAGTCGGTGCCCGATGCGGCCGCCGACGAGCGCATCCTGACGCTGCTGGGCGATCTGGCGCCGGACGTGCGTGACGCCGCTGCGGCCGGCGCCCCCGCCGTGCCCGCCTACGAACCGGGCCCTGCACCGGATCCTGCCGAACCGCGCCAGCGTTTCGAGCCGGCACCCCCGAACTACTGGCGGCGCTGGGTCGGCGACGCGCCATCCCTGGCGCCCGGGCCCGCGGACGATGCCGCCCCGGGCGCAACGGCGAGCCTCCAGGCGCCGCCCGCACCGCGCGAGACGCCCGCCCCCCGGCTGCCGGAAGCCACCCTGGCGCCGAAGGCCGCCCCCGCCCACGGCCGCATCTACCACCTCACCGACGGCGAGGGGCTGAGCGTGGAGCTGGATCAGCGGCTGGAGGCCATGGGATACGAGATCGAACTGCTGGAATCGGCCGACGAACTCAAGGAAGTGCTCTCGGCGCTGGTTCCGGACCTGGTGATCGTCAGCGCCGGGTTCCAGTTCGAGGTCGAGGGAATCGGCGCGGTGTTGCGGCTCACCCGCAAGCGCTCCGGCGCCAGTCTGCGGCTGCTGGTCATGGCGCAGGAGGACTCGGTGCCCGTGCGCCTGGCGGCCCGGCGCGCCGGTGCCGATGCGTTGCTGATCGCCCCGCAGGATGCCGAAGCGGTGGTGGCCCGGATCGGCGAGCTGCTCGATCCGGAGCGCGAGAGCCCCTATCGCATCCTGGTGGTCGAGGACGACCGCTCCCAGGGGCTTTTCGCCGAGAGCATCCTGCGCAACGCCGGCATGGAACCGCTGGTGGTCGACGACGCCTTCAAGGTCCTGGACGCCATGGAGCGCTTTGTGCCCGATTTGGTGCTCATGGACCTTTACATGCCCCAGTGCGACGGCACGGAGCTCACCGCGCTGATCCGCGAGCGCGAGGAGTTCCTGAACACGCCGATCGTGTTCCTTTCCGGAGAGAGCGACCAGGACAAGCACTTTGCCGCGCTCGATGCCGGCGGCGACGATTTCCTGTCCAAGCCGATCCGGCCCAAATATCTGATCGCGGCCGTGAACAACCGCGTACGCCGTGCCCGTGCCCTGCAGCGCCGGGCGGAACGGCGCGATCCGCGCGATCCGGCAACCGGACTGTACGAGCGCATCCACTTGCTGGACCTGATCAACGAAGCGCTCTCGAACGAGCAGGTGCGCAACGCACCCGGCGGCGTGCTGTTCGTGGAGATCGACGGGACCGAGCAGCTGCGCGAGCGCTACGGCCTGTCGGCCTTCGAGGCGCTGATCGCGCAGGTGGCCAGGCTGGTGGCCGAGTCGATGCCGCGCAGCGGCGTGGCCGCGCGCTTCGGTGACGGCAGCTTCTGCTGCGTGATCCCGGAGGACGGACCCGAGGGCCTGGAGGCGCTGGGCCGGCGCATCCACGGCGCCGTGGCCGGGCACCCGTTCGAGTCCGGCGGACAGTCGTTGCGGATGCGCCCGCAGATCGGCATCGCCGAGTTCCGCTACGGGTTCGCCGACGCCAACGCCGCATTGAACGCGGCCGAACGTGCGACCCGTCAGGCGCGCCAGTCCGAGCGCGGAATCCACCGCTTCGAGCCGGCCCGCCGCGCCGACCAGGAACACGAGGCGGCCATGGTGCAGCTGCTGCGCGAGGCGATCGACCAGGACGGCTTCGAGCTGCTGTACCAGCCGATCGTGGCCGTCCAGGGTGGCGAGCGCGCACAGTACCAGGCGCTGGTGCGCCTGCGCGACGACAGTGGCCGGCTGCATACCGCCGCGGAGTTCATCGCCCTGGCCGAGCGCGCCGACCTGGTCCCGGAGCTGGATCGCTGGGTGCTCACGCGCGCCATGCGCCTGCTCGAGCACCGTCGAGACGAGCAGCGCCCGGTGCGGCTGTTCGTGACCCAGTCGCCCCAGTCGCTGGCCAGCGAAGAACATGGCGTGTGGCTGCGCACCCAGTTCGAGGCGCGCAAGCTGCCCTGGGGCACGCTGGTGCTCGAACTCGATGCCACCGCGATCCGCCCGCGCCTGGCCGCGATCGCGGCCTGCTGCGGCGCCCTGGTTCCCTATGGCCTGCAGTTCTGCCTGAGCCAGTTCGTCGCCGACCAGGACAGTGCGCTGGTCCTGGATGCCGTGCCGGCGGACCTTCTGAAGCTGTCCCCGCGCTACCTGGCTGCCGCCGGCGATGCCGCACTGCGCGACGAACTGCGCGGCGTGATCGAGGATGCCCACCGCCGCGGGATGGAAGTGATCGCCCCGCGCGTGGAGGACGCGCGCGCCGCCTCGACACTATGGATGAGCGGCATCGACTTCCTGCAGGGCAACCTGGTGCAGCAGGCCGGTCGCACCCTGGACTTCGATTTCACCTCGGCGGTGCTGTGAGCGGGCCCGCCACGCTGCCACGGCTGCTGGTGCTGGCCGGGGCCGGCGGCGCGGCGCTGACGGGTACGCTGGCGATCGCGGGCGTGCCCGGGCCCTGGCCCTACCTGGTCCCGGGCCTGGCCGGTCTGGCCGTGCTGGCCGCGGCGTGGCCGCGCCCCGCAGCGCCTGCCGAGCCCGGACCTGCGCTGGCAGATCTGTCGCCGCGCCTGAAGCCGACCTACGAGCGCCACGCCCCACCCTCGGACTACGAGGCACTGGTGGCGGAGCTGGAGAAGTACAAGCGGCTCGAGCGCGAGCTGGTCGCAGCCAGGCAGGCGGCCGAGGCGGCGATGATGGCCAAGGGCGAATTCCTGGCCACCATGAGCCACGAGATCCGCACGCCGCTCAACGGCATCATCCCGCTGCTGGACCTGCTGCTCAGTTCGCGCCTGGACCCCGACCAGCGCGAATACGTGCACACCGCGTACGGATCGGCGCGGCAGCTGCTGCGGATCGTCGACGACATCCTCGACTATTCCAAGCTGGAGGCCAACAAGCTCGAGCTGGAAACCGTCGGCATCAACCTGCGCGAACTGCTCGAGTCGGTGATGCGGCTCATGGAGAAACCGGCCGAGGCCAAGAACCTGGACCTGCTCCTGAAAGTCGATCCGTCGGTGCGACTGGCTGTGCGCGGCGACCCGATCCGCCTGCGCCAGGTGCTCACCAACCTGGTCAGCAATGCGGTCAAGTTCACCGAACGCGGCAACGTCACCCTGATCGTCAGCCGCAAGAGCGAGACGCCGACCCATCACCAGCTTCGCTTCGAGGTCCGCGACACCGGCGTGGGCATCGCCCACGATGCGTCCGGCAAGCTGTTCCAGGCTTTCTCGCAGGCCGATGCCTCGACCACCCGCACTTTCGGGGGCACCGGGCTGGGACTGGTCATCTGCAGGCGCATCGTCGACCTGATGGGCGGGCGCATCGGGGTGGAATCGGCACCGGGCCGCGGCTCGCTGTTCTGGTTCGAGGTGCCGATACTCAAGGCCGTGGGCGACATCCGCGAACGCCGCCAAGAGCTCAACGGCGCTCGCGCGATCGTGCTCTCGACCGACCCGACCTTCCAGAAGGGCATGGCGCAATGGCTGGTGGGCTGGGGCGTGACGCCGATCGTCTCGCCTACCACCCAAGACGCGCTGGCGAAGCTGCGCGCCGGCATCGGTCGTGCCGGCTGGAGCTTCGACCTGGCCCTGGTGGATCTGAACTCGGTGCGCAACACCTCGGTGGCGCTGCATCGCAATGTCGCGCGCGAACCGCTGCTCGAAGACCTCAAGCTGATCTACCTGGAGGGCGAGGAACAGGCTCCGGCCGAACTGGGCGATCGCCGCGAACTGATCCTGCCGCGTTCACTCGGAGAGACCGAGCTGCGTACGCGCGTGGCCAGCCTGTTCGAGACCGAAGCCGGACCCAGGTCGGGCGCGCCCGAGCCGGCGCCGCTGCCGCCCGCGCGCGTGCCAACACCATCGCTGGGCGGACGGATCCTGCTGGTGGAAGACAACCCGGTGAACCGCCAGGTTGCGCAGCGCCTGGTCACCCTGACCGGGCTGCAGATCGCAGTGGCCGCGAACGGGCGCGAGGCGCTCGAGTTGATGGCTGCCCGATCCTTCGATGCGGTGCTGATGGACTGCCAGATGCCGGTCATGGACGGCTACACCGCCACGCGCATGCAGCGGCAACGGGAGGTCGAGGAAGGCCTGGCGCGGCTGCCGATCATCGCGATGACCGCCAATGCCATGATCGGCGACCGCGAGAAGTGCCTGCAGGCGGGGATGGACGACTACCTGTCCAAGCCATTGAACCGGGCACAGATGGAGGACACGCTGCGGCGCTGGCTGCCGGCGGCGCCGGTGCCGGCAGCGCTGTCGGCCGAAGCCCTGCAGGCGCTGGCGGCCGCCACCGCGACCGACTCGGCTGCAGACCCCGCGCAGGCCCCGGTGCGGTCGGGCCGGCCTGGGCCGGTGCCGCCGCTGCCTGCTGCCGGCGGCGACGCGCTCGCACCCCAGGTCGCCGCCGCCGTCGAAGTACCGGCCGCGCGCGGCCCGGCGATCGACCGCGACATCGTCGAGGACCTGCGCGAGGTGATGGGTGCCGAATTCGAGTCGCTGGTGCGCGTGTTCCTGGAGGACGCACCGCACGCACTGGCCACGCTCGAGGCGGCTGCGGTGGTGGGCGATGTCGAGGGGCTGGTGGGCCCCTCGCACTCGCTCAAGTCCACCAGCGCCAATCTCGGGGCCATGCGCCTGTCGGACCTGGCGCGCCACATTGAACACGGCGCGCGCCGCAAGGAACTGCCGCAGCCGCAGCCGGCCGTGACGGCCCTGGCGCACGAGTTCCAGCGCGTGGCCCTGGAACTGCGGGGCATCATCGGCGAGTGAGGCCGTGGCAGCGGGGCTCCGCAGCGGCGCCGCGCCTTGTCAGTCCTTCTTCTTAGGCCGCTGCCAGCCCGGGACCTGTCGCTGTCGCGCGCGCGCCACCGACAAGCCACCGGCAGGCACATCCTGCGTGATGGTCGAGCCGGCGCCCACGGTGGCGCCCTCGCCGACGCTCACCGGTGCCACCAGCGAGGTATTGGAGCCGATGAAGGCGTCCTGGTCGATGCGGGTGCGATGCTTGCCGGCGCCGTCGTAGTTGCAGGTGATGGTGCCGGCACCGACATTGACGCGGGCGCCGAGCTCGGCATCGCCCAGGTAGCTGAGGTGGTTCGCCTTGGTGCCGGCACCCAGGCGCGCCTGCTTGGTCTCCACGAAGTTGCCGACGTGGACACCCTGGGCCAGGTCGGTCCCCGGGCGCAGGCGGGCGAACGGGCCGATCCTGCAGTCCTGGGCGACGTGCGCACCCTCCAGGTCGCAGTGCGCGGCGACGCGCGTGCCCGGTCCCAGCACACAGTCGCGGATGCGGCAGAACGGGCCGATGCGCACGCCGTCGCCGAGCTCGACCTCGCCCTCGAGTACGACATCCACGTCGATCTCCACGTCGCGCCCGACGCGTACGCGCCCGCGCACGTCCAGACGTGCCGGGTCGGACAGCCGGACCCCCAGCGCGCACAGCTGGCGCGCGGTCCGGCGCTGGTAGACGCGTTCGAGCTCGGCCAGCTGCCAGGCATCGTTGGCGCCGCTGGCTTCGACCGGATCCTGACTGGCGACCCTGATTGCCGGCGTGCCATCGCGGGCAGCCAGCGCGAACACGTCGGTCAGGTAGTACTCGCCCTGCGCATTGTCGTTGCCGATGCGCGCGAGCCAGTCCCGCAGGCGTGCGGCATCGGCCACGACGATGCCGGTGTTGATGCACCTCACCGCCGCTTGCTCGGGCGTGGCGTCCTTCTGTTCGACCACGGTCGCCACGCGGCCCGCAGCGTCGACCAGCACGCGGCCGTACCCGGCAGGATCGGCGAGCTCGGCCGTCAGGACCGCCAGCGGCACCCTGGCCGCCAGCAGCGCGTGGAGCGTGCGCTCGCCCAGCAGCGGCACGTCGCCGTACAGAACCAGCACTCGCGCCGGCTCGGGGATCGCCGGCATCGCCTGCGCCACCGCATGGCCGGTGCCCAGCTGCTGCGCCTGCTCGGCCCAGGACAGGTCGGTCTGGTCGGCGAAGGCCGCCTGCACCTGCGCGCCGCCGTGACCATGGACCACGTGGATCCCGGCCGGCCGCAGCGTGCGTGCGGTCTCGATCACATGCGCCAGCATCGGCCGCCCGGCCAGCGGCTGCATCACCTTCGGTTGCGCCGAACGCATGCGCTTGCCCTCGCCGGCGGCGAGGATCACCACGTGAAGGGGCAATTGCTCGGACATGTCTGGGTCGCCGTGGGCGTAACAGTGCGCAGCGTAGCGCGTCGGCACCACCACGGAAAACCACCGCGCTGCCCACTGCACCGGACGCTGCGCCGTCGCTGCTCCCATTCGCCTCGCATGGGTCCCGCGCTCTTCGGTCCCAAGTCCCGAGTCCCGGGTCCCGGGTCCCGAAAAAACGAACGCCGGCACAAGCCCGGCGTCCGCCCATCCAGCCCGGGGTCGAATCAGTGCTTGAGGTTCTTGCGCAGGCGTTCGAGCGCCTGCAGCTGCGCCATCGCCTCGGCCAGCTTGGCCTGGGCTTCGGCCACCTCCATCGCGTCGGTGCGGTTGGCCAGCGCGCGCTCGGCCTCGGCCTTGGCCTCCAGCGCGGCCTTCTCGTCCAGGTCCCGGGCGCGGATGGCGGTGTCGGCCAGCACCGTCACCACCTGCGGCTGCACCTCCAGGATGCCGCCGGAGACGTAGAAGAACTGCTCCTCGCCGCCGGGCAGGATCACCCGGACCTGGCCGGGCTTGAGCCGGGTGATCAGCGGCGCATGGCGCGGCGCGATGCCCAGCTCGCCCATCTCGCCGGTGGCCACGACCATCTCGACGGTGCCGTGGAAGATCTCTTCCTCGGCGCTGACGATCTCGCAGCGGATTGTCGATGCCATGTGCCTGTACCCGTGTTGCTGAGCGGGGGGATGCGGGAACCAGGGTGCCGTTCCCGCCTGCGGCGGCTCAGGCCGCCGACTTTTCCTGCATCGCCTTGGCCTTCTCGAAGACCTCGTCGATGCCGCCGACCATGTAGAACGCCTGCTCGGGCAGGTGATCGCATTCGCCCTCCACGATCATCTTGAAGCCGCGGATGGTCTCCTTCAGCGGCACGTACTTGCCCGGAGAGCCGGTGAAGACCTCGGCCACGAAGAACGGCTGCGAGAAGAAGCGCTCGACCTTGCGCGCGCGCGTAACGGTCTGCTTGTCCTCCTCGGAGAGCTCGTCCATGCCCAGGATCGCGATGATGTCCTTGAGCTCCTTGTAGCGCTGCAGCGTGGCCTGGACCCTGCGCGCGGTCTCGTAGTGCTCGGTGCCGATGACGTTGGGATCGAGCTGGCGCGAGGTCGAGTCCAGCGGGTCGACCGCCGGGTAGATGCCCAGCGAGGCGATCTGACGCGAGAGCACCACGGTCGCGTCCAGGTGGGCGAAGGTGGTGGCCGGCGAGGGATCGGTGAGGTCGTCGGCGGGCACGTACACGGCCTGGATCGAGGTGATCGATCCGGTCTTGGTCGAGGTGATGCGCTCCTGCAGCACGCCCATCTCCTCGGCCAGGGTCGGCTGGTAGCCGACCGCCGAGGGCATCCGGCCCAGCAGCGCCGAGACCTCGGTGCCAGCCAGCGTGTAGCGGTAGATGTTGTCGATGAACAGCAGCACGTCGCGGCCCTCGTCGCGGAAGTGCTCGGCGATCGACAATCCGGTCAGGGCCACGCGCAGGCGGTTGCCCGGCGGCTCGTTCATCTGGCCGTACACCAGCGAGACCTTGTCCAGGACGTTGGAGTCCTTCATCTCGTGGTAGAAGTCGTTGCCCTCGCGGGTGCGCTCGCCCACGCCGGCGAACACCGAGTAGCCGGAGTGCTCCAGCGCGATGTTGCGGATCAGTTCCATCATGTTGACGGTCTTGCCCACACCGGCGCCGCCGAACAGGCCGACCTTGCCGCCCTTGGCGAACGGGCACATCAGGTCGATGACCTTGATGCCGGTCTCCAGCAACTCGTTGGTGGCGGCCTGCTCCTCGTAGGAGGGCGCCGGCTGGTGGATGACGCGGTGGTGCTCGGCGCCGATCGGGCCGGCCTCGTCGATCGGGTTGCCCAGCACGTCCATGATGCGGCCCAGCGTTTCCTTGCCGACCGGCACCTCGATGCCCTTGCCGGTGTTCTCGGCGACGAGTCCGCGCTTGAGGCCGTCGGTGGACCCCAGCGCGATCGTGCGTACCACGCCGTCGCCGAGCTGCTGCTGCACCTCGAGCGTGATCTGCGTGTCGGCGATCTTCAGCGCGTCGTACACCTTGGGCACCGACTCGCGCGCAAACTCCACGTCGACGACGGCGCCGATGATCTGAACGATCTTACCCTGACTCATTTTGATTGCTCCGCATAAACCTGATTCGGGACTCGGGACTCGAGTCCCGTCTTTCTCACACCGCCGCCGCGCCGCTGACGATCTCGGAAATCTCCTGGGTGATCGCGGCCTGGCGCGCCTTGTTGTAGACCAGGGTCAGATCGCCGATCAGCTTGTTCGCGTTGTCGGACGCGGACTTCATCGCGACCATGCGCGCGGCGTGCTCCGAGGCCAGGTTTTCCAGCGTGGCCTGGTAGACCAGCGACTCGATGTAGCGGCCCAGCACCTGCTCGAGCACGCTCTCGGCGTCGGGCTCGTAGATGTAGTCCCAGTCGTGCCGGGCCTCGAGGTCGCCGGCCGGCGGCAGCGGCAGCAGCGCGTCGACGCTCGGACGCTGGCTCATCGTGTTGACGAAGTCGTTGTAGCACAGGAACACGCGGTCGACCCGACCCTCACTGTAGGCATCGAGCATGACCTTGATCACGCCGATCAGCTTCTCCACCTGCGGCTGTTCGCCCAGGTGACTGACGCTGCCGACCATGTTGACCTTCAGGCGCCGGAAAAAGGTGTTGGCCTTCTGCCCGATCGCCACCACGTCGACCTCGGCGCCCTGCTCCTGCCAGTGACGGATCTCGCCCAGCAACTTGCGGAACAGGTTGGAGTTCAGGCCGCCGCACAGTCCGCGGTCGGTGGAGATCACGATATAGCCCACCCGCAGGACCTGCTCGCGTTCGACCATGAACGGGTGGTGGTACTCGCTGTTGGCCCCGGCGATGTGGCCGATCACCTGCCGCATCAGCTTCGCGTAGGGGCGCGAGGCCTTCATCCGGTCCTGCGCCTTGCGGATCTTGCTGGCCGAAACCATCTCCAGCGCACGCGTCACCTTGCGGGTGTTCTGCACGCTCTTGATCTTGGTCCGGATTTCTCTTGCGCCTGCCATATTCGGGACTCGGGACTGGGGACTCGGTAGGGAACTGCGCTCAGGCTTGCGGACTGCGGACTCGGCGGGTGAGCCCTCGGTTCCCGAGGTTTCCGGGACCCGCTTTCGCGAGTCCCGAGTCCCGAGTCCCGAGTCCCGCTGCCATTACCAACTGCCGGTCGTCTTGAACTCCTCGATCGCCTTCCTGAACACGCCTTCAATTTCGTCGTTCCAGTCGCCGGTGTCGTTGACCCGATCGACCGTCTCGCCGTAGCTGTTGGCCATGTGCGCGTGCAGGCCCGCTTCGAAGGGCTGGATCTGCGCCATCGGCAGATCGTCGATCCAGCCTTCGTTGACCGCGTACAGCGACACCGCCATGTCCGCGATCGACATCGGGGCGTACTGCTTCTGCTTCATCAGCTCGGTGACCCGCTGGCCGCGCTCGAGCTGCTTGCGCGTGGTTTCGTCCAGATCCGAGGCGAACTGGGCGAAGGCCGCCAGCTCGCGGTACTGCGCCAGTGCCAGGCGCACGCCGCCGCCGAGTTTCTTGATGATCTTGGTCTGGGCCGCGCCGCCCACGCGCGAGACCGAGATGCCGGCGTTCACGGCCGGACGGATGCCGGCGTTGAACAGGTCCGTTTCCAGGAAGATCTGGCCGTCGGTGATCGAGATCACGTTGGTCGGGACGAAGGCCGAGACATCGCCGGCCTGGGTCTCGATGATCGGCAGCGCCGTCAGCGATCCGGTCCGGCCGGTGACCTCGCCGTCGGTGAACTTCTCCACGTAGGCCTCGTTGACGCGCGCGGCGCGCTCGAGCAGCCGCGAGTGCAGGTAGAACACGTCGCCCGGGTAGGCCTCGCGGCCCGGCGGGCGGCGCAGCAGCAGCGAGACCTGGCGGTAGGCCCAGGCCTGCTTGGTCAGGTCGTCGTAGATGATCAGTGCGTCCTGGCCGCGGTCGCGGAAGTACTCGCCCATGGTGCAGCCTGAATACGGCGCAACGAACTGCATGGCGGCCGACTCCGAGGCCGAGGCGGCGACCACGATGGTGTGCTCCATCGCGCCGTGCTCCTCGAGCTTGCGCACCACGTTGGCGACCGAGCTGGACTTCTGCCCGACCGCCACGTAGATGCATTTGATGCCGGTGCCCTTCTGGTTGATGATCGTGTCGATCGCCAGTGCGGTCTTGCCGGTCTGGCGGTCGCCGATGATCAGCTCGCGCTGGCCGCGGCCGATCGGAATCATCGCGTCGATCGACTTGTAGCCGGTCTGCACGGGCTGCGAGACGCTCTTGCGCCAGATCACGCCCGGGGCGACCTTCTCGATCGGCGCGGTCGCGTCGGCCTCGATCGGGCCCTTGCCGTCGATCGGGCTGCCCAGCGCGTCGACGACCCGGCCCAGCAGCACCTCGCCGACCGGCACCTCCAGGATGCGCCCGGTGGTGTGCACCGCGTCGCCCTCGCACAGGTGCTCGAAGTCGCCCAGCACCACGGCGCCGACCGAGTCGCGCTCCAGGTTCAGGGCCAGCGCGAAGGTGTCCTGCGGCAGCGCGATCATCTCGCCCTGCATTACGTCGGCAAGCCCGTGGATGCGCACGATGCCGTCGGACACCGAGGTGATCGTGCCCTCGTTGCGGGACTCGGCCGCGAGCTTGACCTTCTCGATGCGGCTTTTGATCAGTTCGCTGATTTCGGAGGGATTGAGCGTGGTTGCCATGTTCGTTTCCTGTGTGGTGCGCCGAAGTTCTGGCGCCCTGGTGCGATTCGGTGATTGCAGGCGAAGGGAATCAGTGCGCTATGGCGCCTTCCATGCGCCGGAGCTTGCCGCGGATGGAGCCGTCGATGACCATCTCGCCGGTGTCGATCACGGCGCCGCCGATCAGGTCCGGATCGACCGCGGTCTGCAGCTCGACCTCGCGCCCGAAGCGGCGCGAGAGCGCCGTGCGGATCGACTCGAGCTCGCCCTGGTCCATCGGCGCCGCCGAGGTGACCATGGCCTTGACCACGCGCTCTTCCTCCGCGCGCAGCGCATCGAACATCGCCGCGATCTCCGGCAGCAGGGTCATGCGCTGGTTGCGCGCCAGCACGGCCAGGAACTCGCGGAAGTTCGGATCGACCTCGCCGGGCGGGGCGATCAGCGC
Organism: Lysobacteraceae bacterium; assembly: GCA_035686365.1. GTDB lineage: Bacteria > Pseudomonadota > Gammaproteobacteria > Xanthomonadales > Xanthomonadaceae > DASRZM01. The sequence goes on along the minus strand of DASRZM010000085.1, from coordinate 6,406 downwards.
CACCACCTCGGCATCGCTCATCTTCGGATGCGTGATCAGGCGCATGGCCTGGGGCTGCGAGGCGGCCATGGCGGAAAAGCCCAGCAGCGCCGACCACGCCGGCAGGCGACCGCCCTGCCTGGCCACCGCGAAGGCGGCACGTGCATAGGGCCGCGCAAGGGTCATGGCGTTGCTCATCTCAGATCTCGGCCGCCAGTTCGTCGAGCAGCTCGCGATGCGTGTCCGCGTCGATCTCGCGCCGGATCAGGCGTTCGGCGCCGGCCACGGCCAGCGTCGCCACCTGCGAGCGCAGGACCTCGCGCGCGCGGTTGGCGGCCGACTCGATCTCGGCCTGCGCCGCCGCCTTCTGGCGATCGGCTTCGGCCACGGCCTCGTTCCTGGCCTGGTCGATGATCTGGTTGGCGCGGGTGTGGGCCTGCTCGATGATCTCGTTGGCCTGGCCGCGCGCCTCGCGGACCAGCTCGTTGACCTTGTCCTGCGCCTGCGCCAGATCGCGCTGGCTGCGGTCGGCCGCGGCCAGGCCGTCGGCGATCTTCTTCTGGCGCTCCTCGATGGCGTTCATCAGCGGTGGCCAGATGAACTTCATCGTGAACCAGATCAGCAGCGCGAAGCTGACCGCCTGCATGAAGAAGGTGTAATTCAGGTCCATCTCGTACTCCGAAGACCGGACTCGCGGGCCGGCGCCCGCGGCGCCGGCGACGTGACGGGGCCGGGCGCGGCAGCGCCCGGGGCCGTGGCGCGGATCAGGTGCCGGCGGCGGCGCGCACCGCGTCCAGCAGCGGGTTGGCGATGGCGAAGAACATCGCGATCGCCAGGCCGATGATGAACGCCGCGTCGATCAGGCCGACCAGCAGGAACATGCGCGCCTGCAGCATCGGCACCAGCTCGGGCTGGCGCGCGGCCGACTCCAGGAACTTCGAGCCCATGATGCCGATACCGATACAGGCACCCATGGCGCCCATGCCGATGATGATGCCCGCGGCGATCGCCGTGAAGCTCTGGACGTTGGCGATGAACTCCATCATTTTCGTTGTCTCCGGGAAGTTGTGGTTTTCAGTCGGGTGGGATCTGAATCGAGTGAGAATTCAATCGGGTGGGATTTCAATCGCGTAAATCAGTGGTGCTCGTGGGCCATCGCCAGGTAGACGACGGACAGCACCATGAAAATGAAGGCCTGCAGCAGGATGATCAGGATGTGGAACACCGCCCACATCCAGTTGAACGCCACCCCGAAGCCGAAGGTGACCCAGCTGGTGGCCAGGCCGGCAATGAGCATGAACACCAGCTCGCCGCCGTACATGTTTCCGAACAGTCGCATCGCCAGCGAGACCGGCTTGGACAGGTACTCGACCAGGTTCAGTGCGAAATTGGGGATCAGCAGCAGGGACTTGGCGACCGGCCCGTGCGAGTGGAACGGCGCGGTGAACAGCTCCTTGGTGAAGCCCCAGCCGCCCTTGACCTTGATCGAATAGAAGATGGTCAGCAGGAACACCACGGTGGACATCGCCAGGGTGGTGTTCAGGTCGGCGGTGGGCACGATGCGCGCGTAGGTGTGGTGCGCAGCCTCCTGGCCGGCCACGGTCTGGACCAGCCAGCCGGGCAGGTCCAGCGGCAGCAGGTCCATGGCGTTCATGAAGAACACCCACATGAAGATGGTCAGCGCGAACGGTGCGATGAAGCGGCGCGAGCCGTGGAAGACGTCGCGCACCTGGCCGTCGACGAACTCCACGATCAGCTCGACGAAGGCCTGGCCCCTGGAGGGCACGCCGGCGGTGGCGCGACGCGCCTTGGACCAGAACCACAGGCAGAACAGCACGCCCAGCGCAGCCGCGACGATGACCGAGTCGGCATGGAAGACCGCGCCGCCCTCGGTCAGTACGCGGTGGTGGGTCAGGTGGTGATTGATGTACCCGGTCAGGCCGTCGCCGGACCCGGCGCTCGCTTCCGCGCTCACGTAAGACACCTTCACGATTTGAATCCGAGAACCCCCAGTGGCGCGACCAGCGCGGCGCACAGCCCCAGCAGCAACGGCAGGGGCGGCAGCTCGAATCGGGCCAGCGCCAGGTACAGCACGGCGACGATCACCAGCCATTTCAGGGCGATCCCGCCCGCCAGCCGCAGCAACGCCGTGGTGGCCGGCACCGGCCCTCCGGACACCGCCCGCCATGCCAGCGCCGCGCCACCCGCGGTGGCTGCGGCACCCCCGACCGCCGTGGCCAGCGCTGCACTCGCACCCTGCACGAGGAAGGCCAGCGCCAGCGCTGCGGTCACCGCGGCCTGTAGGGCTGCGAGACGCAGGGCCATGCGCCGGCCGACGATCAGGGGGTTGTGCACGTGAAGGCCCGGATCAGCCGGAGGACATCGGGGGTCTTGGCGAAAACGCCCTGCCAAGACGCAAAAGTATAGCAGTCGTCAAAAATGACCGGCAACACGGGGTGCGGTGCGGACTTCGGCCGCCGCGTCCTTGCCCGGATTGCCCCGGCTGGCGCCAGGCCAATGGCGACGGTAACTTGCAGCAACAATTTAACGCTCGGCATAATCGGGCGTCCGATCCGGTTCCAGGGTGCGAAACGCGACCGCCATGAGCCAGGACAGTCCCTTCGTCGAGTTCTCCGCCGGGTCCACCATCCTGCGGGAGGGGGAACCGGCGCGCGCCATGTTCATCATCGAGGCCGGACGCGTGGAAATCCGCCGTGGCGGCACCGCGCTGGTCGAACTCGGACCCGGTGACATTTTCGGAGAGACCGCGATCCTGGCCGAGCAGCCGCACGGCGCCGACGCGGTGGCGGCCACCGCGGTGCGCGCGCTGGCGATCGACCAGGCCGAGTTCCACGCGCTGCTGGGCGAGAGCGCTGAGGTCTCGGTGGCCCTGATGCGGCGTCTGGTCGCGCGGCTGGCCAAGAGCGAGCAGCGTCCCGGGCGTGCGCGCCCGGCGACCCCGGAGCGTCCGGCGCAGCCTGCCCCGGCGCCGGCTGAGAAACCGGAGCCGAAGGCCGAACCGAGGGCCGCGCCGAAAGCCGAACCGAAAGCCGAACCGAAAGCCGAACCGAAGGTTGAGCCCAAGGCCGCGCCGAAGCCCGAGGCGAAACCGCCGCCGAGCGCACCCGCACCGGAACCGGCGGCGCCCGCCGCCCGAACGCCGGCGGCGCCACCGGTGGTGAAGACGGCGGCGCCCGGCCCTCCGGCACCGGCCAGGCCGGCGCCCCAGGCAGCCGCGCCGCCGGCGCCGCCAGCCGCGCTGGATCCGACCGCGATGGTCCTGCGTCACGCGCAGGCGCAGTTCCCGCTGGCCCCGGGCAGGACCGACTGGCTGGTCGGGCGCCCGGACCCGGCGACCGGGCAGGTGCCGGAGATCAACCTGGGAGACCTGGACACGGCGCGATCGCTCAGCCGCCGCCACGCGCGGCTGAAGCTCGCCGAGGGCAGCCTGTGGTTGGTCGAGGAGCCCAACGTGGCCAACGGAACCTGGGTCAACGGCAATCGCCTCACCGGGCGCCAGCCGGTGGCGATCGGGCCCGGCGACAAGCTGCGCTTCGGCGCGATCGAGCTCGAACTGACGTCCGCATGACGAGGATCCCGCAATGAGCCAGGCACTGGAGAGCATCGATCTGGCGCCGCTGAAGGAGCTGACCGGCATCCGCGGACAGATCGACACCCTGAACGGGCGGCTGGGAAAGATGGAGGAGCGCAAGGACGCCGTCGCCGGGGCGGTCTACCAGCGCGTGCGCGAGGATTACCGGCGCCGGCTGGAAGAACTCGAAGAGCGCGCCGAACCGTTGCGGCGCAAGGGCCGCGAGGAGTACGCCAAGCTGCGCGAGTTCCTGGTGCGCACCGAGGCCGAGCACCACGCGATCGGGCTCGACCGCGAGGAGATCGAGTTCCGCCACAGCCTCGGCGAATTCGACGACAAGGAACACGCCAAGCGGATCAAGGAGATCGAGGTGGTGGCTGCCGAGAAGTCGGAGGCCAAGCAGCAGGCCGACGCCCTGAAGGAGAAGTTCGTCGAAGCCTTCGGCAGCATCGAGGCGGTCGAGGCCGAATCCGAAGCCCCGGCGGCACAGCCCGAACCTGCAGCCGAGCCACCGGCCGATGCCACGCAGAAGCTGGCCACGCTGCCGCCCGAGGGGGTGACCGGCCAGTACCAGGCGGTACCCGAGGCGGCCACGCCGAAGCCCGCCCCGGCGGGCGCTACCCAGGTCATGCGCGCGATCAAGGGCGACGAGGGCGCGCCGGTACGGGCCGACCAGACGGTGATCCTGCGGACCGCGCGGCTGGTGCCGCAGAATCCGGAGGCCGGCAAGAAGAACATCACCCTGGCGCTGAAACCGATGCTGATCGGCAGCGACACCGACTGCGACGTGCACGTGACCGGTGCCCAGGGCAAGCACGCGGAGATCCGGGTGAGCATGGCCGGATTCACCATGTCCAACCTCGGCGGCGGGATCCGCGTCAACGGCGTGGCGGTCGAACAGCACCTGCTGCGGCACGACGACGTGATCGAGATCGGCCCGGGGCGCTTCGCCTTCCGGGAAGGCTGAGCCGGTGGCGTACGAGCTCAAGGAAACGCAGCACGGCGGCGTGCTGGTCCTGGCCCCGCACGGACGCCTGGACAACGAAAGCGCCGCGGACTTCGCGCTGGCAGCGCAGGAGCGGCTCGCGGCAGGCCGGCGCCACCTGCTGATCGACTGCTCGGGCCTGAACTACATCAGCAACGCCGGACTGCGGGTGCTGGCCAAGCTGGCCAAGGCGCTGAAGTCGCCCACGACCAGCCTGCAGCTGGCGGGCATGAGCGCCTCGATCCGCCAGGTGTTCGAGGCCGCCGGCTTCGCGCCGATGTTCGAAATCCATCCCGATGTGGCGGCCGCGCTGGCGAAGCACCCGGCGGCACGGCGCGACGACACCCGCACGGCCCTGGTCGCCAGACTGCTGGGCGCCGAACCGTTCACCGGCGAGATCGACGAGGCCGCCCGGGCGCGGGCGCGCCAGAAGGGTGGGCTGATCCTGGAACTGCTGGCCGCGCAGGCTGCCCCGCGCGCCGCGCGCGCGATGGTCGAGGGCACGCAGATGCTCCCGAGCGTGCGAACCCGCGACATCGCCGGCGGCGGCAAGGGCGCCGCGCCACCCGGGGCGGGGGCCAAAGGTTCCGATGCGCCATGGTGGAAGCGCATGTTCGGTCGCGACTGAGGCGCCCGCAGACGCATTCAGCGCTTCGCGCGCCGGTGCCGAAGCGCGCCCGGTGCTGCCGAAACCCCTGGCGCGAGCCTCTCCCGTAGGTCGGCACTACTGTGCCGACGCACTCTGGCGCGGGCGGCGCGTCGGCACGGTAGTGCCGACCTACTGGAAGTCTTCCGGGGGTTGGTGGGCCCGCCAGGACTCGAACCTGGAACCAAGGGATTATGAGTCCCCTGCTCTGACCGTTGAGCTACAGGCCCGTCCCCGCATGGTACCCGCGCGCGCGCCGGCGGCGAAGCGCGTCCGGTGCCGCCGAAACCCCGGGCGCGAGCCTCTCCCCACCGCAGGTCGGCACTACTGTGCCGACGCACTCTGGCGGGAACGGTGCGTCGGCACGGTAGTGCCGACCTACAGGGCCGTGGCAGGAGCGGCGGGTCGGCAGGGTCGTGCCGACCGGCAGGCGATGGGAGGGCGGCGCCGCGTTGGCGGCTATTCGATGTCCAGGAAGCTGCGCAGCTGCTCGGAGCGGCTGGGATGGCGCAGCTTGCGCAGCGCCTTGGCCTCGATCTGGCGGATCCGCTCGCGGGTGACGTCGAACTGCTTGCCGACCTCCTCCAGCGTGTGGTCGGTGTTCATGTCGATGCCGAAGCGCATGCGCAGCACCTTGGCCTCGCGCGGGGTCAGGCCGCCGAGCACGTTGCCGACGGTCTCGGTCAGGCCGGTCATGGTGGCATTGTCGTCCGGCGACTCGATGCTGGTGTCCTCGATGAAGTCGCCCAGGTGCGAGTCCTCGTCGTCGCCGATGGGCGTCTCCATGGAGATCGGTTCCTTGGCGATCTTGAGCACCTTGCGGATCTTGTCCTCGGGCATCTCCATCTCCTTGGCCAGCTCCTCGGGCGTCGGCTCGCGGCCGAACTGCTGGAGCATCTGGCGGGAGATGCGGTTGAGCTTGTTGATGGTCTCGATCATGTGCACCGGGATGCGGATGGTGCGCGCCTGGTCGGCGATCGAGCGGGTGATGGCCTGGCGGATCCACCAGGTGGCGTAGGTGGAGAATTTGTAGCCGCGGCGGTACTCGAACTTGTCGACCGCCTTCATCAGGCCGATGTTGCCCTCCTGGATCAGGTCCAGGAACTGCAGGCCGCGGTTGGTGTACTTCTTGGCGATCGAGATCACCAGGCGCAGGTTGGCCTCGACCATCTCCTTCTTGGCCTTGCGCGCCTTGGCCTCGCCG
>DASRZM010000084.1:0-38248 GCA_035686365.1 Lysobacteraceae bacterium | reverse complement strand
CCCCCGAAGCGCCAGATCATCAAGGACATCTCGCTGTCGTTCTTCCCCGGCGCCAAGATCGGCCTGCTGGGCCTCAACGGCGCCGGCAAATCGACCGTGCTGCGGATCATGGCCGGCGTCGACCACGATTACCTCGGCGAGGCCCGTCCGCAGCCCGACATCCGCATCGGCTACCTTGCCCAGGAGCCCCAGCTGGACCCGGACATGACCGTGCGCCAGGCCGTCGAGGAAGGCGTATCCGACATCCTCAACGCCCAGGCCGAGCTCGACCGCATCTACGCCGCCTACGCCGAGGAAGACGCCGACTTCGACAAGCTCGCCGCCGAGCAGCAGAAGTTCGAGGCGATCCTGGCCGCCGGCGACGCGCACACGCTCGAACAGCAGCTGGAGATTGCCGCCGACGCGCTGCGGCTGCCGCCGTGGGATGCCAAGGTCGCGACCTTGTCCGGCGGCGAGAAGCGCCGCGTCGCGCTATGCCGGCTGCTGCTGCAGAAGCCCGACATGCTGCTGCTGGACGAGCCCACCAACCACCTGGACGCGGAGTCCGTGGAGTGGCTCGAGCAGTACCTGCAGCGCTTTCCGGGGACCGTGGTGGCGGTCACCCACGACCGCTACTTCCTGGACAACGCCGCCGAGTGGATCCTCGAGCTCGACCGCGGCCACGGCATCCCGTGGAAGGGCAATTACAGTTCCTGGCTGGAGCAGAAGGAACAGCGCCTGGCCCAGGAGGACTCCACCGAGAAGGCCCGCCGCAAGGCCATCCAGCACGAGCTGGAGTGGGTACGCAAGAACGCCAAGGGCCGCCAGGCCAAGAGCAAGGCGCGGCTGTCGCGCTTCGAGGAGCTCTCCAGCGTCGAGTACCAGCGCCGCAACGAGACCAACGAGATCTACATCCCGCCCGGCGAGCGCCTGGGCAATTCGGTGATCGCATTCAATGGCGTATCCAAGGGCTACGGCGACCGCCTGCTGATCGACGAGCTGAGCCTGACGATCCCGCCCGGCGCGATCGTGGGCATCATCGGCCCCAACGGTGCCGGCAAGTCCACGCTGTTCCGCATGATCACGGGCCAGGAGCAGCCCGACTCGGGCGAGATCGTGATCGGGCCCACCGTCAAGCTCGCCTACGTGGACCAGTCGCGCGAAGCCCTGAACGCCGACAACAACGTCTGGCAGGAGGTCTCCGGAGGACACGACATCCTCGATATCAACGGATTCGAGATCCAGTCGCGCGCCTACATCGGTCGTTTCAATTTCAAGGGCCCGGACCAGCAAAAGCGCGTGGGCTCGCTCTCGGGCGGCGAACGCGGACGCCTGCACCTGGCCAAGACCCTGCTGCAGGGCGGCAACGTGCTGCTGCTGGACGAGCCGTCCAACGACCTGGACATCGAGACCCTGCGCGCGCTCGAAGACGCCTTGCTGGAGTTCCCCGGCTGCGCGCTGGTGATCAGCCACGACCGCTGGTTTCTGGATCGCATCGCCACCCACATCGTCGCCTTCGAAGGCGACAGCCACGTGGAGTTCTTCCAGGGCAACTACCACGAGTACGAGGAAGACAAGAAGCGGCGCCTGGGAGAGGAAGCAGCCCGGCCGCACCGCCTGCGCTACAAGCCGCTGAAGTGAGCGCGCAGCGCGACACGCTGGCGGCGATCGCCGGCGCCCTGGGGTCCGGCGACCTGCAGCGCGCCGGTACCCTGCTGCGGGATGCCCGCGCGAGCATGCCCGATGATGCCAATGTGCGCATGTTCGATGCCGTGCTTGCGCAGCGCGAGGGCCGGCTGGATGCGGCGGTCGCCATGCTCCAGGCGCTGGCCGTGGAATTGCCGCAGGTCCCGCAGATCGCCTTTCACCTGGGCAACTGCCTGAAGGATGCCGGAGAGCACCTCGCCGCCCAGGCGCAGTACGCGCGCGTGCTGGCGTTGCAGCCCGGGCATGCCGACGCCGCCTACAACCTGGGCGTGTGCCGCGTACAGGATGATCCGGTCCAGGCCGGACCCTGGTTCGTGCGCGCGGCCCGCAGCGATTTCCGCCTGCACGATGCCTACCTGCAGCTGCTGCGCTGTGCCTCGGACGCGGCCGCCCTGGCGCCGCCGCCGCGTCCGCCGGCCGAGGGCATCGGTGCCCAGGAGCACATTTCGGTGGTGACCTGCAGCGTCCGCCCCGAGCGGCTGGAAAAGCTGCGCGCAAGCTGCGAGGCGGCACTGGCAGGCGGACCCTGGGAGCTGGTGCACATCGCCGATGCCCGCTCGCTGTGCGAGGGCTACCGCCGCGGCATCGCCCGGGCCACCGGGACCATCCTGGTGCTGTGCCACGACGACGTGCGCCTGCTGGCGCCGGATTTCCGCGCGCGGCTGGTGCGCCACCTGGAACACTTCGACCTGGTCGGCCCGGCCGGCACCACGCGCATGCAGGGGCCCTCGATCGTCTGGGGCGGACCGCCGCATGCACATAACTGGGTGATGTATCCGGGCCGGGTCGAGGGTACCGTCCGGGTCACGATCGCCTCGGCCTTCGGGCCGGTCGTGGCCGGCACCCAGGCGCTGGACGGCCTGCTGATGGCCGGGCGCCGGGCCTGCTTCGAGCGCATCGGTTTCGACGCGGAGACCTTCGACGGCTTCCACCACTACGACCTGGATTTCTCCTACCGGGCCTTCCGCGCCGGCCTGAAGCTCGCCACCTGCCAGGACCTGCTGGTCGAGCACGCCTCCGAGGGCCGCTACGACGAGCACTGGAAGCAGTACGCGGTGGCGTTCCAGCGCAAGTTTCCCGAACTCGCCCGCGCCCCCTTCTCCAGCGCGCCCACTGCCTACGACATGGACCAGGTGCCCGAGCAGCGCGCCATTGCGATGCTCGGCTGGATCGACTACTGGGAACGGCAGGTCAACGCCGTGAGCCCCGGCGCGCAGGCGAACGCGCGATAGACGCTCACGCCCCGGGGGCGCGGCGCAGCGCGCGCAACGCGATGCGCGGGACCTCCACGGCGAAGTAGTGCGTCCACACCAGCACCGGCATCGCCAGCGCCATCAGGCTCGAACGCGCCGCGTCGAACCGGCGGAAGTAGCGCAGCATGCCGCGGTGCTTGTGCCAGGCGACCCAGTACGGCCGCCTGCGGCTGGAGCTGCCCTTCACATGCGTGACCCGTACCGAGGATGCGAGCGCAACGCCGTGACCGGCCTCGCGCAGCCGCCGGCACAGGTCCAGGTCCTCGAAATGCAGCACGTAGCCGGCATCGAAGCCGCCGACGGCTTCGAACGCGGTGCGTCGCACCAGCATCGCAGCCCCCGACACCGCCTGGACCCGGGCACCGTCGTCGCGGTCGGCGAGCTCGACCCGGGGCAGGCCCAGGCGGCCCTCCAGTCCAAGTGCGCGCGCCATCGCAGCCAGCGGCGTGGGGTCGCGACGGCGGGCTGCATGCTGAGCACTACCGTCGGGACCGATCAGTTGCGCACCCAGCACGCCCAGGGCCGGCTCGGCATCGAGCTGCGCGCACAGTGCGGCCAGTGCGCCCTCGGGCAGGAAGGCATCGGGGTTCAGAAACAGCAGCCGGTCGCCGTGCGCGAGCGCCGCACCCTGGTTGCAGGCGCGCGCGAAACCCCGATTGTCGGGATTGAGCAGCAACCGGATGCGCGGGTCGGCCGGCAGCACCGACAGCGCGCCGTCGCGCGAGTCGTTGTCCACGACGATCGCCTCCAGGGCGAGATCCTGTGCCAGCAGCGCGTCGAGGCAGCGCGCCAGGGTCGCGCCGCTGTCGTGCGTGACCACAACCACCGAGACACGTGGCTGCGATGCCGGCGGCGGGCGCACCGGCGCGGCCCTCAGGTTCCGAGCCAGCGCCCGCTGCGGGCGAGCGCGACCTGCCAGGCCTCGGGCCAGGCGTCCAGGCCCGCGGCAAGGACACCGGCCTCATGGCGGAACGCCGCCGCACAGCCGGCCTCGTCCACCTGGCTGTCCCAGCCGGCGAATCGAGGCACGCCGCGCTCGACCAGCGTGCGCCCGTTGACCTCCACCAGGGTGCGCAGGTCGGCCGCCCAGTAGATCGGCGGGTCCTTGGCCGCGCCCAGGGTCTGCTGCAGCGCCTCGACCAGCGAACCGCGCAGGTAGGCCAGGTACTCGCGCAGGTACAGGGCAAGCCCGGCGTCGTCGTCGCCGGCCAGGTCGCGCAGGCCGGCTGCGATCGCCGCGGCACGGCGCCGCGGATCGCGCGCGCGCAGGCCATCGCCGGCATGGCGGGCGAACTCGGCCAGGCACAGGTTGATGTCAGGCGTCTCCGGCTGCGTCAGCAGGCCGCTGCGCTCCCGTCTGCCCTCCTGTCGGTGGCCGACGCCGAAGGGCGCATTGACCAGCACCGCATCGTCCCACAGCGCCGAGGTCAGCGCGGCGAACAGCGCGTCCTCGCTGCGCCCGAACGAGCTGGTGCACGGCATCAGGCGCGAGTTGTCGACGCAGAACGGGGTGAAGTTGGCATGGCGCACGACCTGCCATGCACCGGCACCGTGCCAGACCGCCGGGCGCTCGATCGCCGCCAGGTAATCCGCGCGCGAACCGGTCATGCCCGCGCGGGCGGCCGCGTCGAGCACGAACATCCAGCCCGCGCCCGAGGCGCCGACGTCGCCGCGGTGGCCGTTGATCGTGGCCACTACGCGCCGCCCGGGCGCCAGCTGTGGGGTGCGGCTGGGCGGCAGACCGCGCAGCTGCTCGCGCCCCAGCACGCAGCCATCCACGCGATTGGCGATCGCCCCCAGCCGGCTGCCACACAGCTGCAGCTGCCGCGCGACGGGATCGAAATCGACCTCCGTCCCGGCCTGCAGCGCCGTCTCGACTTCGTCGAATGTGCGGGTGGCCCAGGCACTGGTGTCGAATCGCAGGCCCGGCCGGTACTCGGGGTGCTGGCGCAGCGGAAACAGGAAATCGTCGTCCAGCAGCGCGTACCGGTGTCCGGCCGCCAGCAGCGTGATCAGGTTCTTGCCGGTGCCTCCGCCGCGGCGCCCGGCATAGTCCGGATCGCGCTCGACCAGCGCCCGAAGCACGCCGGCGTGTTCGGGAAGCTCTCCGGCCAGTTCGCGCACCAGCGCCGACCGCCGCTCGGGCGTGACGTGGACGGTCTGCACGCCGCAACGTGCGCCGAACTCCGCCAGCAGCCGGCCGTGCTCGGCGACCGATCCCTGCCGCACAGAATCGTCCACGACGAGGTAGCGGTGCCCGGGTGCGTAGCGGCCTTCGTACTCGAGCAAGGTCGCCAGCAGCGCCTGCAGCTGCGCGGGCCGGTCGCAGGCGCGCACGAAGACCCCCGCAAACGGCGCCGGCGGTTCCTGCGCGCCCGGGGCGAATCGCGAGACGAAGGCGGCATCGTCGATCAGCAGGTTGCGGCGGACCAGTCCGGTGAGTACGCGGCGCACCGCGGTCTCCTGGCCCCTGAGTGCCGGCAGCGCCGCGACGATGCGCGCCACGTGCTCCTCCAGCGTCTGGAACGGTCGCGCAAGATCCAGCGCCTGCAGCACCTGCTGGGTCATCACGTGCGGGGTGCCCTGCCCGGCTTCGTGGAAGACGACCTCGCCATTGCCCAGCGCGCTCGCGCGCCCGTCCACCGAAGCGTACAGCCTGGCGTCGGCGGCCGGCGCCGGACCAGCGCCGAAGCTGCCGAGATCGACCTGGTATTCCATCTGCTGCCTCAGCCCCTTCCGGTCGCGTCGCCGCGCAGGCGTTCGAGCTCGCGCTCCAGCTCGGCGATGCGGTGGCCGGCGCGGATGTTCGCGCGCACCTGCTCGTCGTAGTGCGCGTACACGCTTTCCGCAGCGTCGCCATACAGGGACAGCTCGCACAGGCCCTGCAGTGCCGCCTCGTTCCGGGCGCAGGCGGCGAGGTAGTACAGCGGTGCGTAGGCCAGCCCCTGGACCAGGTCTGCGTCGCCGCCCGCGGTGGTCGCCCGGTATCGACCCTCGGCCGCAGCCAGCGCCCAGATCGCGGACTGGAACAGCAGCTTGTGCCCGTACAGCCGCACCGCCGGAAAGTACGCGCCCAGCAGCGCCTGGAGCTCCTCGCGATCGAGTTCGCGGACGTGGAACTCGTTGCGGTAACCGCGCAGCTCGCTGTAAGTGCGCCGATCGGGCGAGGACACCAGCACGACGCCCTCCGGCGACAGCAGGCTGGCGAAGCGCTCGATCATGCGCTCCTGCGCCTGGACGTGCTCCAGGGTCTCGAAACTGGTAATCAGGTCGAAGCCGCCCTCGGGCAGCCCTTCCAGACGCGTGCAGTCGCCTTCGGCGAAGCGCAGGTTCGCCAGCGGGTACCTCGCGCTGGCGTGTGCGACCGTCGCGGCGGACAGGTCCACGCCCAGCACGCTGGCGGCACCGGCGCGCGCCAGCATGGCGCTGCCATAGCCTTCCCCGCAGGCGGCATCGAGCACGCGGCGGCCGCGCGCCAGGCCGGCGGCCAGGGCATAGCGGTGCCAGTGCTCGTAGGCCATCTCGCGCACGCACTCGGGCGTGAAGCGTTCGCCGGTGAACGGAAGTTGCGGCTCGGTCATCGGGGCTGGACGGAACTCGTCGGTCTGCGGGTGGGGCTGCGCGGGCTGCCGGCGGCGGCGCTCAGCGGTCGAACAGGTCCGGCTGCGGGCCCGAACGCCGCTGCTCGGCGATCGCCGCGGCCAGCCGCTCGCGCAGGGGCCGCAGCGGGTCGTTGATGATGAACGCGGCGACGGCGGCATTGTACTCCGGGTAACGCGCCACCAGGCGCCGCAGGTTCTCGCCTCCCGGGGCGTGCCCGGTCGGGGCGAACGAGGCTCCGCCGCGGTGGACGACGTAGGCATCGTCGCACAGCACGTTGCGGAAGCCGTGCGCGCGGGCGCGCAGGCACCAGTCGTTCTCCTCGCCGTAGCCGCGGCCGAAGGTGGCCGCGTCGAAGTCGCCGACTGCCTCCAGCGCCGTGCGCGCCAGGTACATGCAGAAGCCCACCGCGGTGGGCAGCTCCGGATACTCCGGCCGCAGGCTGGCGGCGGCGGCGGCGATGGCCTCGGCATCGAGCGGCTCGGGGTTGTCCTCGCAGAAGCGCGGGAACGAACAGATCTCGGCATTGTTGGACCAGGGCGTGGCGCTGGCGATCAGTGCGTCGCTGGCCGCGCAGGCGCGCAGGCGCTCGAGCCAGCCCGGGGTCACCACGGTGTCGGAGTTCAGCAGTACCAGGTCGTGGCCGCCGGTTTCGGCGAAGGCGAGGTTCACGTTGCCGACGAACCCCAGGTTGTCCCTGCGTCGGAGGTAGCGTGCGTCGGGGCGCTGCTCGCAGAAGCGCTGCGCGATCGCCACCGCACGGCGATCTCCGGAGGCGTCGTCGGCGACCAGCACCTCGACGCCGGCGGGCAGGTGGCGCTGCAGGCTGGCCAGGCAGGCGTCCAGTTCGGACGCCGCGTTGAACATCGGCACCACGATGCTGACGGGGCGGGTCATCCCCCGCCCCAACGGTGCGGCAGCCGGACCAGCCCGAACTCGCGGGTGGCGCCACGAACGGTCAGCTCGACCTCCACGGTATCGAACAGGCGCAGGGCCTCGGGGTCGGTCGCGTGCAGCCGCAGCGTGTAGCTGCCCGGCAACAGCGGCAGCGGGCCCAGCGCCAGGCTGTATCGGACCGTGCGTTCGTCGATGCGCTGCGCCGGCACCGCGTCGATCTCGCTGGTGGTCCCGTACACCGGCGTGCCGTCGGCCCGGACCACGCCGATGCCGAACTGCGCGGCGCGCCCGTCCGGGCACAGCAGGTCCACCTGGATCCGGAGCGTGGCGCCCTCGGCGAGGATCACGGAAGAGCGCCCCGGTTCGCCGTCGAAGCTCACCCGGCCGATCCGGTACTCGCCGCTGTCCACGGCGGCGACCGCGCTCACGGTGTCGAGCGGGCGCGCGCTCTTGCGCTCGTGGTAGGCCAGGTAGTCCTGGGTGACGTCGAACACGTCGCCGCAGGCCTCGACCCTGCCCTGCCGGAGCCACAGCGCCTGCCGGCAGAGCTTCTGCACGTGGTACATCGAATGCGACACCAGCAGCAGCGTCCCGCCCTCGTCCAGGTAGTCCTCGATCCAGCGCACGCACTTCTTCTGGAACGATTCGTCGCCGACCGCCAGCACCTCGTCGGTGATCAGCAGGTCCGGCCGGCACGAGGCCACGATCGCGAAGCCCAGGCGCACGGTCATGCCCGAGGAATAGTGCTTGACCGGCTCGGTGAGGTAGCGGCCGATGTCGGCGAAGGCGACGATCTGGTCGCGGCGCTCGCGGATCTGTGCCGCCGACAGGCCCATGAGCCCGGCCGCCAGCGCGATGTTCTCGGCACCGCTGCGCTCGGGATCGAACCCGGCGCCCAGCTCCAGCAGCGCGCCGACGTTGCCGTTGCGGCGCACCGTGCCCGCGGTCGGGTGCAGCACGCCGCACACCAGCTTCAACAGCGTGGACTTGCCGGCGCCGTTCTCTCCGATGATGCCCAGCGACTGTCCGCGCGGTACCGCGAAGGACACATCGGCAAGCACCGGGTGCCGTGCGATCGGGCGCCCGAGCAGGGCCCGCAGGAAGTCCAGCGAGCGGGCCCGCGCGTCCGCGGCCGCCGGGTAGGACTTGCCCAGTCCGCTGACCTCGAGCAGCGGCGCGCTCACAGGTAATCCTCGAAGTGACGGTCGCAGCGCCGGAACACGAAGATCCCCGCGGCCAGGATCACGGCGGTCGCCACCAGCGACGCGACCCAGGCCTCCGTTGCCGGGGGCGAGCCCAGCAGCAGGCCGCGGATGCCGCCGACCAGGCCGGTCAGCGGATTGGCGTCCAGGACCGCGCGCATGAGCTCGGGCACCATCTCGCGCGAATACAGGATCGGGGTCAGGAAGAACAGCGCCTGCAGCAGGTGACCGACGATCGTACCGGTATCACGCACGAATACCTGCGTGGCGGCGGTCAGCAGTCCCAGGCCGAAGGCCAGCAGCAGCAGCACCAGCCACAGCGCGATCGCAGGTGGCAGGCCCTGCCAGGTCAGCGCGATTCCGAAGGCCGGCAGCAGGGCCAGCACGAACACGAAGCCCACCCCGTGCAGCGCGAACGCAGCCAATGTGCGCGAGGCCACCAGCGCGCTGCGCGGCAGTGCCACCTTGCCGATCAGCGCGGCGTGGTCGGGCAGCGCCGAGGTGCTGCGCGCCACGGCCTCGGAGAATGCGAACCAGGGCCAGAACGCCAGCGCCAGGAAGGCCAGGTAGCCGGTGCCTTCCAGCCCCGGCACGCGGGCGCGGAACACGTGCAGGAAGATGAAGTAGAACACCGCCAGCTGCAGCAGCGGCGAGAGCAGCAGCCAGGCCGACCCGATCAGGTTGTCGCGCAGGCGTGCGCCCAGGTCCTGGCGCGCGAACAGCCAGGTCAGCGCCAGCCAGCGGCGCCAGTGGGAAGCTTCCGCGGCCGGCATGTCCGGTTCCTCTGGAACGGGTGTTTACTGCCCGCCTTCGGAGGGCACCTTGCCACCGGCAAAGCGGGTGCGCAGGCTGGCGACGACCTCGGGCGTGGCCTCGATCTCCTGGTCGCGGAACGAGGCGATGTACTCGTCGCGCCGGGCTTCGGACCAGGCCGTGCGCAGGCTCTTGACGATCTGGGCCCTGACTTCCTCGAAGGGCCTGCGCGCGGAGGGTTTGATCGACTCCAGCCGGATCACGTGGAACCCGTAGCTGGTCTCCACCACCGGCGAGATCTCGCCCGGGGCGCTCAGCGCGAAGGCGGCCTCGTCGAAGCGCTTCTCCGTCTTGCCCGGCTCCAGGTCCTCGATCAGCCCGATCGGCTTGCCCAGCGGTCCGGGTGTCGCCGGCCGGTCGTCGGAGAACAGGCGCGCGATTTCGTCGAAGGGCTCGCCCGCGCCCAGTCGCTCATGGACCTGCTGGGCGATCTCCCGGGCGCGCGCGGGCTCGTGCTTGGCCAGCGCGATCGAGATGTGGCGGATGGTGCGCCGCTCCGGAGTACGGTAGCGGTTCGGGGAGGCCTGGTAGCGTTCGCGCGCCAGCGCGGTGAAGTCCGGCTCGTCCAGGTTGTCGACGTGATGGCGGACCATCTGGTTCATCAGCAGGGCGTCGCGCTGCAGCCGCAGGAGGCGGGCGAACAGCGGCTGCTCGTGCAGCCCGTGCTTCTCGGCCTCGTCGGCAAGCTGGCGTGCCAGCAGCATGCCGGTGAGCAGCCGCTCGATGCGCTGCGGGTCGTCCATGTAGCCGGCGCGTACGTCCTCGGGCAGGCCTGCAATCTGGGCGTCGACGTCGGCCATGGTGATGGCCGCGCTGCCGCGGGTGGCGACGACGGTATCGGGCGGGAGCCGCGCGTCCTGCGCATCCGCGGGCCGGGTGAGTGCCAGGCCCGGGATGATCAGGATGGCGGCGATGAGGACTGCAGCGAATTCACGCATGGTCTGGTTCCGTCGTGTGCCGGCAAGTGGCGGCCGGGGGCGCAGATGGTACCGCAGGGCGGCCGGGCACTGCGCCCGCGCGCCGCCGGCGGCGGCTTTGGAACGCCGCGGGCGGTGGAGGTTCCCGGCTCACGCGGGGATTGCAGGACCCGGAAAAGCTTCGCGCCGGACGGGCCGGCGCGAAGGGATCCACGCTGGGCCGTCGCGCGGCCTGCGCCAGACTCGTCAGTCGTGCTGCAGTCCGACGTCGCAGATGTGGTCCTGCGTCTTGAGCGTGCCGTTCGAGTTGAACTCGTCCGAACAGCTGGTCGTGAGCGGGTCCAGCACGTTGTCGGTGATGCCCTCGAAGACGATGTTGATGTAGTAGGTCCGGCCGGCGACCAGCGGGCAGCCGGTACCGCCGTAGGTGATGCCCTCGGTCTGGGTGAACTGCTTGCGGCAGCCCTTGGTGTAGGACTCGTCTTCGGGGTTGTTATTGGTGACCGCGATGGTGCGGAAGTCGCCCTTGCAGGGGCTGAACGTGATGTAGACCGAGTCGGCCGCCTCGAACGAATAGCTGCCCAGCGGCCAGTCCAGCGCCGAGGTGGCGGGGCGATGCGAGAGCGTGTGGAACGTGCTGTCCATGACGAACGGGATCGACATGTACAGGCCCTTCACCGGGATGATGGCATTGCCCAGGTCCGGCTGATGGAAGGTCTTGGAGCCGACCGCGATCTTGTCGCCGTAGCTCTGGGGGTAGACGCGATCGGGCGGGAACAGCTGCGACCAGGTCAGCTCGCGCTCGATGAAGCCGGCCGGCTTGAACAGCGCGCGCTGGGTGGAGTCGGCGATCTCTTCCTTGACGATGTTGCAGTTGGGCTCGTTGCCGATGGTGATCGGCGGCGGCTCCACCACGTAGCTGTGCACGTCCGGACCGTCCAGCACGGTGCTGCCGCTGTCCGCGTAGCAGATCAGCTCGAACAGCCAGGGGCTGGTCTCGGGTGAGGTCGGAATCTTGAAGGTCGCGCTCTGGGTGCTGCCACTGGGCACGAACAGGCCGGTCCAGCTGGTCGTGGTCGGCGTGGAAATGCGCTTGCACACGCCGGCACCGGTGACCGACCAGCTCAGCGTGATGTCGGTCTGGCCGGCGATCACCGCACCGTCGGTCGGCAGCGGCGACGCCGTGTAGGTCATCGCCGGCGGCAGTCCGCCGCCGGAGCTTTCCTTGGGGAAGTCGGCGCAGGTGTCATCCGGGTCGCTCAGGCACTCGGCATCGAAGTTCCAGGCCTCGTCGAGCACGACGGTGCTGTTGTCCTTCAGTCGGACCGGCACCTCGGTGCTGTTGGAGAACCGGACTTCCTGCTCGGCATTGGCGAGCGGCGCCAGGGTGAGGCACAGGCCGGCAGCGATCAGCCGGCGAACGACAGGACTACAGGACATCGGTGACACTCCGCGACAAGACCATTTGCTCACTTGTACCCCATGCGTCGCGCTTGACCCCTCACGAATCGCACCGCCCCCGCAGCGGCCGGGCACGGGCGCCCGGCGCGCACGAAACGCGCGCTGCCATTGTCTGGCCTCGTGATGGAGGCGTCAACGGCTTAGATGAAGCCCCTTTAAACAAAAAGCGTGACCCGGTCGACAAAAAAAAACGAGGCCCCCTTGCGGGGGCCTCGTCATCACACTGAACAACCCAGCGACTCAGGACCAGGCAAAGCCGGTCCGGCCGGTCGGCTCGCCCGTGGTCGGATCCACGAACACGCCGTAGCCGTTGCGGTCGCCACGGTGGTCGTGCAGGCCCGAGTAGTTGGCCAGCACACCGCCCACGTTGCCGTTCTGGTAGTTGGCAACCCAGAAGCCGACCACCGGCAGTCCTTCGATCAGCTCCTCCGGATCGCCGTCCTGCAGGCCATCGACCAGGAAGTGCGAGTCGAAAGCCGGCAGGTCGCCGTCGGAGCCGAGCACGCCGTCACCGTCGGTGTCGTCGTACTGCACGAACTGCAGACGCGCCCAGCCGGTCTGGAAGACCTCGGCGCCCGGAACCGGGAAGCCGGCGTCGTCAAACTGCGAGGCGGTGTCGAAGTTCGTGTAGAAGCTCGCAGCCAGCACTGCCGAGGGCTCGCCAGCGATCGCGCGATCGGACTGGTTGAACGTGAAGATGTTCGCCTCGTAGCACAGCAGGGTCGCGTTCTCCGGGGTTTCCGGGTTGCACCCGCCCGGGGGCGGCGGCGACGGACACACGTTGATCGGACCGGCGACCTCGCCCGGGGAACGCTCTTCGCGATCCCAGAAGGTCAGGCCGACCTGCTCGCACGCGTCCAGATTGCCGAAGTCGAACTCCTGCGTGAACGGACGACGCTCGGGTATCGTGGTGGTGTTGTAGGTGTGCGCCCGCTTGGTCGGGAACGTCATCACCCACTCCGAAGCGGCGTTGAGGCTCGGCAGGGTGTTGTACTCGTTGTAGATCTCGTTGTGCATCAGCGCCGCGGAGGCCGCATCGGGCTCGCCGAACTCGAAGCCCAGGTCCACGACCGTGCCGGCATCGAACACCCGCGCGATCGCGAAGTCCACGCCGTTGCGGGCGTCGGACAGCGACGGGTCGATCGACTCCGGGAAGTTGTGGAGGTCGTCGTTGGCGTCGGTCGCACCGTCCGCGATGGCGAAGGTGTAGAACGCATCCAGCGCCACGGCGTTGTAGGACAGGTTGGTGCCCGCTGCGACGTTGACGATCTCGCCGGCACCGAACAGGCCGCCGGTCGGGGTGCTGACCAGGGTGTTCGGATCGCCGGTGGTCGGGTTCCAGATGCCGGTCACGAACGCGGTCTGCAGGGCCGGGCAGTTGGCCGGAACGCCACTGGAGTTATGGGTTGCAGCGGCCGCCAGGGCGGTGCTCTCGACGACACCCATCTCGATGATCTCGATGTGACCCTCGCGGGTACGGTCGAGGCCCCTCGGGCCGGTATCGGGCTCGAAGACCGCGTACTGGAAGTTCTGGAACGGCGTCGTCGAGGTCGGGTTGGCGAGCGTGGCCGCGATTTCGGTCGGCACCGTGCAGGAGCGATCCTGGGTCACCAGGCTGGCACGACCATCGTCGCCGCCATCGGTGTCGAGGATCGCACCGGTCCATACGTCGAACGGCGACAGGTACAGGTTGAAGTCGAGCACCTCGGCCGAGTTCAGCGACTCGAGGAAGCGGACCTTCACGGCCTTGACCTCGTCCGTCGTGTTGACGACGGAGATCAGGGTCGCCTGACCGTTGTTGACGGTGTAATAGGGATAGATCAGAACCTGGCCAAGACCGTCCGGATTCACATGGACGGCGTTCGCCACGCTTACGAGGCCTGCCGCGCCGGCGAGGCCGGCGACGACAGCCGTCGTCAGGGAACTCTTTTTCATCAGAACACTCCTAATCAAACCACAGGGCTTTTGCTAACGGCTAACCCCACTCCGTAATGCGGTTTTACCCCGCCTTTTGTGGGCAAGGTTAGGCAACAGCGCGCCTAGGGTACGTCATGGCATATACCAATGCAATCCCTCACTTGGCGGCCTCAGGCGGCAGGTGGAACCACCCCCGGTCGCTGCGGATCCAGGTCTCGTCGGACACCACGTAGCTCTCGATCATGCCCACCCCGCGGGCCTGCGAGCGCAGCGAGTAGTCGATCTTCACCTTGACCATGCAGCGGTCCTGCTCGGGGCATTCCACGCCCATCACCTCGGCGCTGGTCCAGCGCACGGGCCGGACGGCGATCTCGGCGGCATATAGCTCACGCGGGCGGGTCTGGCGGTAGCCGGGGGTCAGGTAGTCCCAGGCCTGGTCGGCCTTGCCGGCGACCAGCAGGTCCCAGCGCTCGGCGGCCCGCTCCTCGGGTGGGGCCTGGCGGCTGCAGCCGGCCGCCAGGGTGGCGAGCAGCAGGACCGGGAGGGCCCGGGAGGCGCTGAATGACTTGTTCACGTTTGTCGATTCCTGTGTTGAAACGGGTGGTCGGGGCTCAGCGCGAGGTTTCGTCGATCACGCGCAATGGGGCCAGCCCACGGAATCTGTCGCGGTACTCCTCGGTGATCCGCCGGGCCTCGGAACTGTTGCGGATGACCGTGGGCTTGATGACCACCAGCAGCTCCTGGCGCTCGCTGGACTGGTTCTGCGACCCGAACAGGCCGCCGAGCACCGGGATGCGCGACAGGAACGGTACGCCACCCTTGCCGCTGCGGTTGGTCTGCTTGATCAGTCCGCCCAGCAGGACGGTCTGGCCGCTCTGGACGGCGACCTCGGTCGTGATCGTGCGCTGGTCCACCGGCAGGTTGCCGCCGACTTCCGAGCCTGGCGCGCCGGGCGTGGAGTCGGTCTGCTGGATTTCCATGAAGACCAGCCCGCCCGGGTTCACCCGCGGGGTGACGTCCAGCGTGATGCCGGTCTCGCGGAACTGCACGTAGCTGGTACCGAAGTTGCCCGTGCCGGTGCCCGGGTCGGTCCCGATCGGGTTCAGGAAGCTCGAGACCACCGGGATCTGGGTGCCCACGTTGATCGAGGCGGACTTGTTGTTCAGGACCACCAGCGAGGGCGCCGAGAGCACCTTGACATCGGACACGCTGTCGAGCGCCGAGATCACGGCGGCCATGTTGGGCCCGATGAACGTCCACTCCAGTCCGCCGTTGATCGTTCCGGAAAAATCGGTCCAGCCATTGCGGTTCCGGGTCAGGTCGATCAGGCTCCCGGGCACGGCGTTCTCGAAGAACCACTGCACGCCGTACTGCAGCGAGTCGTTGAGGTTCACCTGCAGGATCTGGGCCTCGATCTGCACCTGCAGCGGGATCGTGTCCAGGCGCTCGATCACGCGCCGGATCGACTCCCACTGCGCGGCCGTGGAGCGCACCAGCAGCGCATTGCTCTCCTCCACCGCCGAGACCCGCACCTCTTCGGTGGCACCCAGCACGATGCCGCCCGCGGCGTCGACCACCGGGCCGGCATCCGTGGACGGTGCGTCCGCAGACCCCTGTCCTGCCGCCCGACGGCCGGCCTGCGCCGCCTTGGCACTGTCGGGCGGCTGCTCCGGCGGGGTCGGCCGGCCGCCGCGTCCGAGCGAGCGGATCTCCACCGACTCCAGGCCCGGCGCGATGACATCGGCCTGCGGCCGCGTCACGCCGCCGCCACCGGTACCGAACACATCGCTCAGCGTGGCGGCCAGGTCGGCGGCCTTGACGTTCTTGACGTCGTACACGTACAGCCGCACCCCGGCCTCGCCGCCGCCCAGGTCCAGGCGCTCGAGCCACTCCTCGGCCCGCGCCAGGTACGCCGGCTGCGAGGTGATCACCAGCACCGCGTTGATCCCCTCCAGCGGCAGGAACCGGAACATCCCCGCCATCGGGGTATCGGCGCCGGGGCCGAACACGCTCTCGAGCTGCGGCACCACCTTGCCCACCTCGGCCTGCTGCAGCGGGAAGATCCCGACCGACATGCCCTTGAGCCAGTCCACGTCGAAAACGGCCACGGTCTGCAGGTAGTTCTCCAGCTCCGAACGGGTGCCGGCCAGCACGATCATGTTGCGGGCGTTGTCCACGCTGATCACGGCCTCGGGCCGCGCATAGGGCTTGAGCAGCTTCTCCATCTCGGTGGCCGAGATGTAGCGCAGCGGCACCGCGCGCACCTCGAAGCCCCGGGCGTTGCCGGCCGGGCCCAGGCGCGGCGTCAGGTTACCCGGGATCGCCTGCTGCACCGGCAGCACGGTGTAGCGGCCGTCCTCCCACACCAGCGTGGCATTGTTCCAGCGCAGCAGCATCTCGAGCACCGACAGCGCCTGGTCTCCGCGCAGCGGCCTGGCAGTGGCGAAGGTGACGCTGCCCTGCACGCCCGGGGCGATCACGTAGTTCTGCTGCAGGAAGTCGCCGAGGATCGCCTTGACCACCGCATGCAGCGACTCGCCCTCGAAGTTGAAGGTCACCTCGCCGGCCGGCCCGTCCCCGTCGGCCAGACGGCGCGCGGCCTCCTCGTTGATGAAGCGGCCGGTGCCCATCTCGATCTGGCGTTGGCCGGCGGTCAGGGTGTCCGGTCCCGGCGCTGTGCCGGCGTCCTCGGGAACCATGATCCGGACCTCGGAGACCGGCGGCGGCGGCGGCGGCGGTTCCGGCCGCAGTGCCGCGCGCGGCGTACAGCCGGCCAGGGCGACCAGCAGCGCAGTCGCGACGAAAGGGTGCAGGGGGCGTGGTGTCACGGTGCTCATCTCCTGATCATGCCGGTTCAGCCGTCCTCGCGCTGGGCGCGGGCGGCTTCCTCGCGCATCTGCCGGCGGCGTTCCTCGATCCTGCGCCGGATCATCTCGGCCCGGGACTCCGGGGACATCGGCTCTTCGGCTTCCTCCTGGGGCTCGCCGTCGGCGGCCTCGGGCTGTGGCTGGCGTTCGCCGGGTGTGGCCGCCAACGGTGTGGGCGCGGCCGCGCCACTGCCGTCGAATACGCGCAGTTCGACCTCGCTGCGACCGGTCGGACCTTCGAAGACCGCCAGGCGCGGCTCGAGTTTCACCAGCCGCCAACCGGCCTGGTCGCCCTCCAGGCTCGCGCCCATCCGCACCGACTGGGTCTGCCTGGTCCGGTTGTCCGAAACGATGGCGATGGACACATCCCGGGTCAGCACGACGCTGGTCAGGGTCAGGTCCAGCGGCTGCGCGGGCTCGGCTTCGGGGGCGGCATCGGTCGCGGCATCGATGGGCAGGGGCCGGCGGTCGCTGTTGAACAGCGGTCGCCGGGTGACTTCGGCGTAGGCCTCGAACGGCTCGATCCGCGACTCCACCCGCGCCAGCGTCGCCGCCGGAAGCGGGTCGCCCAGGCTGGCGTCGACCGGATGCAGCGCGTAGCGCCCGCCCAGCCCGGCCAGCGCCACCAGCGCAACCGCCGCGGCCCAGCCTGCGAGTGTGACCAGGGCCAGCGTCAACATGCGCGCGCCGCTACCGGCCACGGTCGCCTCCCCGCTGGCGCAGGTAGCCGTACAGGTCGAAGCTCAAGTCCAGGTAGCCGGCCTGCGCAGGCCGGTTGCGTGGCGTGTAGGTGGGCCTTCGCGCCACGACACTGAAGTTGTCCACGAACAGCAGCGGGCTGCCGCCCTCCAGCGCGTGCAGCACGCGGGCGAATTCCTCGATCTCGCAGCGCATGCGCACCTTGATCACCACGCGCTCGAACCGCTCGCTCTCGCGCGGACGGAACGGCTGGGTGTTGACCACCTGGCAGCGGCCGTCGGGCGCTTCCAGGGCCTCCACGTCGGATTGCAGGCGCTGGATCAGCCCGGCCGTGGCCAGGTCGAAGCTCTCGGCCGTCAGGAACCCGGGATTGTCGGCCTCGAATCCGCGCACCTGGGCCAGCCGCGATTCGATCAGCGGTCGCTGCGCCGCGGCCGAACGCAGCCGCAGTTCCTGGTCGCGCAGCTCCAGCAGCCGGGCGCGCAGCTCCAGGTGCGGTGCCACCACCGTGAAGTGGACGAACACCAGGTAGAACAGCACCAGCACGATCAGCGCCAGCACGATCGCCAGCACGCGGCCGTGGGCCGCCTCCGGCAGAGCGCGCATCAGGGCGCCTCCGCGGCGCGCGGCTCGTAGCCGGCCGTGATCGTGAAGCGGTCCTTTCCGGTGCGCGGGTCGGGCTGGATGCTGCCCGAGAGCGCCGGGCTGCGGATGTGCGCCGAATCCTGCAGGCTGCCCAGCAGCCGCGCCGGCTCGCTGCTCTGGCCGGTGACGGTGAGCTGGCCGTCGCTGTAGCTCAGGCGCTCCAGGTAGGTGTCGTCGGGCAGGCGCGTGGTGAGCTCCTCGAGCAGTCCGATCATCAATGGCTGCGCTGCGCGGCGCACGGCCAGGAAATTGGCGCCCTCGACCGCATCGGCCAGCGCCTCGCGCAACTGGTTGACCGCGCGCGCCTCGGACCGCTGGTGCTCGACCTCGGCCTCGAGCTCGGCCACCGCGGCGCGGCGGTTCTCGACCGTGTGGACGGCGGCAACGGCCAGCAGCAGCAATGCGCCCAGGCCGAGCGCGAGATTGAGCCAAACACGGGCATTGGCGCGGTGCGCACGCTGTTCGGGCGGCAACAGGTTGAAGCCCAGCCGGCGGCCGTCGGCGCCGCGGGTATCGACCGCATCGAGCGTCCCCCCGAGCGCGCCCAGCCGCTCCAGCTGGCTTTCGATCAGGCTGCGTGGCACCAGCGCCAGCTCGACCTCGACCTGCCTGTCGGCGGCGTCGCGCCGGGCCACGCGGGCGTCGTAGTGGACCTGCTCGGGCTTGAACGGCGTCTGCCGGTCCAGTTCGAAGGCCACGACCTGGCGCAGGTTCTCCAGCGCAGCAGCCGGCAGCGTCAGCGAGCGCCTCAGTACCCGCGCCGGCGGCAGGATCAGGATGCGGCGCAGGGTCGCCGGCTGTTGATCCAGCGCGGCATCGGCGGCCGCTGCAAGCGCTGCGGGATCGGCCAGCGGCAGGCGTGCGAGCTCGATCAGCGCATCGCGATCGGCGCGGGCGATCGACAGCGCATCGCCATCGATCTCCAGCAGCACCTGCGCGGCCTCGACCTCGAGCAGGGAGCGCCAGCGCGGCGGCAGCAGCGAGCGCAGCTCCCCGCCCCACCAGGCAAGGAAACGCGGCAGCGGGCTGTGCTGGTAGCGCAGCGCGAGCCGGTGCAGGGGGACGGCGAGCGCGTCGGGCAGCGTGCGGGTTGCGGGCATGCGGGTTTCGGGCGTCACAGCGGTTCCCCGTCCTCCCATCGGAGCACGGTGTAGGCGAGACCGGAGGCGCCGGCGCCACCGATTCGGATCGTGGCGTAAAGCCGCGTCCAGGCGCCGTTCTGGAGGGTGGCGCGGGACTCGATACTATACGTGCCGGTGCCGCCCTGCACCACGAGCGGGGTGCCGTCGGGCAGCAGCGGCGGCGGCCCGCCGGTGGTCGGATCCCAGGCCTGGCGCTGCTCGATGATCTGGCGCGCCAGCTCGTCGGTCATGCCCGGCAGGGCCCGCAGCGCCTCCAGCGGCGCGAAGGCCGGATTGGGACGGCCATGGCCGGTGAGCACGGTCAGGCCCGGCTCGGCCTGGCGGAACAGCTCGTAGTCCACCCCCAGCACCTGCTGCAGTTCCGAGACGGTGTCGAACAGGGCGTCCTTGGCGCCGTAGGGCAAGCCGGCCGCTTCGTACTCCGGATCCTCGGCACCGTTGGGCGAGAGCAGATCGTCCGGATCGCGCCAGTCGACGATGGCATCGGCGATGCGCGCCGATTCGAGCGGATCCACGCCCAGCGACTGGAAAAAAAGATCCAGGGTCTGCGGATCGGCCCCGTTGAGGTCGATCTTGCCGCTCTCGTCGGTGATCCGGATCTCCAGGCCCGCGCCCTCGAACTCGACCTGGTACAGGCGCCCGTCGGGCAGCCAGCGCAGCGTCGGATCCGGCTGCATCAGCTCGGCCACGGCGCGGTTGAGCCCGGCCTCTGCCGCGTACAGCGCCCGCGTGCCGTCGAACAGGTGCCGCGCCTGCAGGTTCTCGGTGCGTGCCTGCAACGCGAAGGCGCCGAGCACGATGGCCAGAAGCGCCAGCACCCACAGCACGATCAGGAACGCTACGCCCTGCTGGCGCACGCGCCTCATTGCCGTTCTTCCGGCCGCAGCGGTTGCAGGCGCCGGGCGCGCGAGGGCGCCGAGGTCGTGCCGGCCGTGCGCAGCGGGATCTCCAGCAACGACCAGCGGCGGCGGTCGCCATCGTCGAAGCGCAGCGACAGGCGCACCATCAGCGGCATCGCGTCGGGCGTCTCCCAGGCATCGGTCCAGTCCTCCAGCTGGCCGGTGTCGTCGAAGCTGCGGTACTCGAAGCGGGCCTCGGAGATGCCCTCCATCAGCCGCACCGGTTCGCGCGCGTCTTCGGACTTGGGCTGCTGCGGGTCGAAGCCGTTGAGCTGGGCGTGGTCGAAGTGCAGTTCCAGTCCGTCGCGGCCGTCGACCAGTTCCAGCCACTGCACGTGCGGACCGCCGCGCGAGAGGTAGCCGGGCATCGGCGCCACGAACCGCAACGTGCGATCGTCTCCCTCGAAGCGCTTGATCTGGCCGCTGTCCTCGAGCGTTTCGTAGACCAGCGGCATCGCGTGTGAAAGCTGCCGGCGCAGGAACTCCTGCACCAGCCGCACCTCGTCGGTGGCCTCGATCAGCGCCTCGCCGCTGCGCGCTCCGGCCGCGGCCGTGCGCAGGGCGCCATAGGCGAGCACCAGCGCCAGTGCCAGCAGTCCCGTGGCCAGCAGCATCTCCAGCAGCGTGAACCCGCGCGCAGCACCGGCGAGGATCATCGGCCCAGTTCCGGCGTCAGTGCGCGCAGCGTGGTGAAGCGCGCCGGGCGCTCCTGGCCTCCGTGGCGAAACCAGACGGTCAGATGCAGGCGGTACAGCGCCACCGGAGCCAGCGCCTCCAGTGGCGGCGGGGCCGCATCCTCCGGCTCCCATTGCGAGATGTCCAGTTCCCAGCGCGAGCCGTCCTCGAACTCGCCCGACACCGTACCCTCCTCCAGCCGCTCGCCGACGCCGGCGATGTCGAGCACCGACTTGGCATTGAGTGCGGCCTGGGTGTAGGCGGCGCCGCGCGAGGCCTGCGCCATGGCGCCGGTGGCGATGCGCATCGCCAGCCCCAGGCCGAGCGCCAGGATCGAGAACGCGGCGACCACCTCGATCAGGGTGAAGCCGTGCTGTCGTCGATGGCGTGCGGATGCAGGCATGGGCGTACTGACAGGTTCTGCCATTGCAAAGTTCACGGCCGCTCGTGCGGCTCGATCAGATCGACGTCGCCGGTGAGCCAGTGTACGTCGAGCTGCCAGCGCACCTCGCCCAGCACCAGTGTCACCCGGCCGCCGCTGGAGGAGCCATCGGGAAAAAAGCGGATGCGTCCGCTGCCTTCGTCGATCAGTTCCTCGCGCGCGGTCAGAAGGTGCAGCTCCATGTCCTTGGGCAGATCCACGCTGTCGCGCCCCGGCGCCTGGTACCAGCGCTCCTCCAGGTTCAATACCAGCGCCTGGGACTGCCGCGTGACGATCGCCTGGCCGCGCGTGTAGCGCAGCGCCGCCACCAGGTCCTTGCTGGCGCCGCGCACCCGCGCGCCGGTCAGACCACCGCCGATGGTGGCCGTGACCACCACGGCCAGCAGTGCGATCAGCGCGACCACCGCGATGATTTCGACCAGCGTGAAGCCGCGGGTGCGTTTCATGGTCACGGCTGCCGCGACGACGCGACCGGCCTGCATGCCTGGCGTGCGGGCGGGCTGCGCGCTCAGTCGTTGCGGATGTCCTTGTTCCAGCTGTCGCCGCCGGGCTTGCCGTCGGCGCCATAGCTGATCAGATCGTACTTGCCCGACTCACCGGGGATCCGGTACTCGAACGGCCGGTTCCATGGATCCTTGAGCTCGGCCTCCTTGGCATAGGGACCTAGCCAGCCGGCGGCATTGCCCGGTTCGCGGACCAGATCCTGCAACTGCTCGGGCGGATTGCCGTTGTCGAGCTCGTAACCCTCGATCTTGCCGGCCAGGGTCTGGATCTGCGCCTGCGCCAGCCGCCACTTGGCCTTGTCGGCGCCGCCGAAGATCCGGTTGGCGACGATGCCGCCGATCACCGCGATGATCGCCACCACGATCAGGATCTCGATCAGTGTGAAACCGGATGGGCGGGCACCGCCGCGGCCGGACAGGGACATTGTGCGCATCTTGGTCATTTCATTCACCCCACGACACTGGAAAGATCGAGGATCGGCAGCAGGATCGCGAGCACGATCATCGCAATGATGCCGGCCATGACGATGGTCAGCAGCGGCACCAGCGCGGCCAGCAGCCGGTCGAGCGCGTTGCGGACCTCGAGATCGAAGGTATCGGCGACCTTGATCAGCATGGTATCGAGCGCACCCGACTCCTCGCCGACCTGGACCATCTGCAGCGCCAGCCGCGGGAAGCGCTTGCTCTGCGCCAGCGACATCGCCAACCCGCCGCCGGTCTTGACTTCCTTGGCCGCCGCATCGACCGCCTCGCCCAGCGCCCGGTTGCCCACCACGTTGCGCGAGATCGACAGGGCCGTGAGCAATGGAACGCCGTTCTTGACCAAAGTTCCCAGCGTGCGCGCCAGCCTTGCGGTTTCCACCTTGGCGATCAGGTCGCCGATGCGGCCGCGCCGGATCAGCCATGCGTCGAACGCGAGCCGCCGGTCCGGATCGCGCAGCTGCCGCCGGAACCACCACACCGCCCCGGCCAGCAACAGCACCACGATCCACCATGCCGCGCGCACGAATTCTCCCAGCGACAGCACGATCCTGGTCAGCAACGGCAGATCCGCGCCCATGTCCTGGAACAGCGGCATGAACTGCGGCACCACGTAGGCGAGCAGCAGCACCAGCGATGCCAGCACCATCACCACCAGGATGGCCGGGTAGATGAGCGCGTTGATCACGCTCTCGCGCAGCGCCTTGCTGCGCTCCAGGTAGTCGCCCAGGCGCAGCAGCGTGTCGTCCAGCGAACCGCCGACCTCGCCGGCACGCACCATGTTCACGTACAGGCGCGAGAACACGCCGTGCTGGTGCTCCAGCGCCTGCGACAGCGGCGCGCCGCCGCGCACCTCGTCACGGATGCGCTCGATCACGCGCCGCGCCTGCGGCGTCTCGGGAAGGTCCAGCAGGATCTGCAGCGCGCGGTCCAGAGGCTGGCCGGCGCCCAGCAGCGTCGAGAGCTGCTGGGTGAACTGCAGCACCTGTGCCGAGGTCAGGTCGGCGCGCCGGAAAATCGCCGCAAGGCCCTTGCCCTCGGCCTGGTCGGCGGGCCGGGCGTCGACCGGAATGTTGCCCGCATCCTGCAGCCGCACCACCACCTCCTCGGCGCTGCCGGCCTCCATCTGGCCTTCGAGCGCCTCGCCGGCGGGGCTGTAGGCTTTGTAGCGGAACAGCGGCATGGGCGTCGTTCAGTCCGTGAGGCTCGCGCTGCGATGCATCGGTTCAGGACTCCTGCGTCACGCGCAGCACTTCCTCCAGCGTGGTCACGCCCGCCAGCGCCTTGCGCAGGCCGTCCTCGTACATGGTCCGCATGCCCTCGGCGCGGGCGGCCTCCTCGATCGCGCTCATGGTGGCGTGCTGCATCACCAGCCGGCGGATGCCCTCGGTCATGGGCAGGAATTCCAGGATCGTGGTGCGGCCGTAGTAGCCGGTGGGATTGGCCGCGCTGGGCACCGGCCGCCACAGCCGGATCGGCCGCTCGTCGGTGAGCCGGTCCAGGCCGAACTCCTCGATCACCTCGGGCATCGCCTCGTAGGGTTCGGCGGTTGCCGAGTCGAGCTTGCGCACCAGCCGCTGGGCCAGGATGCCGTTGACGGTGGAGGTCAGCAGGTAATCCTCCACGCCCATGTCGAGCAGGCGGGTGATACCGCCGGCGGCGTTGTTCGTGTGCAGCGTGGAGAGCACCAGGTGGCCGGTCAGCGCCGACTGGATCGCGATGCGTGCGGTTTCGAGGTCGCGCATCTCGCCGATCATGATGATGTCCGGGTCCTGGCGCACGATCGAACGCAGGGCGTGGGCGAAGTCCAGTCCGATCGACGGCTTGGCCTGGATCTGGTTGATGCCCTCGATCTGGTACTCGACCGGGTCCTCGACGGTGATGATCTTCACGTCCGGCGTGTTGAGCCTGGACAGCGCCGTGTACAGCGTGGTGGTCTTGCCCGAACCGGTCGGTCCGGTCACCAGCAGGATGCCGTGCGGCTGTTCCAGCACGTCCATGAACTGCGGCAGGAACTCGTCGGTGAAGCCCAGCGTGTGGAAGTCGAATACCAGCGATTCGCGGTCCAGGATGCGCATGACCACCGATTCGCCGTGCGCGGTGGGCACGGTCGACACGCGCAGGTCCAGCTCCTTGCCCTGCACGCGGATCATGATGCGACCGTCCTGCGGGAGCCGACGCTCGGCGATGTTGAGCTTGGCCATGATCTTCACGCGCGAGATCACCGCGGCGGTCGAGCTTGCCGGTGGAGACTCGACCTCCTGCAGCACGCCGTCGACGCGGTAGCGCACCTTCAGGCGGTTCTCGAACGGCTCGATGTGGATGTCGGAGGCGCGCTGTTCGACCGCGCGCTGGATGACCAGGTTGACCAGGCGGATCACCGGCGCCTCCGACGCCAGGTCGCGCAGGTGCTCGACATCGTCCTCGGAGCGCGAATCGCCCTCCGAGAGGTTCTCCACGATGGTGCCCATCGCCGAGCGCCCGGAACCGTAATAGCGCTCGATCAGGTCGTCGATTTCCGAGCGCAGGCCGATGCTGACCTGCACCGGCTTGCCGGCCGCCATCTGCACCGCCTCGACCGCGTAGGGGTCCTGCGGGTCGGCCACCAGCAGGTGCAGGGCCTGGTCGCTCTCGGCGATCGGGACCACGTGGTACTGCTTCAGGAATCGGGTGGACAACTGCGCGTTGGCCGGCGGCGACTCCGGGCAGTCCTTGGCCGAGACCAGCGGCAGGCCGAGCACCTGGGCACTGGCCTCGGCCACGTCGCGCTCCGAGACCAGGCCGATGCGGGTCATCAGGGCGACCAGCGAGCCGCCGGATTCCGCCTGCACGCGGCGCGCACGGACCAGGTCGGCTTCCTTGAGCCGGCCGCGCTCGAGCAGCTCCAGGCTGATGCGCTCCTCGATGGCGTCCTGCACGGACGCGCCAGCGCCTTCGTTCACGTTCTCGACGGTCGCGCTCACGACTCTCCTCCCGGGTGCGGCGGCACGGTGCCGGCCGTGGCCCCCTCGTCCGCGCGCCAGCCCAGCAGCGCCTCCAGGAAACGGCGGTTCATCAGGATCCACAGCGCGACCGGCACGACCGCGGGCAGGATCAGGTAACCGAACTGGTAGCCCAGCGCCACGGCGTCCACCGAGATGCCGCGGGCGGCAAGCGCGGTCTGGCCCAACGGTCCGGCATCGAACATCAAAAGCTTCAGGGCGTCAAACACCGCGCCCCAGCATACGACCAGCCACAGCACCGGCAATCCGATCGCAAACTGCAGCAGGCGGCGTCGCGACAGCACCGGCGTGGCCATGACCAGGCCGGCGAACAGCGGCAGGCACCAGGCGTAGACCATCGGACTGGCCTGCAGCACAAGCTTGCCGGGGCGTCCGTCCACCTGCGTGAGCAGGGCCGTGACGATCTCCAGCCGCGCCCCGTCCTGCTCCACGCCGGTCACCACTTCGGGCATCCAGGCGGTCAGGATCAGGCCAGCGAGTCGCGCTACCGGCCACACCAGCGCGCTGGCGAACACCGCCCACAGGAAGAAGCACATCGGCAGCCACAGCACGGCTGCGATCAGGAACTGGCGGAGCGGGCTCAGGGCCATCGGGCCGCGCGCTTCAGCGCCGTGGGCGCCGCGACATCAGGCCCATGTAGCGCACTTCCGCGGACTCCTGGGCGGAGTTGTAGCGCAGCAACGCCGCACGTTCGCAGTCGGACTTCTCCTGCCCGGACAACTCGCCGCAGGCGGCCAGGGCGGCCTGGTAGGCCACCTGGGCCTGCTCCAGCAGGGTGTTGCGGAACTGCTCGGCCTTCTCGACGAACTCCTCCGAGTGCTCCGGCATCCGGTGCTCGGGCAGTCCCTGCGAGGCAGGCGTCTGCGCGGCCGCGGCTGCGGCTTCGGGCTCTGCGGCCTCGATCGGCGCCGGCCGCGGGGCCTCGGCCGCCGGCTCGACCGCGGCGCTGGGCGCTGCAGGCGCCTCGGGCTCGGAGTCGGCGCAGGCAGCGAGCGTCAGGGCGGCCAGGGCCACCAGTACGTATCCATGGTTCATCGGCAACAGCTCCAGTGCTTGGACGAAGGTCCAGGAAAGGTCCGGCCCAGTCCATCCTGGACTGGCCCAGCTGCACAGACCCCGATGGCAGCGAAAGATTCCGCTGCCGCCGGCGGCAACCTGAAGCGGACGCCGGCCGCGTGGGTCCGCTTCAGCCCAGCCAGACGCGCGCGTTGGCGAACATGCGCTGCCACGGCGAGCGTTCTCCCCACCCGGCGGGATGCCAGCTCAGCTGCGCGGTCCGGACCACCCGCTCCGGGTGCGGCATCAGTATGGTCGCACGCCCGTCGCGGCTGCTCAGCCCGGTGATGCCCTGCGGGGAGCCGTTCGGGTTTGCCGGGTACTGCTGGGCCGGGGCGCCGTTTGTCTGCACGTAGCGCATCGCCACCCGTGCGGCCTGCGCACCGGCCTCGTCGTCGAAGCGGGCGCGGCCCTCCCCGTGGGCGACCGCGATCGGGAGCAGCGACCCTTCCATGCCGGCGAAGAAGATCGACGGCGAAGGCTCGATCCGGACCAGGGCCAGGCGCGCTTCATACTGCTCGGAGCCGTTGCGCACGAAGCGCGGCCATGGGTCCGCACCCGGGATCAGTTCCTTGACCGCGGACAGCATCTGGCAGCCATTGCACACGCCCAGCGTGAAGCTGTCCGGGCGCTCGAAGAACGCTGCGAAGGCGTCGCGAAGCGCGGCGTGTTCGAGGATCGACACGGCCCAGCCGCGACCGGCGCCGAGCACGTCGCCGAAGGAAAATCCCCCGCAGGCGACCAGTCCCTGGAAGTCGGCCAGCCGGTGTCGGCCTTCGACCAGGTCGCTCATGTGCACGTCCACGGCGTCGAAGCCGGCGCGGGTGAAGGCGATCGCCATCTCGGCCTGGCCGTTGACGCCCTGCTCGCGCAGCACCGCCACGCGCGGACGCGCGCCCCGGGCCAGGTACGCTGCGGCCGGGTCCTCGGACGCATCGAACACGGGCCGGGCGACCAGCCCCGACGCCTCGAAGTCGCAGCGCGCCTGGCGCTCCTGGTCGGCGCATTCGGGGTTGTCGCGGCGGCGCTGGATCGCGTGGGTGACGCTCCACCAGGCTCCGAACAGGTCCGTCCACGACCACTGCGCCAGGGTCCGGCCGTCCTGGGCGATGCGCACGCACGGCGTCGTGCTGGTGCGGCCGATGCGCTGCGCGCAATGGGTCAGTCCGTGACGGTTGACCAGGTCGGCGAAGGCCACGCGGTCGCCGGTGGCGATCTGGACGACCGCGCCCAGTTCCTCGTTGAACAGCGTGCTGAACGGATGCTCGCCCCAGCCGTCGAGGTTGATCTCCAGGCCCAGGTGGGCGGCAAAGGCCATCTCGCACAACGCGGCGAAGGCGCCGCCGTCGGAACGGTCGTGGTAGGCCAGCAGCAGTCCGGCCTGGCGCGCGGCCGCGATCAGCTCGAAGAAGTCGACCAGCCGCTGCGGTTCGTCCAGGTCCGGGCAGGCGCCGCCCAGGGCCCCGTAACACTGCGCCAGAATCGAGCCGCCCAGCCGCTGGCGGCCGCCGCCCAGCCCGATCAGCCACAGTTCGGTGTCGGGCGCATCGGCCAGCACCGGGGTCAGGTGTGCGCGCGCATCGGCCACGCGGGCGAAGGCCGAGACGATCAGCGACACCGGTGCGACCGTGCAGCGGGTGCCCTCGGCGCTGTCCCACTGCGTCTGCATCGACAGCGAGTCCTTGCCCACCGGGATGCCGATCTCCAGGTGCGGGCACAGTTCCATGCCGACCGCCCGCACCGCCTCGTACAGCAGCGCATCCTCGCCCGGATGTCCGGCCGCTGCCATCCAGTTGGCCGACAGCTTGACCTCCGAGAGCGCGGCCACCGGCGCCGCGGCCAGGTTGGTGATGGCCTCCCCGACCGCCATGCGGGCGCTGGCCGCCGCGTCGATCAGGGCCAGCGGCGTACGTTCGCCGACCGCCATGGCCTCGCCGGCGTGGCCGGCGTAGTCGGCCAGCGTGATCGCACAGTCGGCCAGAGGCAGCTGCCAGGGCCCGACCATCTGGTCGCGGCACGAGAGCCCACCGACGGTTCGGTCGCCGATGGTGACCAGGAAGTTCTTTGCCGCCACGCTCGGATGCGCGAGCACGCGCAGGCCGGCCTCGGCCAGGTCCAGCGACGCGGTATCCAGCCGCGGCCACGGCGACGGCGGCGGACGCCGCGTGCGCCGCTCGGTCTTCGGCGCCTTGCCGAACAGCACGTCCATGGGAAGGTCGATCGCAGGCGGCGCGTGCCCATCGGCCAGGCCGGCGAGCAGCAGCTGCTCGCGGGCGGTGACGATGCCCACTTCGGCGAACGGGCAGCGCTCGCGCAGCGCGATGGCACGGAATGCATCCAGGCGCTCGGCTCCGATGCCCAGCACGTAGCGCTCCTGCGCCTCGTTGCACCAGATCTGCATCGGCGACAGGGACGGATCGTCGCTGGGAATGGCCGCCAGGTCGATGCGGCCGCCCACGCGCGAGTCGTGCAGCAGTTCGGGGATCGCATTGGAAAGCCCGCCGGCACCGACATCGTGGATCGAGCGCACCGGATTGTCCGCGCCCAGTGCCCAGCAGCGGTCGATGACCTCCTGGCAGCGCCGCTGCATCTCCGGGTTGTCGCGCTGCACCGAGGCGAAGTCCAGCGCCTGGCTGCTCTGCCCGGCGGCCAGCGAGGAGGCGGCGCCGCCGCCCAGGCCGATCAGCATCGCCGGGCCGCCGAGCACGACCACCACGTCGCCCTCCCGCAGCGACAGCTTTTCGACCTGGCCGGGCTCGATGCGGCCGACGCCTCCGGCCAGCATGATCGGCTTGTCGTAGCCGCGGACCAGGCGCGGATCCTCGGTGGCCTGCTCGAAGCTGCGGAAATAGCCGGCCAGCGCCGGCCGGCCGAACTCGTTGTTGAAGGCCGCCGCACCGATCGGTCCGTCGGTCATGATCTCCAGCGCGTCGGCCAGGCGCGGATTGAGCGCACGCCCGCGCTCCCACGGCTGCGGCAGTTCCGGGATGCGCAGGTGCGAGACGGTGAAGCCGGTCAGCCCCGCCTTGGGCTTGCCGCCACGGCCGGTGGCGGCCTCGTCCCGGATCTCGCCACCGCTGCCGGTGGCGGCGCCCGCGTGCGGCGAGATGGCGGTCGGGTGGTTGTGGGTTTCGACCTTGATGGCGAAGGCGGCCGGTGCCGGGGCGTGCTCGACATACACCCCCGTGCGCAGGTCGGGCGCGAACGCCGCCGCCGTCCAGCCTTCCACCACCGCGGCGTTGTCCTTGTATGCCGAGAGCGTGAGCTGCGGCGCCTGCAGCTGGGTGTTGCGGATCATCTGGAACAGCGAATGCCGCTGCGGTTCGCCGTCGAGCTCGAAGCGGGCATTGAAGATCTTGTGCCGGCAGTGCTCGGAGTTGGCCTGGGCGAACATCACCAGCTCGGCATCGGTCGCATCCCGGCCCAGCTCGCCGTAGCGCGCCTGCAGGTACTGGATCTCGTCCGCGGACAGCGCCAGGCCGAGCTCGAGGTTGGCCCGATCCAGCTGCGCCAGGGGAACGTGCCGCAGCGGGCCGGCGGTACCCTGCACGAACAGGTCGGCCGCCTGTTCCGGGCGCTGCAGCAGCGACTGCGTCATCGGATCGTGCAACTCGCCCAGCAAGGCCGTGCCCTGCGGCCCGGACAGTACCGGCAGTCCCGAGACCAGCAACCGCAGACCGCGCTCGAGGCGGCGCACGGGCAGGCCGATGTTGCGCGCGATGTCGGTGGCCTTGCTGGCCCACGGCGAGATCGTGCCCAGCCGCGGCACCACGTACAGCGCCTGCTGGTCGTGCGGGGGCGCCGATACGCCCTCGCGCGTGGCCTCGAGCATGCGCGCCAGCCGCTCGCGGTCCGGCGCCGCGCCGGCGGCCGGCTCGACGAAGTAGACGTGGAGCGCGGCGTGCAGGCGCGCCGCCGGGGCATGGCGCGCCATGCGTGCGGCCAGGCGCTCGAGCCGGAACGGCGACAGGGCCGGCCGGCCCTCGAGGACGATCATCGCGGGAGGATGCCGGTGAGCGGGGGCGCGGATTTTAGCCCAGAAGCAGGGCTCAGGGCTCAGGGCTCTGGGCCCTGAGCCCTGCTCTTCTAGGGCGAGGCCTTCAGCGCGATCTCGTCCAGGCGCTGGCGCAGCTGCTCGGGCGGGACGTAGCCGCCGAGCTGGGTGCCGTCGGCGGCGATGATCGCCGGCGTGCCGTTGATGCCTATTTGCTGCCCGAGGGCGAACTCGGACTCGATCGGGTTGCTGCAGGTCTTGGACTCGATGTCCTCGCCGGCCTTGGCGCGCGTGAGCGCCTGCCTGCGATCGGCCGCGCACCACACCGACACGGCCTTGTCGTAGGACTCCGACCCGATGCCGGCGCGCGGGAAGAACAGGTACTCCACTGCGATCCCGTGCTGGTTGTATTCGGAGATCTGCTGGTGCATGCGGCGGCAGTACCCGCAGTCGATGTCGGTGAACACGGTGACCGTGTGTGCGGGCTTGGCCGGCGAGAACACGATGCGCTGGTCGCTGCCGACCTCCTTGAGCGCCTTGCTGCGTACGCCGGCGCGCGCCTGCTCGGTCATGTCGGTTCGGGTGGCCACCTCGAGCACCGAGCCCTGGATCAGATAGCGGCCGTCCTGGCTCACGTAGACCACGGCGCCGGGCAGGACGACCTCGTACAGCCCCGGGACCACCGACTCGGCCACGCTTTCGATCCGGATGTCCGGCACCAGGGTCTTGATCGCGGCGCGAACCTTGGCGTCGTCGGCGGGTTCGGCGGCCGTGGCGGTCAAGGTCAGGGCGCCGAGCACGGCGGTCAGCGTACGGATCATCTGCGGCAACCTCTGGGACGGAATCGGACTGGCGGTAGGGACCGCTCGCGGCCGGGGAAGTTCAGCACGGCCGACGGGCGGTTCAGGATACCGCAGCAGCGGGCCTCAGCCACGCGGATGGTGGGTCCGGTGCAGGTGCTTGAGCCCTTCGCGGGCCACCAGCGTGTAGATCTGCGTGGTCGAAAGCGAACTGTGGCCGAGCATCATCTGCAGCGCCCGCAGGTCGGCGCCATGGTTGAGCAGATGGGTCGCGAAGGAGTGCCGCAGGCCGTGCGGCGTCACCCGTTCGGCGTCGATGCCGGCGGCCAGTGCGTGGCGCTTGACGGTCCGCCAAAGCATCTGCCGGCTCAGGGGTCCGCCCCGGGCGCCGCAGAACAGCGGCCCGCCGAAGCCACGGGCCAGCGTCGGGCGCGCCTGGTCCAGGTAACGCTCGATCCAGTGCGCGGCCTCCTCGCCCAAGGGCACCAGTCGCTCGCGCCGGCCCTTGCCGGTCACCCTGAGCACGCCCTGGCGCAGATTCAGCGCGGTACCGGGCAATCCGACCAGTTCGCTGGCGCGCAGGCCGGTGGCGTACATCAGCTCCAGCATCGCGCGGTCGCGCAGGCCCAGCGGCGTGGCCGGGTCCGGCGCCGCCAGCAGCGCTTCGACCTGGCTCTCGGCCAGCGCCTTGGGCAGCGGGCGTGGCAGCCGGGGCGATTCCAGCCGGGCGGCCGGATCGGCGTCGATGGCGCCCAGGCGGACCTGCTGGGCGTAGAAGGCGCGCAGTGACGAGACCAGCCGCGCGTTGCTGCGGGCCGAGTACCCCTGGTCCGAGCGTTCGGCCAGCAGGCCCAGCAGGTCTGCCGCGGCGGCGTCCGTCAGCGTGCGGCCGCGCGCGTGCAGCCAGTGTGCCAGTGCCTGCAGATCGCGCCGATAGGCGGCCAGCGTCGCGCGTGCAAGTCCCTGCTCGGACCAGACCCGATCCAGGAACGCCTCCACGCAGGTGTGCTCCGATGCCGGAAGCGGCGGCCGTGCCCGCGCGCGCAGGCGCCGCTGCGTGATGGCATCCACCCGTCGGCTCATGACCGAAGCCTAGCAGCCCTCGGCCGCCTGCTAGCCTTGCCGCCATGCCGACGCACCCGGTGACCGACCCGACTCCGGCGCCGCCGCTGCGGCGGCTGCTTGCTGCCCTCTACGACCTGCTGCCGCTGGCCGCGCTGTGGTATCTGGGCGCAGCGCTGTTCCTGCTCGCGCGCGGGGGCGACCCGGTCGCTCCGGGAACGCCGGCAGCCTGGCTGGAACTGGCCTGGCTGATCGCGCTGGGCTTCGCCTACTTCGGGCCCTCCTGGCGCCACGGCGGACGCACGCTGGGCCTGCGCGCCTGGCGCCTGCGCGTGGTCGCCGCCGATGGTGCGACGCCGTCGTGGCCGGCGCTGCTGCTGCGCTACCTGCTTGCCTGGGTGTCGCTGGCCGCGGCCGGTGCCGGTTTTGCCTGGATCCTGGTGGATCGGCAGCGGCGCGGATGGCACGAGATCGCATCGGCCACCCGCACGGTCCGCGACGACGGCTGAGGAGGCTTCGGACCGTTACACGGACAGGAGCACGCAACAGGGACGGTGCGCTCGCGGACCGCTCACGCAAGCGCGGCCCGGACGATCTGCGCTGCCGTGCCGGGCAGGCTCCGGACCGATCCTCGGGCCTGCTCAAGCGCGACGACGGAACCACCACCACGAAGCGGTCGCGATCAGCAACGGCGGCAGTGCGTTGGCCAGGCGCAGGTCCACGCGATAGACCTCGGCCACGTCGATGGCCATGCGTCGCAGCACCAGGTAGTAGCCCACGCCGAACACCACGCCGATGAACAGGCGTTTGCCGAAGCCGCCCGAGCGCAGCGTGCCGAAGGCGAACGGCAGGCCCGCCAGGCACAGTACCAGCGCGTGCACCGGATAGAAGTAGCGCGACCAGTAGGCGGCCTCGAACTCGCCGGTATCCAGACCGTTGCGGCGCAGGTAGTCGAGGCTGGCTGCCAGGTCGGCCGTGGACAGGTAACGCGGCCGCGAGGCGCCCAGGCTCATGAGTTGGGGGTCCAGACTCGAGTCCCAGCGCTCGCGCTCGGCGTGGCTGGTCTCCACGCCGCGCTCGCCGAAGCGGCTGCGGCGCACGTCGAACAGCGTCCAGTGGCCGAGCCGGTGCTCGGCACGCCCGGCCACCGCCAGCGACGCAAGCCGTCCCTCGCTGCTGAACTCGAACATGCGCACGTCGAACAGTTCCACGTAGCTTTCCGGCCCGACATCGCGGACGAATCCGCGTCGCGCATTCATGAACGTCTCGCCTTCGCGCGCCCACAGGCCGGACCAGCGGGCGACGGCGAGGTTTTCGGATTTGGCCGCCACCGACAGCGCCTGCGCGCGCTGCTCGCCAACCGGTCCCAGGGTCTCGCCGACCAGCACCATCACCGCGGTGAGCGCGGCGATTGCTCCCAGCGCCCCGGCACTGATGCGCAAGCGCGAGAGCCCGGCCGCGCGCAACGCGGTCAGCTCCGAGGTCGCCGCCAGGGCGCCCATGCCGAGGATCGAACCGATCACCGCTGCGCTCGGAAACAGTTCGTACAGCCGACGTGGCACGGTGTGCAGCACCTCGAGCACCGCCGAGCCGACGCCGTAGGCGCCCTCGCCGATCTCGTCGAACTGCGCCGCGAACGCGGTGACAGTGTCGAACCCGAGCAGGATCAGCCACACCGGCAGCAGCGCCGAGAGCACGGCACGCGCCACCATGCGGTCGTGGATGCGCAGCGCGCGCAACTCAGCCACCGTCCGGCCGCGGTATGCGCTGGTCGCGCCAGAGCATCCACAGCGCGAATCCGAGCACCGGCACGTGCACCCACCACAGGCCGACCCATGCCGGCAGCTGCCCCTGTGCGATCCACACCCGCCCCAGCGCCAGCAGGTTCAGGTAGACGATGTAGCTGAGCACGGCCAGCAGCAGCCGCCCGTGCCGGGAACTGCGCGGCGGCGTGCGCGCCAGCGGCACCGCCAGCAGGCCCAGCAGCACCGCCGCCAGCGGCGCGCCCACGCGCCAGTGCAGCTCGGCCCGGTGCGCCGGCTCGACACTGCCGAGCAACGCCAGCGTGGGCATGCGCTGCTCGTCGCGGCCGCTGGCGGCCGGCTCGCTGTCCGGCACGCGGATGTCGTTGCGGGCAAAACGCATCAGGCGGTAGTCGTCGGCACCGACCTCGCCCTCGACGCGGAAGCCTTCGGTCAGGCTCAGGTAGCGCTCCTCGCCCTGGGCTTCCGAAAACAGCTCGCCGCTGGTGGCCGTGATCACGTCGATGCGGCCCTCGTGTTCCGAATGCACGAACAGACGCTCGAACGAGCTGCCGTCCGGAGCCATTTCGGCCAGGTAGACCACGCTGTGCCGACCGGGCAGTTCGACGAACCTGCCCGGCTCCATGCCGGCCACCAGCAAGGACCGGTTGGCGGCATCGATCATCGCGCGCGAAAGCTGCTGCGAGGCCGGGGACGCCCAGAACGAGCACATGCCGATGAGCAGCGACAGCGGCAGCACCACCAGCCCGATCGGGCGCAGCAGCCGGGCAATGCCGACGCCGGCGGCCGCCAGCACGGTGACCTCCGAGTCCCGGTACAGACGGCTGATGCTCAGCAGTACGCCCAGGAACAGCGCCAGCGGAAGCATCAGAGGCATGGCATCGACCAGCCGCAACCCGAGCTGCGAGAACAGCAGCGCGGCCGGCAGCTTGCCGCGGGAGATCTTGCTGAGCAGGTCGGCCACCACGCCCCCGAGGCTCACCAGCAGCAGCACTGCCAGCACGGCCAGCAACGTGAACACGAGTTCACGCAGCACGTAGCGATCGATGACTGGAAGACGCATGTGCAGGCGGTTGTCCGGTCGAGCCGTACCCCGGCGGGGTGTTGGAAGCGGGCTGTCAGGGGCGGGCTGTTGGAACGGGTTGTTGGAAGGGATTGTTGGAAGGGATTGTTGGAAGGGGTGTCGGAACGGGCTGTTAGAATGAAAGTTCGCCCGGGTGGTCGGCACCGGCGGCGCCTGGCGCCGTACGCGCCGCCTGATCGACCCGGGATCGGATTGTACGGAAAGGATCACCATGGCACTTGAATTCGCGTTGCGCCGAGAGCCCCCGGCCGGAATCGCCTGCGACTGCGTGATCGCGGGCGTGTTCGAGGACGGGCGCCTTTCGGAGTCGGCAGGCGCACTCGATGCCGCCTGCGAGGGCCGCATTGCCCAGCTGCTGAAGATCGGCGATGTCTCCGGCAAGGCCGGACGCAGCACGCTGCTGCACGGGCTGCCCGGCATCGCGGCGCCGCGGGTACTGGTGGTCGGCCTGGGCGCAGCCGGCAAGTTCGACGCCGCCGCGTTCGTGAAGGCGGCCACGCAGGCCGGCCGGGCACTGCGCAGCGGCCCGGTCCGCAGCGCCTACAGCACGCTGCCGGAGATCCCCGTGTCCGGTCGGGATGCCGCCTGGACCGTGCGCCACAATGTGCTGGCGGCGGCACAGCAGGCGTATCGCTATACCGCAACGCGCAAGGCCGAGAACGACCGCGGCCTGGAACAGCTGCTGGTCGCCGGCGATGCCGCCCTGGAGCCCGAGTTGCTTTTCGCCCAGGGCATGGCCCGCGGCATCGAGTTCGCGCGCGAACTCGGCAACCTGCCGCCGAACATCTGCAATCCGGCCTACATCGCCGGACGCGCCCGCGACTTCGCGGCCGGCCGCGCCGGCGCCGACTGCGAAGTGCTCGATCGCGAGCAGATGGCCAAGCTCGGCATGGGCGCATTGCTGGGCGTGGCCCAGGGCTCGGCCAATCCACCGCAGCTGGTCGTACTCAGGTGGAGCGGCGGTGGCGATGCCAGACCGCACGTGCTGGTGGGCAAGGGCATCACCTTCGACAGCGGCGGCATTTCGCTCAAGCCGGGGCCTGGGATGGAGGAGATGAAGTTCGACATGTGCGGTGCCGCCGGGGTGCTGGGCGCATTCGTCGCCGCGGTCGAGCTGGAGCTTCCGCTGAACCTGGTCGCGATCGTGCCGGCCGTGGAGAACATGCCCGACGGCAACTCCTACCGGCCCAGCGACATCGTCACCACGATGTCGGGCAAGACCGTGGAGGTCCTCAACACCGATGCCGAAGGGCGCCTGATCCTGTGCGATGCGCTGACCTATGCGCAGCGATTCGAACCGCAGACGCTGATCGACGTGGCCACGCTCACCGGCGCCTGCGTGATCGCGCTGGGCAAGCACGCGACCGGACTGATGAGCCGGGACGACGCTCTGGCGGCAGAGCTGCTCGCGGCAGGCGACGCCGCCTGGGACCGCGCCTGGCGCCTGCCGCTGTGGGACGACTACCAGCCCGGACTGGATTCGGGTTTCGCCGACATGGCCAACATCGGCGGCAAGTGGGGCGGCGCGATCACGGCCGGCTGCTTCCTGTCGCGGTTCACCGAGGGGCAACGCTGGGCGCACCTGGACATTGCCGGCACCGCCTGGGAGGAAGGCCGCAAGGGCCTGGCCACCGGGCGCCCGGTCGGCCTGCTGGTGCAGTGGCTGCGCAACCGCGCGGCGGCGACGTGAAT
The DNA here is from genome assembly GCA_035686365.1 of Lysobacteraceae bacterium. Taxonomy (GTDB): domain Bacteria; phylum Pseudomonadota; class Gammaproteobacteria; order Xanthomonadales; family Xanthomonadaceae; genus DASRZM01. The sequence goes on along the minus strand of DASRZM010000084.1, from coordinate 1,697 downwards.
GCGGCCGCACCCGCGGCCCTGACCCCGACGCGCCGGGCCTGAGGCGATGGCGCGCGCGGACTTCTACCTGATCGGCGGGCCGCGCTTCGCCCAAGCGCCGCTGCGCCTGGTGTGCGAGCTGGCGCGCAAGGCCTGCGACAGCGGTCGGCCGACGACGATCCTGGCGGTCTCCGTGGCCGAGGCGGAGGCGCTGGACCAGGAGCTGTGGGCATTCGATCCGGAGGCCTTCGTGCCGCACCAGATCGCTGGCCGCGAGGCCGACGATGCGCTCACCCCGGTGCTGATCGCGCCGCCCGGCGTCGAGGTGCCGGCGCGAGCGTTGCTGATCAACCTGCGCCAGGAGTGCCCGGCGCCCGGGTACGAGCGCGTGCTGGAGGTGGTGCCCGCCGATGCGCAGCGCCGGCAGGGCTCGCGCGCGCGCTGGAAAACCTACCGGGCGCGCGGGGATATGTTGGGCAAGCACGAGATGTAGGCGGGATTCGGGACCCGGGACCCGGGACTCGGGCCCTGAGCGCTTGGGCCTCCCGCCGCCCTCGCCTACAATCGCGCGCTTCCCCGCCAGAGACCTGCCGCCGCCCGTGCCGGCGCGGCGCCGCTGCCCCGATGGACAAGAGCTACCAGCCAGAAACCTTCGAGACCCCGTGGTACCGCCACTGGGAGTCGAGCGGCTGCTTCCGGCCCAGCGGCGAAGGCCGCCCGTACGTGATCGTGCTGCCGCCGCCGAACGTCACCGGCACGCTGCACATGGGCCATGCGTTCCAGCACACGCTGATGGACGCGCTGATCCGCTACCACCGCATGCGCGGCTTCGACACGCTGTGGCAGATGGGCACCGACCACGCCGGCATCGCCACCGAGATGGTGGTCGGGCGCCAGCTCGAGGTCGAGGGAACCAGCCGCAACGAACTGGGCCGCGAGGCCTTCGTCGAGCGCGTGTGGCAATGGAAGCAGCAATCAGGCGACACCATCACGCGGCAGATGCGGCGGCTGGGCACCTCGGGCGACTGGAGCCGCGAGCGCTTCACCATGGACGCGGGTCTGTCCAGGGCGGTGGTCGAGACCTTCGTGCGCCTTTACGAGGAGGGCCTGATCTACCGCGGCCAGCGCCTGGTCAACTGGGATCCGGTGCTGAAGACGGCGATCTCGGACCTTGAAGTCGTCAGCGAGGAGGAGGACGGCCGGCTGTGGTCGATCCGCTACCCGCTCAGCGACGGCTCTGGCGCGCTGACGGTCGCCACCACGCGTCCGGAAACCCTGCTCGGCGATGTCGCGGTCGCGGTGCACCCGGAGGACGAACGCTATGCGCAGCTGGTCGGCAAGACGCTGACGCTGCCGCTGGCCGGACGTGAGATTCCAATCATCGCCGACGACTACGTCGAGCGCGAATTCGGCACCGGCTGCGTCAAGATCACCCCGGCCCACGACTTCAACGACTATGCGATCGGCCAGCGCCACGACCTGCCGCTGGTCAACATCTTCACCGACGAGGCGCGGATCAACGACAGCGCACCGGACAGGTATCGCGGCCTGGACCGCTTCGAGGCCCGCACGGCGGTGCTGGCCGACCTCGAGGCGCAGGGGCTGCTGGTCGAGGACAAGCCGCACCGGCTCACGGTGCCGCGTGGCGATCGCACCGGGCAGGTGCTGGAGCCCTACCTGACCGACCAGTGGTTCGTGAAGATGGACACGCTGGCCGC
>DASRZM010000083.1:0-39786 GCA_035686365.1 Lysobacteraceae bacterium | reverse complement strand
CTACGAAGAACGGGCGCCATGAAACGGAAGCGGGAGGACCGCGGGGCGGGGACGGTTTCCGGGGGCGTACGCGCCAGGGATGGCGCGTCCGCAGCCTACAGGGACGTACTTGCGGCGGCCCCGGAAACCGTCACCGGCTCGTGGGCCGGCCTACGGAGCGGATGTGGCATCAATGCGATGGCGCGGAGGTCCGATCGCGGCCATGGGCCGCTCCCACATCGCATTGACGCTGGGACTCGGCGATCCGATCGCGGCCATGGGCCGTTCCCACATCGCTTCGCCGCTGGCGGCGGGGCCGCGCGGCTACTCCGGTGGCGGGCGGGCAGCCCGGGCGCGGGCGCGGGCCCGTTCCTGGCGTCGACGCGCACCCTGGTTGAGCGCCTCCACGCCGCCCGAGAACGCCATCGCGAAGTACAGGTAGGCGCGCGGTATGTGGTAGTCGAGCCCGTCGGCGATCAGCGCCACGCCCACCAGAATCAGGAAGCTCAGCGCCAGCATCTTCACGGTCGGGTGGCGGTCGATGAAATCGCCGATCGAATTGGCAGCGAAGATCATCACCGCGATCGCGATCAGGATCGCCGCGACCATGACCGGAACTTGGTCGACCATCCCGATCGCGGTGATCACCGAATCGAGCGAGAATACGATGTCGATGATCGCGATCTGCACGATCACGTAGGAGAACACCGCCGATGGTTTGGTATCGATGGACTCGTCCTGCGCCACGCCCTCCATGGAGTCGTGGATCTCCATGGTGCCCTTGACCAGCAGGAACAGGCCGCCGCCGATCAGCACCAGGTCGCGCACCGAGATCTCGTTGCCGAACAGCGTGAACAGCGGCGCCCCCATGCGCGCCAGCCAGGCCAGCGTCATCAGCAGCGCGATGCGCGTGACCGCCGCCAGCGCCAGGCCGAAGCGTCGTGCCGCCGGACGCTGCTCCGGCGGAAGCTTGCTCACCGCGATCGAGATGAACACGAGATTGTCCACGCCGAGCACGATCTCCAGCGTGGTCAGCGTGATCAGCGCTATCCAGATCTCGGGGCTGAATATCCAGTCGAACAAGCGGTACTACCTCCGGTTCAGAGCAGGCGCGGGCCGACGATCAGGCCCCAGCACACGATCACGTGGATCATCAGCACGAACACTGCCGCCGAGCCCATGTCCTTGGCGCGCGCCGACAGCTCGTGCAGCTCGGCGCCCCAGCGGTCCACGGCGGCCTCCAGGGCCGAGTTGAACAGCTCGGCCCCCAGCACCAGCAGCAGCGACCCGATCAGTATGGCGCGCTCCAGGCCGTTCGCCCCGAGCCACCAGCCTAGGGGCGCCAGAATCACGAAAAGGTAAACCTCCAGGCGGAACGAGGATTCGTGCCGCCAGGCCGCGACCAGGCCCTTGAGCGACCAGGTCAATGCACGCCAGATGCGGATCGGCCCGCGTGGCGCGATTCCTCCCCTGCTGTCGGCCACGACGTCGTGCTCAGTCCTGCGGGCGATAGGCCAGATCGAGCTCGCGCGCGGCCTTGACGTCGTCCAGGCGCCGCACCGGCGTGGTGTAGGGCGCCCCCTGCATGTGCGCCGGATCGTCCGCGGCCATTGCGAGCAGGCGCGCCATCACCTCGACGAACCGGTCCAGCTGCTCGCGGCTCTCGGTCTCGGTGGGCTCGATCAGCAGGCACTCGGGAACCAGCAGCGGGAAGTAGTTGGTCGGAGAGTGGATCCCGTAGTCGAGCAGCGATTTCGAGAAGTCCAGCGCCGTGATCCCGTGCCGCTTCTTCTGCCGTTGCACGGTGACGATGAACTCGTGGCTCGCCCGTCGCCCCGGATAGGCCAGGTCGAAGCCGGCCTCGCGCAGCTGCGCAGCCAGGTAGTTGGCGTTGAGCGTCGCGTACTCGGCCACGCGGCTCATGCCCCTGCGACCGAGCATGCGCGCATACACGTAGGCGCGCAGCAGCACGCCGGCATTGCCGGCGAAGGCGGACAGGCGTCCGATCGACTGCGGGCGGTCCTTCCTGCGGATCCAGAGGTAGCGGACCGCTGCGCGGGCGCCCCCGGCCCTTGCGTCCCCCGCAGGCGCGGAAGGGAAATCGGAGTCGCCCGCCGCGCGCTCGACGGCCTCGACCATTGGGATCGGCAGGAACGGCCGCAAGCGCTCGGACACGCCCACCGCGCCGGCACCGGGTCCGCCGCCACCGTGGGGAGTGGAGAAGGTCTTGTGCAGGTTCATGTGGATGGCGTCGAAGCCCATGTCGCCGGGCCTGACCTTGCCGAGGATGGCGTTGAGGTTGGCGCCGTCGTAGTAGAGCAGGCCGCCGGCCTCGTGCACCAGCCTGGCGATTTCCACGATCCGGCGCTCGAACACGCCCAGGGTCGAGGGATTGGTCAGCATGATGCCGGCCGTGTTCGGGCCCAGCACCCTCTTGAGCGCTTCCACGTCGACGTCGCCGTCGCTGTCGGTCGGGATCTCGCGTACGGTGCAACCGCACATCACGGCCGTCGCCGGGTTGGTGCCGTGGGCGGCGTCCGGGACGATGATCTCGGTGCGGGCGCTGTCGCCGCGCGAGCGGTGGTAGGCCATGATCATGGCCACGCCCGCGAACTCGCCCTGGGCGCCGGCCATCGGCGCCAGCGACACCCCGCCCCTCATGCCGGTGACCTCGGCCAGGATCTCCTGCAACTCGTACATGCACGACAGGAAGCCCTGGCTCAGCGAGTCGGGCGCGTAGGGATGGCGTTCCAGGAATCCGTCCAGCATTGCCAGCGAATTGCAGGCGCGCGGGTTGTATTTCATCGTGCACGAACCCAAGGGGTAGAAGTTCGTGTCGATCGAGAAGTTCAGGCGCGAGAGATTCGTGTAATGGCGCACCGCCTGCAGTTCGGACACTTCCGGCAGGCCGACCTCAGTCTCGCGCAGCAATCGCCCGGGGATGTCCGGGGGCGGGTCGGCCGGGCCCGGGTGCTGGGCGTAGGCGCAGCGGCCCGGTTGCGAGTGCTCGAAGATCAGCATGGGAACTGGGGAGACGGGCGGGGCCGCGTATGATGCCAAGGTCGGCCGAAGGGGGCCAGTTGCCGGGACTCCCGGGACCCCCCCGGGTCGGCGGCCGCACGGGCGGACCGGGGCCGGACCTGCGTGGCACCGGAAGCCGCGCCGCGGCTCAGCCCAGCAGGGTGCGTTCGAACTCCGCGGCGGGCATCGGCCGGCCCAGCAGGTAGCCCTGCATCTGGTCGCAGCGCAGCAGCCGCAGCAGGCGCGCCTGGTCCTCCTCCTCCACCCCCTCGGCCACCACCAGCATGCCCAGCGAATGGGCGAGCTGGATCATGTAGGAAACCAGCGACATGGCGTCGGGTGTGTTGCCGATATCGGCCACGAACGAGCGGTCGATCTTCAGCGAGTCCACCGGCAGCCTCGAGAGGTAGTTCAGCGACGAGTAGCCGGTCCCGAAGTCGTCGATCGCCACCCGGGTGTCGAAGTCCCGCAGCTGCAGCAGCAGCGGGATCGCGGTTTCGATGTTGTCCATGATCAGGCTTTCGGTCAGCTCCAGGTCCAGCACCTGATCGGCGCAGTGCGGTTCCAGGATCCGGCTGCAGTGCTCGATGAAACCCGGGTCGGAGAACTCGCGTGCGGAAACATTGACCGCGACGCGCATGCCTGCAAGTCCACGCTGGCGCCACGACAGCGCCTGTGCCATTGCCTGTTCGCGCACCCAGCGGCCGATGTCCACGATCATGCCGGTGTCCTCGGTCACCGGGATGAACTCGAGCGGGGAGACCAGGCCGCGCTCGGGGTGGCGCCATCGCAACAGTGCCTCGGCACCGTGCAATCGCTGGTCGGCGACGCTGTACTTGGCCTGGTAGAAGAGTTCGAACTGGCCTTCCGCCAGTGCCCGTCGCAGGTCGCGCTCGATCGAGGTGCGGTGGCGGATCCGGGTGTCGAAGCCCGGGTCGTAGCGGACCATCGGCTGGCGCGTGCGGATCGATTCGGCCAGCGCCGATTCGGCATTGGCCTCCAGCACGGCTGCCAGCGCGCCGGCCGGCGATTCGGCCAGACCTGCGCGCAGCGTGACCATCACGTGCTCGCCGTCCACGACGGTCGGATCGACCCTGGCCTGTTCGAGCAGCCCAATGACCAGTTCCGCGACCGGCTCCACGCCATCGGGGCAGGACAGCCCGATGCTGAACGAGTGCTCGCCCAGGTGTGCGAACACGGCCTGTTCCGGCAGCTGCGCGAGGATGCGCGCCCCCACCGCCGCCAGCATCCACTCGCAGATTTCGCGACCACGCGAACTCACGTGATCGTGGAACCCCACCACGCCGAGCACCGCGGTCGCCGCCGCGCCGGCCTCGAGCAGCGACTGCAGCCGCTCTCGGAACGCGACGCGGTTCGGCAGTCCGGTTTCCGGACGATGGTAGGCCAGGTGCGTCAGCCGCTTGGTGTGGTCCAGGAACTCCTTGCCGACGTCGATCTCCTCGGCCACGCGCGCCAGCAGGGCATGGTCCTCGGCATCGAGCGCCAGCGGCGCGTCCGAGTACAGCGACAGCACGCCCCAGGGTCCCGGCCCCAGCGGCAGGACCACCGCCATGCGGGTTCCCATCGCTTCGAGCTTCCGCCGCGTGGCCAGGTCGGGCGGTGCCGCGTCCACGTCCGCGAGGTAAACCGGCGCGCCGGTCAGCATCGCGCGACCGGCCAGCGACGCACGCGCGGCGCTGGCGTCGCCCAGGTCGATCGGCACCATCGACTCCATCACCCGGCGACGTTGCTCCGAGCCGGCCCACGCGGCCAGGCGGATCCGGCCGCCGCCGTCGTCCATGCCGATCCAGGCCGCGGCGAACCCGCCGAGTTCCAGCGCCACGCGGCAGGTGCGGTCGAACAACTCCTGGACATCTTCCGCGCGCAGGGTCACCCCGCCCAGGGCGGCCAGGAACGCGTGCATGCGTGCCATGCGCACGATCCGCTCGTGCTGCCGGATCCGCTCGGTGACGTCATGGTTGATGCCGCGGAATCCAAGCAGCTGCCCGTGATCGTCGCGGATCGGCCGTGCGTGGCTTTCCAGCCAGCGTATCGTGCCGTCCTTGTGCCGCCAGCGCAGCGTCCAGCCGCGCCATCCACCGGCCGCTGCCAGCACCTCCGGGGCCCGGGCCTCCACCTGTGTCCGGTCCTCCTCGTGCATCGGCATCAGCGCCTGATGGCCCACCAGTTCCTCCGGCCGGTACCCGAGGATGGACTGGACGCTGGCGTTGCTGTAGGTGGTCACGCCGTCGGCGTCGCACTCCCAGATCCACTCGTCGGTGGTTTCGACGATCGAGCGCAAGCGCTCTTCACTGGCGCGCAGCGCGCGCTCGGCCTCGCGCCGCTGCACCCGCTCGTGAGCCAGCGCCAGCGCGCGCTGCACCGCCGATGGCAGCCGCTGCAGCTTGTCCTTGAGCACGTAATCGGACGCTCCGCCGTGCAGCGCCTGCACCGCCGTGTCCTCGCCCAGGGTGGCCGAGACGAAGATGAACGGCACTTCCGGCGCCAGCCGCTCGCGCAGTGCAAGCGCCTGCCGCCCGTCGAAGCCCGGCATCGAATGGTCGGAGACGATCAGGTCCGGGCCAAACCCGGACAGGGCCGCCGCCATCGCCCCGGCGTCGGCCACCTGTTCGCAGACCAGCTCGCGCCCCAGCGACCGCAGCACGCGCAGCACCAGGCCGGCGTCGTCCGCGGAATCCTCGATCAGCAGCACGCGTAGCGGGGGCAGATCAGCCATGGTGATCCCTGTGTCCCGGAGTGTCGATGGCGCCGAATTCCGGCGCTCCCTGTGTCGGTAGCGGCAGACGGCGAAGAACCGTCCGATACACGGCAAGCTGCTGCGACAGGGCCGGAACTCCCACCCGGCCACGTGCGCTGCCACGCCGCCCCGGAGGGGCGTGGCATCAGGGCCGGAAGATCGCGATCTCCCGCCTGCCGTCCGAGCGCACCCAGCCCCGGTACATGCCGCTGGTATTGAACGGTGTGGCGATGTTGCCCTGGGCGTCGAGCGCGATCACACCGCCATTGCCGCCGGCCTCGGGCAGCCGCTTCATCACCACCTCGGCCGCGGCCTCGGCCAGCGGCTGGTCGCCGTAGGCCACGCGGGCGCAGATGTCGTGGGCGATGGCAAGGCGGATGAAGTACTCGCCCCAGCCGGTGCCGGACACCGCGCAGTGCCCGTCGGCCCAGGTGCCGGCGCCGATGATCGGGGAATCCCCAACCCGGCCCCAGCGCTTGTTGGTCATGCCGCCGGTGGAGGTGGCCGCGGCCAGCCGGCCCTGGGCGTCGAGCGCGACTGCACCGACGGTCCCGAAGTAGGTGCCCGGGTACTGGTCGAACACGCCGGCCTGCTCGGCCGCGCGCGCCTTCTCCAGCTGCTGCCAGCGGTACTCGGTGCGGAAGTACGACGGCTCGACGAACTCGATCCCCTCCACACCCCTGGCGAATGCCTCGGCGCCCTCGCCGATGAGCATCACGTGCCGGGAGTGCTCCATCACCGCACGCGCCAGCCGGATCGGGTTCCGGATCCGGTGCACGGCCGCCACCGCCCCTGCACGCAGCGTGGCGCCGTCCATGATCGAGGCATCGAGTTCGTTGACGCCTTCGGCGTTGAACACCGCACCGTGGGCTGCATTGAAGTGAGCGGAGTCCTCGAGCAGGACGATCGTGGCGGTCACCGCGTCCAGGGCGCTGCCGCCGGCCGCAAGGACCTTCTGGCCGGCGTCCAGCGCGGTCCCCAGCGCCTGTCGGATCGCCGCTTCGCGCGTTTCGTCGAGTTCCTCGCGCGACATCGTGCCGGCGCCGCCGTGGATCACCAGCGTATAGCCGGGTGGGTCCCCGGCGACTGCGGGAACGGGACTCATCGCGCAACACGCGGCGAGCAGCAGGACGGTGAGACGCATCCGGGGACTCCTCCTAGCATTCGAGCCGGCTGTAGGTCGGGAACACCAAGCTTACCCGCGTGCCGAATTCGGGGCTCGAATGCAGCTCGATCGGCCAGCCGAAGCGATGTCCCAGCCGGGCCACCAGCGGCAGGCCGATCCCGCGGCCGCTCCTGTCGGCGGGGCTGGCACGGTAGTCGGAATCGAAAGCGCGTCGCGCCTCCTCTTCGCTCATGCCGATCCCGGTGTCGGTGATGCTCACCGAACCGTCTTCGATGACGACCGTGATCGAGCCGCGATCGGTGTAGATGCAGGCGTTGCGCAGCAGGTTCGCCAGCGCCACCGAGACCACGCGCGGCGGTGCCGTCACCACGAACCGGCAGCGTTCCTCGATGCTCAGCTCGACCGGCTTGTCGGCGACCAGGTCGCGGGCCTTGCGCACCTCATCCTCGACCAGGTCGTTGATCAGGAACTCGTCGCTCTCGAAGCCCACGCCGTCCTCGCGCGCCAGCACCAGGAAGGTCTCCACGACCGCCTCCATGTCGCGCGCCGCCGCCTCGATGCGATGCAGCGACCGGCGGGCCGGCTGCGTCAGTCCTTCCTGGGCCTCGAGCATGTCGCAGGCGATGCGGATCACCGTCAGCGGGCTGCGCAGCTCGTGGCTCGCATCGCGCGTGAAGAACCGCTCGCGGGCGACGAAGGCCTCGATCCGCTCGGCCAGGTCGTGCAGCGATCGCGCCAGCACGGCGACCTCGCCGTCGAGCCCGGTCGGTAACCGCTCCGGCTTCAGGTCGTCGGGCTCGGGCCGCTTCGGGTCCCAGCTCTCGACCACCCCCGCCAGCCAGGCGACCGGCGAGATCGCCCGCCGCGACTGGCGGTACGTGTACCAGGCAATCAGGTAGACGATCGTGAGCACCAGCGCCAGCGGGATGGCACCGTACACGAGCGCGAGCCGGTAGATCTCGCGCTGGTCAAGGGCCACGTACAGCCGCCCCAGGCCTTCGCGCTGGGACACGTGCACGAAGGCGCCGCCGCCGGCAGCCACCCCGGCGACCGTATGGAATCCCGGCGGCAATGGACGCAGCGCCTCCGGCAGCGCCTCGGCCTGGATGCCGCCGACGTCGCGCCAGGCCTTGAGCGTATAGGTTTCGGGCAAGGTCGCGTCCGGGTCGGCCGCCAGACGCCGCCACAGGTAGTTGGCTTCCTGGGCCAGGGCCTGCCGGACCAGCACCTCGCGCAGCACGGTGGAAGCGCCGTAAATCCCGAGCACGGTGGCGAAACTGATCGCTGCCACCTGCAGGATGAAGGCAGTCCAGATCTTCCGGCGCAGCCCGGAGTTCGTAGTCAGATCGCGGGGATCCTGTCCCTCGGGCACGATCGTTCCTGTGATCGTTTCATCGACGCTCGCATCCGCCCCGCGGCGGTGACGTGAAGAGTCACGCCCCGCAGCGGAACGGTCCTGCGGCTCCCTGATCCGGACGCCTGCCCCAGGCGCTCTTCTCACCCGCCCTGGGCCACCTGCTGATGGCCGGTCTCCAGTTCGGCCAGGCGGTAACCGGCCGAATGGATGGTGTGCAACAGCGGCTTCTGGAACGGCTTGTCGATGACCTTGCGCAGGTTGTAAAGGTGGCTGCGCAGCGTGTCCGAATCGGGCAGCGAATCGCCCCAGATCTCGCGTTCGATGTCGCGACGGCTCACCACCCGCGGCGACTCGCGCATCAGGATCGTGAGCAGTTTCAGGCCGATCGGAGACAGTTGCAGGTCCTTGGCATCGCGGGTCACCCGCAGCGTGGCGGTGTCGAGCACGAGGTCGCCGACCTGCAGCACCTCGGCGCTGACCTGGCGGCGATCGCGCCGGATCAGCGCCCGCACGCGCGCTTCGAGCTCCTGCACGGCAAACGGCTTGACCAGGTAGTCGTCGGCACCGACCTCGAGTCCCTGCACCTTGTCATCGAGGGTATCGCGCGCGGTCAGCATCAGTACCGGTGTGGATTTCTTGGCCTCGGTGCGAAGCCGGCGGCAGACCTCGATGCCGTCCATGCGCGGCAGCATCAGGTCCAGCACGATCACGTCGTAGCTGTTCTCGGTCGCCAGGTGCAGTGCGTCGACCCCGTCGCTGGCAAAGTCGACGCTGAAGCCATGGTGCTCCAGATACTCGCCGACCATCTCGGAAATGTTGCGGTTGTCCTCGACCAGCAGCACCAGTCCGGCGTTCTCTTCGGCGTGCGTCATGGCGTCTTCTCCGTCTTGCATGGCGGGCATTTCACATCCGTGAAAGGCTACCCAATTCACCGGTGAGCACTTCGTGAATGCGCCGCCCCTGCGATGCAAACGATTGAAAATGCGAGGCTCCAATCGAGCCCCGGGACGCCAGGCGCGCCACCGTTCGCCCCGGAAGGAGACCTGGGAGCGCCCCGGGGTCGCGATTTTGCGATCCTCCCGCCGCCGGAACTGGCCTTCGTCACCGCAACGCGGCAACATTCCCGCATGGCCAGGCGCTTCGATTCCTTCCGCGAGTTCTATCCGTTCTACCTGTCCGAGCACTCCGACCCGGTGTGCCGGCGCTGGCACTTCGCCGGCACGTCGCTGGCACTGGGATGCCTGCTCGCCGCGCTGTTCACGCTCAATGCCTGGTGGCTGCCCGCCGCCCTGCTGGTCGGGTACGGATTTGCCTGGATCGGGCACTTCTTCTTCGAGCACAACCGGCCGGCCACGTTCCAGCACCCGCTGTACAGCTTCATCGGTGACTGGGTGATGTGGCGCGACATGCTGGTCGGACGCATCGCGTTCTGAGGCCGCATCGCGGAAGCGGTGCGCATCGCCGCCAACGCCGGCTCCTACGGGGCCTTCTCCTCGGCCTTGGCGCGGTCCCAGTAGCGGTCCTGTTCGGCCAGCGCCAGCTCCGACAACTCGATGCCGTCGGCACGCGCAAGCTGCTCCATACGGCGGAACCGGCGCTCGAACTTCGCGTTGGCGCGCCGCAGCGCGCTGCCGGCGTCCACGCCCGCATGCCGCGCCAGGTTCACACACACGAACAGCACGTCGCCGATTTCGTCCTCGAGCCGTCCGCGGCCGGTGCCCTCCGCCAGTTCCGCGCGCACCTCCTCGATCTCCTCGTGCAGCTTGGCGAAGACCGGCTCCGGGTCGGGCCAATCGAAGCCGACCCGGGCGGCACGCTGTTGCAGCTTCAGCGCACGCAGCCATTCGGGAAGCCCGTGACCGATCCCCGCCAGGGCACTGTCGTCGCCACCGCCGGCGCTGCGTTCGCGTGCCTTCATCGCCTCCCAGGCGTGCGTCTGCGCCTGCGCATTCTCGACGCTCGCATCGGCGAACACGTGCGGGTGCCGGCGCACCATCTTCTCGCAGATCGCCTGCACGACGTCGGCGAAGGCGAAGCTGCCCTGCTCGGCCGCCATCTGCGCATGGAACACGACCTGCAGCAGCAGATCGCCCAGTTCCTCGCGCAGGGCGGCAAGGTCCGCGCGCGCGATCGCGTCGGCGACCTCGTAGGCTTCCTCCACCGTGTAGGGCGCGATCGTGGAGAAGTCCTGTTCCAGGTCCCACGGGCAACCGCCGTCCCGATCGCGCAGTCGCGCCATGATCGCGAGCAGGTCCTCGATGCCGTAGCGGCGGGTCACTGTGCGATCCAGTCGCGCCAGGGCAGGTCCGGGTCGCCCAACGCCAGGAAGTCGGGGTTCAGCAGCGAGGAGGTGGCGTTGTAGCGCAGCGGCGTGCCGTCGGTGCACAGCACCCTGCCGCCGGCAGCCTCCACGATGCACTGGCCTGCCGCGGTGTCCCACTCCGAGGTCGGACCGAAACGCGGGTACAGGTCGGCACGCCCTTCGGCAATGCGGCAGAACTTGAGCGAAGAGCCCAGCCCCAGCAGCTCGCACGGGCCGATGCGTTCGAGCACCGCCTGCGTGCGCGCGTCCCGGTGGGACCGGCTCGCCGCCACCCGCGGGGGCGTCGGTGCCGGGCGCCGGCTGCTCACGGCGATGTCGCGCCCATCGTCGCGCACGAAGGCGCCGGCTTCGCGGTCGGCATGCGCCAGGTAGTGGATCGCCGGGGCGTAGATCACGGCCATGGTCGGCTCGCCGTCCTCGATCAGCGCGATGTTGACGGTGAATTCGCCGTTGCGCTTGACGAACTCGCGGGTGCCGTCGAGCGGATCCACCAGCCAGTAGCGGCGCCAGTGGCGTCTCACTTCCCAGGCGACCTCGGCCGACTCCTCCGACAGCACCGGCGTGTCGGCATCGTCCGCCCGCAGACCCTGGACGATGATCGTGTGTGCGGCCCTGTCGGCCTGGGTGATCGGGCTGTCGTCGTCCTTGCGCTCGACCTCGAAGTCGAGCGCATACACCTGCATGATCGCCTCGCCGGCCTGCAACGCCAGCTCGATCGCGCGTTCGCGCAGCGGTGCGCGGGTGCTCATGCCGGGCTCCGCCTGCGCACGTACTCGCGCGCCACGAACGCCGCTGCCAGCGAACGGCCTTCGGAGCAGTCCTCGCGCAGCATCAGCTCGTGCAGGGCGTCCAGCCGCCAGGGCACGACTTCCAGCGGCTCGGGTTCGTCGCCGGTCAGCCGCTCCGGATACAGGTCCTCGGCCAGCACCAGGTGCGTCTCGTGGCTCATGTAGTTGGGCGCCAGCGTCAGGCTGCGCAGGATGGTGATCCGGTGCGCACCGTAGCCGGCCTCTTCCTTGAGCTCGCGCACCGCCGCCTGCTCCGGCGTCTCGCCGGGGTCGATGCGACCCTTGGGCAGGCCCAGTTCGTAGCGATGCATGCCGGCGGCATACTCGCGCACCAGCAGCAGGGTGTCGGCATCGAGCATCGGCGCCACGATCACGGCGCCACGGCCCCGGTTCTGGATGCGTTCGAAATGGCGGCGCGCGCCATTGCTGAATTCCAGATCCAGCCGCTCGACCTTGAAGCGGCCGCCGTAGTCGAGCATCTCGACGCCGTGGATGGTGGGAAGCTTGGGCGACATGCCGCCAGGGTCCTGCTCAGGGTGCGAATGCTGCCAGGCGCGGCAGCAACGCGGCGTGCAATCCCGGCGGCGCCGCCAGCACCGAGCGCGTAGCCAGGCCGATGGCGGCGCCGGCCAGGTCGGTGAAGATGCCGCCGGCTTCGTGCACGATCAGCGCCAGCGCCGCAATGTCCAGCACGTTGACATCCGATTCGATCACCGCGTCCAGGGCCCCCCGCGCCAGCAGATGATAGTGATAGAAATCGCCGTAACCGCGCGTGCGCTCGGCGGCCACGACCAGCGGCGCCAGTGCTGCCCAGCCGCTGCCACGGGCCAGGGATTTCAGGTTGCCGAACGACAGCGATGCGGCGGCCGGATCGGCACAGTCCGAAACCCGCACGGCCGTGCCGTCCAGGAAGGCTCCGCCACCGCGCCGGGCCCAGGCGGTTTCGCCGAACGCGCAGGCCGAGGATACGCCCAGCAGCAGCTCGCCCTCGTGCATCAGTGCGATCTGCGTGGAGAACATCGGCACCCCGCGAACGAAACTCCTGGTTCCGTCGATGGGATCCACCAGCCACAGGAAGGGCGAGTGCCCGGTGTGGCCCTGCTCCTCGCCGTAGATCGCATGATCCGGGAACGCCCCGCAGAGCACCGCGCGGATCGCCCGCTCGGCGGCGAGGTCGGCCTCGGTGACCGGGCTGTCGTCGGCCTTGCGCCGGACCTCGATGGCCTTGCCGTAGTGCCGGGCCACCACCACATCGGCCGCCGTGGCCGCCGCGCGTGCGACCGCCAGGGCGCGGTCGAGGAACGCGGGATCGGGCAGGCTCACTGCCGGGTCCCCAGAAACCCGCCCTCGACACGGTACAGGACGCTGCCGTCGGCCATCGGCTGGCCGACGAAATTCAGCGCCTCGCGCACCTGCGGGTTGCCGCCGCGGGCCGACAGCCGCGCCTCGGCGACGAAGCCCAGGGGACTGGCGTGGAAGCTGCCGTCCAACTGCAGCGGGCCACCCCGGTCGGCAAGCGTGCCGGCCACCTCGCCCGGACCGGTGCTGCGGAAATCCGCGACCAGGTCGCCCAGGGCGGCGGCCGCGGCGCCGGCCACGGCGGCCTCGCGCCAGATCGCGCGGCCATGCGCGCTGCGCGGCAGGCCCTGGAGCAGTTCGGCCTGGTCGATCTCGACCACGACCTCGCCGCGCAGGTCCAGCGCCGGGATGTCCAGTGCCGGTTCCAGCAACCGGGCCGGGAAATGCAGGCGCGCGGCATCGACCCGAGTCAGGTCGCCGCGCGTTTCCAGCCGGCCGCCGCCGGAAACCGGCTCGCCTTCCAGAGCCAGATCGATGCGGGTGATCCCGCGCACCAGCGGCCAGCGCTCGATGCGCCAGGACACCGGTCCGATCGCCACGCCGAAGAATCTGGCCTGGGCCGCGCGACCCTCCCAGAGCGTGCCGCTGACACCGGCGAAATCCAGTGGCCCCAGGCGCTGGCCCAGCAGGCGCAGGCCGAAACCGGCCGGCATCGACCAGGCCAGCGCGACCGAGACCAGGACCAGGAGCAGGACGGCCCAGCCCAGCGCCCGTCCCGCCCTCAACGTCCCGGCTCCAGCAGTGTGAGTCTCACGTCGGCCAGGCCGACGCCTTCGGCGCGGCGCGCCGTGATCTCGGTGACCACGATGCCATGCTGCGCAGCCAGGGTATCGAGCCACAGCAGCAACGCGTCGAAGGCAACCGCGTCGAACTCGGCGCGGACCTCCCCGCTGCCTACCGGCTCCACCCGCATCAGCATGCCGCCCAGTGCGGCCCGACGCGCGCCCTCGTCCACACGCGCCAGCAACGAAACGCCGTCCGCTGTCGCCCCGGGCACGACCCCGCGCTGCAGGGATTGTGCAAGCGGTACGGCCTGCCGCATCCAGATCAGCTCCGATTCGTTGCGTGCGACCTGTTCGCGCAGCGTGTGTCGGCTCTCGGCCAGCGGTTTCCAGAAAACCGCATAACCCAGCAACAACGCGAGCAGCAACGCGCCGGCGGCCAGTACCTGACGCTCGCGCGGCGCCCGGGCGTTCCACCACCCTCTCACGCCGCACCTGCCCGGCGCACGCGCACTCGCCCCTCGGCGCCGTTGACGCCCGGCGTGGCGGCGGTCAGTTCCGCGCTCAGGCCGGGCAGCGCGTCGAGCTGGCGTCGCAGCGCGTCGAGTGCGGCCACATCGCCGGCACGCAGCGTCAGCTCGGCGCCGTCGCCGCGGACCTCGACCGCGTCCAGGATGTAGGTGCCACTGGCGGCGACCACAGGCGCAACCTGTGCCAGCAGTGCCAGCGCGTCGGCGCGCGCACCCGGAGCCAGCGCCGACAATCGCGAGCGCAGGGCCGCGGCCGGGTCGGGCACCTGGCCGGCAGCAGGCACGACCTGCCGGTACAACTGGCTCATCTGCGCGTGTTGCGCCTCGAGCCGGTGCAGCAGCATCCAGCGCTCGACCAGCGCATGCGCGCACAGGCCGATCAGCGCCGCCGCCGCCAGCGCAGCGGCCAGCCGCCAGCGCCGCTGCAGGTTGCGGCGGCGGCGATGCGGGGCGTGTTCGCCCTGCAGCAGATCGAGCACGGCCGTGTCTTGGGCGCGACCGGCCAGCAGTGCGACCGGATCGGCGATCGACTGCGCGGCGGAGGCGTCGATCCCGGCCGCGGCAGCCTCCCCGTACAGGCGCTCGCTGCCCGCCGACACCTCGACCCGGCGAAGCACGCCCTGCCCGGACAGTGCCAGGTGCCCGGCGAGTTGGCCGGGTGCACACACCAGCACGGTGTCTGCCGTGCGAAGCAGGTAGCGGTCGCGATCGATCCAAAGCGAAACGCCCTCGCCCGGTGTCGGCAGCAGCACGCTTTCCGGGACCATGCGGTCCGGTTCCAGGCCGGCAGTGCGCAACATCGAAAGCCAGTCCTGCAGCTGCCTGCGCGAGACCACGGCAATCGTCCGCTCGTCCCCGGACAGCGCAACATGGAGGGATTCGACCGGCGCGGCGAGCTGCTCCTCCACCGCGTACAGGACCGCCCGCCGGCGCTGATTGCGGCTGCCGGCCAGTACCGGCGCCGGCAGCGTGGCCACGGCCTCGGCCGGCACCACCAAGATCAGCTCGTCCTCCACCTCGGCGGGCGCCGGCAGGCCCGGCCTTGCGCGCGTGCCGGTCTCGGCCGGCAGCGGCAGCCATGCAGTCGCGCCGTCGGCAGCGATGGTGATCAGGGCTCGGCGCGGCATGGCATGCGGTCGGAAGCGGGCTGCGATTGTAACAAGGCCCCTGTGGGCCGAGGGTGCGGCCGGACCCACGACCGCACGCCGCGAATCCCAAGCTCGCGCCACGCGCACCGGGGCGCGCGGGCGGACCCGGGCCGGACGCGTGCCGGTTCGGGCTCAGTACGTCCCGCGCACCCGCGCCAGTACGCGCGTCGCATCCTCGTCGCGGCGCAGCAGGCTCGAATACAGGAACGGCAGGCCGTCGGCGTCGATCTCGGCCTCGGCGACGAAGTAGCGCGTACCCACAGCAACCCCCGAGAGCGCGACCTGGGAAAGTCCCAGCCGCGCCAGCTCCTCGCCCACGGCGTCGATCGACCCGTAGCGCGCCTGCCCCCCGCGCGCCAGCCGCTCGGCCATGCCGGCGCCGATGCGCTCGTCCAGCGCCATCCACAGCGCCGGGGCGGCCGTGTTCAGGTTGATCAGGTGGTCCGCGGGCAACGCGCACACGTGCGGAGCCAGCGCCTCGTAGGCGGCGGCGTCGATGCCGATCACCAGTCGCAGTTCCGAGACGTGTGCGAAGGGCCGGTTGGCGGTCCGGTGCGGTGGCCGGGCCTGGCGGTAGGCTGCGTCCTCGGCACCGCCCGCGCGCGGATCCTGGTCGGCATCGATCCAGTCGGCCAGCTTCTCGGCGAGCAGTGGATCCTGGCCGAGCGCGCGCAGCAGGCGCTGCAGGCGTTGCCTTGCGAGCTCGCCGCCAGGCTCCTGGCCCAGGGCATTGAGGTTCAGACAACCGCCCAGATCGCGCAGGCGTCCGCCGATGCGGGCGCCGGGGACCTCGATCGGCGGCATCGGCTGCGCCCAAGGCTCGCCGTGGTGGTCCACCGCACCGCTGCGCGCGGCGTCCTCGCGCAGGATGCGTGCGGCGAACAGTTCCAGCCCGCGTTGCAGTTGCCAGGTCTGCTCCGCCCGCAACGAGACCAGGGTGCGCGCCTGCGCCGTGGCGCCGCGCTGGACCAGCGCAGCCACCAGCACGACGGCCAGCGCCACGGCCAGCACCGTGACCAGCAACGCGATGCCGCGCTGGCGCCTCATTGCGCGCCCTCCGGCAGTTCGAACACGCGCCGGATCTCGCCGAAGTCGACCACCGTCATGCGCACTTCCACGGCGCGCGGCAGAAGCTGGTTGCTCTCCGGGACCGGCCATCGCGCGTGCACGCCGCCGCGCACGTCCAGGTAGCGCAACTCGAAGCGCTCGACCTGCTCGAGCAGGACGTCTTCGCGGGGGTCGGTTGCCGGCAGACGGTCCAGCACGTGGAAACGCAGGCGCTGCAGCCGGTCTCCGGCGAGGCGCCAGCCCACGCGCTCGAGTTCGGCGCGCGGCAATGCGAGCGAGTTGCCATGGCCGCCACGGGTGAGTTCGATCACGTCCGACCCGCCGACCAGTGCCGGCAGGGACCCGCCATGGCCGCCGCGCACCGGACGCTCCACGGCCTGGCGCAGGTCGTCCCCGATGCGGTCCACCGCGCGCTGCAGGGCCGAAAGCCTGCCGCTGGCCTGCTGCAGTTGCGTGCCGGCCCCGGCGAGCTGGTCCAGGCCACCATAGACGAGCACTGCGATCACCGCGAACAGGGCCAGGGCCACCAGCAGTTCCACGAGGCTGTAGCCGCGCACCTCAGCGTGCTCCGGCGAATCCCGACAGCGAGGCTGCCGGGGATTGCGCATCGGCGGTGTACACCCGCACGTCGAGACGGCGGATGTCCGGGGCGTCGGTCGCCGCCACCACAAGCTGCCAGCGCCAGCGCACGCCACCCATCCGGACTTCGCCGTCGCGTCGCGCTCCGGGCATCGGCGTGCCGGCCAGCCGGGTCTCGGCGATCACGTTGGCAGCAACCCACTGCGCGAGCGTCGCCTCGCGCGCGATCGCCAGTGCGCGCGCCTCGTTGCCGGCGGCGCGCACCAGCGCGCTGAGCGCCAGCGCCGCCAGCAGCAGCGCGATGAGGACTTCGAGCAGGGTGAAGCCGCAGCGCTCAGCCCGCCTCATCGATGCGCTCCAGCGCCAGCGTCCCGCCCAGGTCACCATGCAGCAGCCAGCGCGCCGCCACGTCCGGTGAGCGCAGTTCCAGCTCGAACGGCGTCAGCTCGCCGGAAGCGTGGCAGGCCAGCGCCGGGCGCGGCGAGGCGACCTTGGCCAACGGGAACGGTCGGCCGTCGCGCCGCAGCCGCAGTTCCACACCGGCGTCGATCGCACGGGTGCGAAGCGGGTCACCGCTGGCGCCGTCGAGCGGCTGCCACGCCTGCGCCCGCAGCGGTCCTGCCCGGAACAGCCCGCCGGAAAGATCGACCCCGTAATCGCGCCCGGTCACCTGCGCACGCTCGCAGGCCAGTGCCATGGCCGCCTGCATGCCGCGGGCGGCGTTCTCCAGCCGGCGCGCGCCCGTCCCGCCGACCGAGAGCGTCACTGCGGCCAGCATCGCCGCCACGATCGCCAATACCACCAGCAACTCGATCAGCGTGAACCCGCACGCCGGCGCGCGCGCGCCGTCTGCGCGCGGCACACGGGTGTGCTCAGTCGCTCCAGTTGCCGACGTCCGCATTCTCGCCTTCGCCGCCGGGACGGCCGTCGGCGCCCAGCGAGTACACGTCGATCGCGCCGTGCTGGCCGGGATTCAGATAGACGTACTCGCGTCCCCACGGATCCCTGGGCACACGGTCGATGTAGCCGCCGGTGCGCCAGTTGGGCGCCTCGGGCTGTCCGCCGGGCTTCTCCACCAGCGCGCGCAGTCCCTGCTCGGTGGCCGGATAGCTGAAGTTGTCCAGCTTGTAGAGGTTCAGCGCGGTCACGACCGCCTGGATGTCGGCACGCGCGCGCACCTGCCGCGCCTCGCCGGGGCGGTCCATGAACTGTGGAATCACGAAGGCGGCCAGGATCGCCAGGATCGCGACCACCACCATCACCTCGATCAGCGTGAAGCCTGCGCCGCGCGCATGGACACGGCGCGGCGGGCTTGGAATCATGGTCGAGTTTGCAGGCATGGCGCGGGGATGGTAGCAGAGCGATGACACGATCCGGCTCCGGCAACCGGTCGATGATCGAACGCGATCTGGCCGTGCTCTGGCACCCGTGCACGCAGATGCGCGAGCACCTGGTGGCCGACGGCCTGCCGCTGGTCCCGATCCGGCGCGCGAGCGGGGCCTGGCTGGAGGACTTCGAGGGCCGGCGGTATCTGGATGCGATCAGCTCCTGGTGGACCAACCTGTTCGGCCACGCCCACCCGCGCATCGCCGCGGCGGTGGCGCGGCAGGCTGCCGGGCTCGAGCACGTGCTGCTGGCCGGCTTCACCCACGAGCCGGCGGTGACGCTGGCCGAGCGCCTGCTGCAGGTGGCGCCGCCGGGCCTGGCACGCGTGTTCTACGCCGACAACGGCTCGGCGGCGGTCGAGGTGGCGTTGAAGATGAGCTTCCACAGCTTCCGCAACCGCGGCCAGGACCAGCGCACCCGGTTCGTGGCGCTGACCGGCGGGTATCACGGCGAAACCCTGGGCGCGCTGTCGGTCACCGACATCCCGCTGTACCGGCGCACCTACGCACCGCTGCTGCTCGAGCCCCTGCTGGCCGCCTCCCCCGATGCCTGGCAGGCGGAACCCGGCGAATGTGCCGAGGCCTGCGCGCTGCGCCGCGCCACCGAGCTGGGTGCGTTGCTGGAGCGCCATGCCGGCAGCGTCTGCGCCGTGATCCTGGAACCGCTGGTGCAGTGCGCCGCGGGCATGCGCATGCACCACCCGGCCTGGCTGCGCGAGGTCCGGGCGCTTTGCGACGCCCACGACGTGCACCTGATCGCCGACGAGATCGCCGTGGGCTTCGGCCGCACCGGGACGCTGTTCGCCTGCGAACAGGCCGGCGTCTCGCCGGATTTCCTGTGCCTGTCCAAGGGTCTGACCGGCGGCTGCCTGCCGCTGGCGGCGGTGCTCACCACCGCCCGGGTGTACGAGTGCTTCCTGGACGACTCCCGCGAACGCGCATTCCTGCACTCGCACAGCTACACCGGCAATCCGGTGGCCTGCGCCGCCGCCAATGCCACGCTGTCGATCTTCGAGGAGGAACCGGTGATCGAGCGCAACCGGGTCCTGGCAACGGCGATGTCCGCGCGACTACAGCGATTTGCCGATCATCCCCACGTAGGCGAGGTGCGCCAGACCGGCATGATCGCGGCCATCGAACTGGTCGCCGACAAGGCCACGCGGCGCACCTGGGACCCGGGTGAGCGCCGCGGGCTCGCGGCCTACCGGGCGGCACTGGAGCACGGCGTGGTGCTTCGCCCGCTCGGCGAGGTCTTGTACTGGATGCCGCCGTACTGCATCGGGGAGGACGAGCTCGAAAAGCTCGGGACGGCGACGCAGGCGGCCATCGACGCGGCGACCGCCTGACCGGCGCTGCGGACCGGCAAGGCGTCTGCAACAATGGCCGCCCGCCGGCTGGGCCTGGACAATGCGACGTATCCGGACCTACATCGACGCTGCGCTGACGCCGGGCGCCACGCTGCTGCTGCCCGAGGCGGCCAGCAGCCACCTCACACGGGTGTTGCGCCTTTCCGTCGGCGCCCGGCTGCTGCTGTTCAACGGCGACGGAAACGACTACGAAGCCGAGCTGGTGGCCACACCCCGCCGCGGCGCGGAAGTGCGGGTGCTGGCAGCCGGGCCGGCGGCGGCGCCGGAGTCACCCTTGCGCATGACCCTGGCGCAGGCGCTGGCGCGCGGCGAGAAGATGGACCTGGTGCTGCAGAAGGCCACGGAGCTGGGTGCGAGGCGCGTGGTACCGCTGCTGACCGGCCGCACCGAGGTGCGGCTCGAAGGCGAGCGGCTGGTACGGCGCATGGCCCACTGGCGCGGCGTGCTCGCCGCCGCCTGCGAGCAGTGCGGGCGCGCACGGCTGCCGGCGCTGGACGAGCCGGTGGCCCTGCCGCGGTTCGCCGCGGCCGCGGACCCCGCTGCGCTGCGGCTGGCGCTGCTGCCCGCCGGTGAGCGTGCGGTGGCCGATTGCGGGGGCCATGCCGACATCGTCTTGGTCGTGGGGCCGGAAGGCGGGCTGTCCGAGGCCGACGAGCAGGTCCTGCGCGCGGCCGGCTTCGCGGGGCTGCGGCTGGGGCCGCGCATCCTGCGCACCGAGACCGCGGGACTGGCGGCGCTGGCGGCGCTGGCGGCGCGGTTCGGCGACTGGACCTGATGGCGGACTTGCGCCTGGCCGATCTTGCATCCAGACGAGTG
This sequence comes from Lysobacteraceae bacterium, assembly GCA_035686365.1. Lineage (GTDB taxonomy): Bacteria > Pseudomonadota > Gammaproteobacteria > Xanthomonadales > Xanthomonadaceae > DASRZM01. Next base: position 19,460 of record DASRZM010000083.1, on the reverse strand, counting down.
CAGCGGTCCGGTATCGATTGCGGGGACGTTGGCGGCATGAATGCCGCCAAAGAGCCTCCATGGATGGATTCACGGCGATCCCCGCGATCGATACCGGACCGCTGCACGACATGCGGAGCGCATGAAGCGGCGACCGGAAATCTGCTTCCACGTACTCGGGACGAGCTTCGACTGCGCCGACGACGAACGGTGCCGTCAATCCGCAGCGGCGGCACGTATCGCCGTCACTGCGCTCCGGCCATCGCCTCGACGATGCGCTGCTCGAGCGCGGCCAGGTCGGGGATCGCGGCTTCATTGTCGCGGACCAGCACGTCGCCGAGCACCCCCTCGCGCGGCCCGCCGCCGTCATCACGCGGGACCAGTTCGTCCCGCGAGACCGTGGTCAGGCGCGGAAAGCCCTGGGTCAGCACGGCGAAATACGGCAGGCCCGGGTTGTCCCCCAGCGCCTTGAGCACGGCCACCTTCGCACCCAGCTCGCCCTCGCTGTCGGCGTAGCCGGCCAGGCGCGCGAACGATACCAGCGGCAGCCGCCAGCCCCTCCAGCGCACGCGCCCCAGCAGCCAGCTCGGCCCGCCCTCGACCGGCTCGGGTTCGGCGTAGGTGATGACCTCGGCGATGCTGGCGTTGGGCAGCAGCAGCCGGCCATTGGTGACCGGGATCAGCACGCCACGGATATCGCGATCGCTGTGGGCCTTTTTCATCGCTTGCCTGTGTCCTGACCTGAATTCTCGTGTGGTTCCGGATCGGGTCCGGGGCCCGGCTGCACTCAGCCGGCATCTCCGAACCGGTGCACGCAGTAATCGGCCAGTTCGCGCGGCGTGCCGATGAACTCGACCACGCCGCGGGAGCATGCGCCGTCGACCATCGAACTGACCACGCACGAATCGGGCGTCTGCGCCCACACCTCGCCGCCCTTGGAGGCCAGGTAAACGCTGCCCTCCACGGCATCACCGGCCATGCCGCTGAATATGATCGCGGTCGCGTTGGCACCGAAGCCGTCGGCGGCCATGCGCAGGACCTCGTCGATGCAGGGGCGATAACGCGGGGGCTCGGCGCATGGCACCCGCGTGACGGTACCGTCGGCAGCAAGCGACACGGTTTCGTCTCCGGGGATCACCAGGACCTCTCCGCGACGGGCCCGGTGGCTGTCCCCGGGAACTCGCACCGGCAACCGCGCCGCTTTCTGCAGCTGTGCGGCCAGGCGCTCGAAGAAGCCGTTGTCCAGGTGCTGGGCGAGCAGGAATACGGCCGGGAAATCCTCGGGTATGCCCGCCAGGAATCCGCGCAATGCATCCGGACCCCCGATCGATGCGCCCAGCACGATTACGCGGTCGATCGTACCGGCCCCGGTTTCGGGCTTCGCCGCGGCCTCGCCCTCGACCGGCTCCAGCGACAGATTGAGGGAACCGAAGTCGATGTCGGCGGCTGCGGCAGCGACAGGAGCGTCCGATTCGTCCTCCTCGTCCATCGGCGTCAGTTCCAGGGAACTGAAATCCAGGCCCGAACCGCCGGCGTCCTTCGCGACCGGCGCCGGCTCGGCGCCCACGCCGGGTCCCGGGCCCGAGATTGCCGGATCGTCCTCCCCGAACTGAAGGTCCACCACGCCGTCGCCGTCCTCCGCCCCGGAGAGCCCGCGATCCAGAGTCTCGGACAGCGCGTCGAGGTCGGCATCCAGCTGCGTTCCGGGATCCTCCTGACTGAAATGCGAGAAGTCCTCGGGCGCGTCGGCGTCGAGGTCGAAGTGCTCGAGGGCGGCCTCGATCATGTCCTCATCGTCCGCTGGCGTGTCCGGCTCAGCCGCCGCCGGTGCTTCGACCTCGGCCGAGGACGGGGCGGCTTCCACCGGCTCCGGCGCACCGGCCTGCAGCGCCGCCTCGAGCGCGTCCAGATCCAGCGGTGGCATGACCGACTCGGCATCGTGCCCGGCCTCGGGCACGCCGGGTACCGCGCGCGGCGCCAGTTCCGGCTTCCGGCCCGCCTCGCCCATGGCGTCCTCCAGGCCGGAGAGGTCCATGTCCAGCGATTCCCCGGCGCCGGTTTCCACGGGTCGACCATCGGGGGTCTCGGGCATCGGCATGTAGTCGATCGGCACCGAATCGGCCACTTCCTCGGCCTCGATCTCGAACTCCTCGATCGCGCGTTCGCCGGCCTGCTGGGCCGGCGTCGGCGGTGCACCGGGACCCGGCTGCAGGTCGCGCATCGGCACCCACTCGGCGGTACTGGGCGCCGGCGGATTGACGTCGGCGTGACCGAGCACCTTCGCTGCCAGGTGCCGCGCCCAGCGCGCAAGATCCCAGCCTTCGAGCTGGCGCGTGACCTCGCTGTCGTTGAACACGACGTTGATCGCCGGGTCCTCGAGCACCGGCTGCAATGCATCGACCGCGTCCTCGATGCTCGAATCCAGGTTGACGATCACCACCGCCGGATGGCTGCCCTTCAGCGATTCCGGATCGGTCTCGCGCGGGTCGGCCTCGAACACGAGTTCGGCGCCGCACTCGAGCAGCGCACGCCGCAACTGCTCGCGCGCGGGATCGGCGCAGCCCAGCAGCGCGACTGCGACGGTCGCCTCGACTTCAGCCGGAGCGGCCACGCCCGCCCTCCAGAATCTCCACGACGTTCCGCATCAGTTCGGCCTCCTGATAGGGCTTGCCCAGATAGCGGTCCACCCCGATCTCGAATGCGCGCTGACGGTGCTTCTCTCCGGTACGCGAGGTGATCATGATGATCGGCACGCGCTTCAGACGCGCGTCGTTGCGCATGTGTGTGGCCAGCTCGTAGCCGTCCATGCGCGGCATCTCGATGTCCAGCAGCATCACATCGGGCACCCGCTCGCCGAGCTTCTCGATCGCGTCGACGCCGTCCTTGGCGGTCATGACCTCGTAGTTGTGGCGCTCGAGCACGCGGCCGGTGACCTTGCGCATGGTGATGGAATCGTCCACCACCATCACCAGCGGCACGCGCCGGACCTCCTGTTCGACCGGAAGTACCGGCGCCTCGCCACTCTTGCGCAGCGCGGCGGTACGGCGCACCAGCGGCGCCACGTCCAGGATCACCACGACGCTGCCGTCGCCCATCACCGTGGCACCGAAGATGCCCGGAATCGAACTGATCTGCGGCCCGGTGGGCTTGACCACGATCTCCCGGCTGCCCACGACCTCGTCGACCAGGATCGCCGCACGCAGGTCGCCCGAACGGGCGAGCATGACCGGCACCTGCAGGCTTTCCTCGGCACGAACGTGGCCCTGGCCCAGCAGCAGGCCAAGATCGTAGATCTGGTAGTCCTCCCCCGCGTACTCGAACTTCGGATCTCCGGTATCGAGCTGCCGGGTGAGGTCCTCGCGCGAGATCCGCGAGACGCCCTCGACCGAGGAGATCGGCACCGAAAAAGAGGTCTCGCCGAGCTGGATGAACACCGCCTGGGTGACCGCCAACGTGAACGGAAGGCGGATATGGAACTCGGTCCCCTTTCCGCGCTCGGACTCGATGAACAGCGAGCCGCCCAGCTGCTTGATCTCGCTGTGGACCACGTCCATGCCGACACCGCGGCCGGCGATCTTGCTGACTTCCAGGGCGGTGGAGAACCCCGTCTCGAGCACGAAACCGAACAAATCGCGGTCCGACAGCTTGGCGTCGGGCTTCATCAGTCCGCGCTCGATCGCCTTCCTGCGGATGGCGTCGCGGTCCATGCCGCGGCCGTCGTCGCTGACGCGGATCACCACTTCGGACGCTTCGCGGGCGACGTGGATGCGGACGGTGCCCTCTTCCGCCTTGTGCCCCTTGCGGCGCTGTTTCGGGGTTTCCAGGCCATGCGCCAATGCATTGCGAAGCATGTGCTCGAGCGGAGCGGTCATGCGGTCGAGCACGTTGCGGTCCATCTCGCCCTGCGCACCCTCGACCTTGAGCTGCGCCTTCTTGCCCAGTTCGCCGGAGGTCTGGCGCAGGATGCGGCGCAGCCGCGGGACCAGCGACTCGAACGGCACCATGCGCGTGCGCATGAGGCCTTCCTGCAGGTCCGAGGACACGCGCGACTGCTGCAGCAGCAGCGTCTCGTACTGCCGCGTCTGGTCGTCCAGCGTGATCTGCAGGTTGACCAGGTCGGCGGAGGACTCGCCCAGCGCGCGCGAGAGCTGCTGCAGCGTGGAGAACCGGTCCAGTTCGAGCGGATCGAACGTCGATTCGCCGACGTCGGCCTCGCGCTGGTAGCGCGCGATGATCTGCGCCTCGGTCTCGATGTCCAGCCGACGCAGCTGCTCGCGCAGGCGCGTGTTGGTCTGTTCGAACTCGGTCAGCGCGCCGCGGAAGGCACCCAGCTGCTGCTCCAGGCGGGCGCGATAGATCGCGACCTCGCCGGCGTAGTTGACCAGGCGATCGAGCAGGTCGGCGCGGATGCGGATCTGCTCCTGCGGCGCGCGCGCGATCTCGGCGACCTCGTCCTCGATCTCCGGCAGCGGCTCGCTGAGCTCGGGGGGCAGCGGGACCGGCTCGGCCGCCACCTGTCCCACTGCGGCACCCGCGCGGGCGTCGGAAATCTCGCCGCGCACCAGGCCCTCGACCTGGGAGATCAGCGTTGCCGGCATCGCGATGGCGAGACGCTGCCCGACCCGGGTGACCATCGCGTGCAAGCGGTCGAAGGAGCGTTCCAGGACTTCCAGTGCGCCGGGTCCGAGTTCGCGATTGCCGTCGGCCACGGCTTCGAGCAGCGACTCCATCCCGTGGCCGAGGTCGCCGATCTGCGGCAGGCCGGCCATGCGCGCTCCGCCCTTGAGCGTGTGCAGGTCGCGCTGCAGCCCGACCACCAGTTCCCGGTCCGTCGGCGAATCGCGCAAGCTCGCCAGCAGCCCGTCGGAGTGGTCCAGCAGGTCGCCGCTCTCTTCCAGGAAGAGGTCGAGCAGGTCCTGGTCCAGATCGCTGGTATCCAGCGGCAGGTCCGGATCCACATCGATGGCCGCGGCGGCCGCAGCGGCGGCCAGGGCCTCGGCAACCTCCTCGGCAGCCTCCTCGGCAGCCTCCTGCGCAGCCGACTCCTCGGCCGCCAGTTCGGACTCGGTGGCCATGGCCTCCTCGCCGGCCTCGGCCTCCTCGGCCTCCTCGGGCTCCAGAGCGGCTTCCTCGCCCACGGAAACGGGTTCGCCGGGCTCCGGGCCGGCCATCTCCGGCGCGGCTTCGGCCTCTTCGGTCGGCATCTCGACCTCGGCCTGCGCCTCCTCGGCGGTCCGCTGGACTTCCTCCGGCGCCTGGGCCGCCATCGCCTGTTCGGCCTGCAGTGCCTGGGCGTCGATTTCAAACGCCAGCGCCTCGCTGACTTCCTCGCTGAATTCCTCGCTGAATTCCTCGGCGATCTCCTCGGCGATCTCGTCAGCCATCTCGTCAGCGGCTCCCGTGGCCCCCTCGGAACCGCCGAAGTCCGGCACCGGCTCGGCTGGCATCCCGGTTTCGGCGTCCGCACCCACCTCGGCCATCGGCCCGACTTCGACCTCCTCGGCCGTCGCAGCCGGCGGCTGCTCGTGTTCGTAGGCGCGGATCAAGGCCTCGATCCCGGCATCGCGCGGAGCTTCGTCGGATTCATCCGATGCCGCCGGTTCGAGTTCGGCAGGCAGCTCCGGCGCCGTCGCCATCCCGGCGCTCTCGGGCTCGGCTGCGGAAGCTTCCAATTCGGCCCCCGCCCGCTCGTCCAGGGCCTCGAATTCGCCTTCCACCAGCTCGAATTCGTTCGGTTCCAGTTCCGTAGGCGCCGAATCCAGATCGCCCAGCGCCAGCACTTCGGACTCGAACGCGTCCTCTTCCGCGGCCTCGAATGCTTCCACTTCCGGGGCATCGAACGCGACCGGCGCGCCCGGCTCACGTTCGAATTCGACGGGCGGCTCGGCCTCCGGGGCCTGCTCGATCGCCGCCGGCATTTCCAGGTCCGCCGTGGTTGGAGCCTCCCGTTCGGGCAGGTCGATCTCGCCGGGGCCTTCGGCTTCCACCGGCTCGAGATCCACGCCAGGGGCTTCCGGCATCTCCGCTTCGAACCCGGACAGATCGACCGCTTCGGTCAGCTCGACCCGTGCGTGCTCCAGATCGACCGGCTCGTGCTCGAGTTCGTGCGCCTCCTCGGTCTCCAGGTGGACCGGGATCGAGGGGCCGACCGGCTCGGGCAGCGTGTCGCGCTCGGCCAGCAGACGCCCGGCCAGATCGGAGACGTCCGGCAGGGCCGGCCGCTCGCGCTCGAGCTCGACCATCACCGTGCGGATGGCCGCCACCGCCTCGCGCATCATCTCGATGGCGTGTGGAGCGGGTGTGCCCTGCAGCGGCATCAGCCGTTTCAGGTAGCCCTCCCAGGGGCTGATCACCTCGGTGATGCCGGGAATCTCGGTCATCGCGAAGGCGCCGTTCATCGTATGCACGGCACGCAGCAGCGCGTCGGTGGCCGGCTGCGGCTCCGGTGCGCTGGCGTCCAGGTACGCCTCCACGGTTTCCAGGTGCCCGGCCACTTCCGCCTTGAGGATCTCGAACAGCACCGGATCGACGGATACCGGCTGCGGTTCCGGAGCCTGCACCTCGCCGGCTGCCTCGACCGGAGCTTCCGCTTCGGCCTGCGCTGGCTCGATGGACTCGGGCGCCTCGGCCGCTTCCTCCTGCGCCGTTGCGGGCACGGGTTCGGCAGCGCCCGGCGTGAACCAGGCCTGCTCGCCGGCGGCGATCCGGTCGGCAACCGCCTTGATGCCCTCCAACTCTTCGCTCGGGGCGCCCTCGCCACGCAGTGCCGACAGCAGCGACGGCAGTGCGGCGTGGGCGTGCTCGACCAGCGCGGTCGCCGCGGCGCCGACCTCGATGGACCCGTCGAGCACACGGTTGAGCATGTTCTCGACTTTCCAGCTGAACTCGCCCAGCGTCAGCGCACCCACCAGGCGGCCACTGCCCTTGAGCGTGTGGAACACGCGCCGTATCGGCTTGAGCTGCTCCAGGTCGTCGGGCCGGGCCTTCCACTCCGGCAGCAGCTGCGCCAGGTGGGCGATCTCCTCCTGTACCTCCTCGATGAAGACCTCGCGGATCTCCTCGTCGATGTCATCGGAGGCCGTTTCGAACCCGCGCGTGCCGGCGTCGGCAGCGCGAGTGGCGGCAACAACCGGCTCCAGCCCCGGCGCTGGCGCCGGGGCGGTCTCCGGTGCGGCCGCAGGTTCTTCTTCGGCCGTCCCTGGCAAGGCGTCGACGGCGTCGGGGCCGGTCTCCGCCTCCTCGACCTCCACCGGCACTTCGGCGCGGGCCCGGGCGGGAACCAGCGTGGGCACATCCGGGATCGGCCAGTAACCCAGCCGTTCGAGTCGATCGCGCGCGACCGCCAGGACCTGATCCCGATTGGGCCTGTGGTCGCGCACCGCCTCCAGGTAGTACTCCAGGCCGGCCAGCACGTCGGCCAGCATGTCCATCTGCTCGCCATTGGGCACCCGGTGGCGGGCCAGCAATTCGGCCTCGGTGAACACGCAAATCGCCTGCAGGTACCCCGGCGCGTCGTCGATCTCCAGGATCCGCAGCGCGCCGGCGACTTCCTCGAGCAGGCGGGGCACGTCCTGCAGCTGCACGTGGTCCCAGTTGGATTCGACGAATGCCACGAAGCACTGCTTGGCCTGACCGAAGTTGGCCTGCGCCTCCTTGACCACGGCCTCGAGCACGCGACGCGCTTCGGCCTGCGGGATCGTCCCTTCGGATTTTTCCGGCTCGCCGCCCAGGCGCTGGACCTGGTCGTCGAGCGTGGCATCGACGTAGAGCAGCGCACCGGCGATGTCCAGCAGGGTCGACTCGTCGCCCGTGCGGGTGCCGCTGACCACCTGGTCGATAGTGGTGCGCTGCTCCTGCACGACGCGGCGCGCGACGCCCAGGCCCAGCATGCCGAGCGTGTCGGCAACGCGGTCGAGCGCCTCGGTCTGCGAGGACAGCTGCCCGGGCTCCGCTTCGTGGCTGCGCATGTACAGGTCGAGCGCATCCTTGACCCGCAGCAGATCCTCCTTGATGGCGCCGGCGACGGTGTCAAGCAATGCGCGGTTGTGCCCGGTCATGGCGCCGCGGGCGTGCTCGAGTTCGGCCTCGGAGGGAAGCAGGGCGTTGAGTCCGAACACCTCGCGCATCTCGTCGATGCGGCCGTGGTCGGTCGGCGCGTGCGCTACGAAGTACAGCAGATTACGGGTGAGTTCGCGCGGCGGGTCGACCCGGAAGCTGGCCTCGCCGGCATCGGCCAGGCGCTTGATCTCGCGCTCGACCTTGCCGATGGTCTGCCTGAGCTGCGCGCTGGGCTCGAAGGCCTTGGCGTTCAGGGCCTCGAGCACGCCGGCCGCGACCCAGAACAGGCGTCGCGCCTCCTCCTGTGCCGTGATCGTGACCAGCCGGTCGCAGATGCGGGTGAGCTGCTCGACGTCGGCGTCGGAATCCTCGTTGCGAAACCACTTCAGCAGCGCGATCTGGAACTGGGCGCGCAGCTGCTCGGCCATCTGCCGGAGCTCCAGCTCGGGCCATGCGTGGCTGGGGCCGCCGGCCGAATCTGGCAATGGTCGCGACAGGTCCGGAGTGAACAGCACGCTTTCGGACAGGCCCTTCTCGCCGCGCGCACCGCGCAGCTCGTTGAGCAGCGGCAGCAGCACGATGGGAATGTCACGATGGCCGCTCTGAAGCCGCTCCAGGTAGTCGGGCAGCTGCACGATGCCACGCATCAGGACCGTGTAGGCCTCCTCGCGGTCCTGCACGCCCTGCTCGAGCAGCACCGTGGCCAGGTGCTCCATTTCCTCGGTGACCATCGCCGCGCCGTACAGCTCCACCATGCGCAGCGTGCCCTGCACCTGGTGCAGGTAGGTCGCGCAAAACCGCATCTGGCTGACGTCGGAAGGATCCTCGACGTAGGCTTCCAGCGCATGGCGCGCCTGCTTGAGCGTCTCGTCGAGCTCGCCCTTGACCCAGGTCAGCGTGGTGAAATCGATGTCTTCGGACAGCCTCATGCCTGGGTCTCTTTCGTATTGCGGATGAACGCCAGGGCCTGGCGGTCCTCGACCCGTGCCAGCTGCGGGTGGCTCCAGCCGGTGACCTCGCCCGGACCCAGCACCAGCATCCCGCTGGGACGCAACAGGCGCGCGAGTCCGTCGAGCAGTTCGCCGCGGCGCTCGCGGGCGAAGTAGATCAGAACGTTCTGGCAGTAGATCAGGTCGAGCTGGCGCAGCGGCGCGCGCGCGGCGTGCAGCAGGTTCACGCAGGCGAAGCCGACGCGGCTGCGCAGGCGCTCGTGGATCCGGAAGCCGTCCTCGTCGATGGCCTCGAAGGCGCCGTCGTGGTACTGCTTCGGGATCTCCTCGAGCCGGTCCAGCGTATAGGTTGCCCGTCGCGCGACCACCAGCGCCGACTGGCTCACGTCGGTGGCGGTGATGCCGAAGCGCCGCTGCGGCACCACCTGCGAGAGTGCCGCGTCGAACAGCATCGCCAGTGTCCAGGCCTCCTCGCCGGTGGCGCAACCCACCGAAAGCGCGTGCAGGGTCTGGTCGCCGGGGGTCCGCGCCAGCCATTGCGGCAGCCAGGACTCCCGGATCAGCTTCAGCGACGGCGGGTGACGGAAGAAACGCGTCTCGTGGACGGTCAGGTGATCGACCAGAGCCGCCCACTCGACCGCGCCGCGCGCACCGTCGAGCAGCTCCTCGTAATAGGCGCCGAACTCGGCATGTCCGGTCTCGCGCATGCGCCGGCGCAACCCGGTGACCAGGAAAGGCTTGCGTTCCGGCGGCACGGTGACGCCGGTACGCGATTCCAGCAGCCGCACCCAGCGCTGGAACTCGGCCTCGTCCATTGCCTGCGCGATCGCCTGCTGGCTGCTGCGGCCCACGACGACTGCCATTGTTCCGTCCATGCCCCCCGCGCCGGACACCTCAGCCCGGCAGCTTGAAGTCGGCGACCGATCGACGCAGGTCCGCGGCGAGCTGGGCCAGGTTGCCGATCGACTCGGCGGTCTGGCTGGCACCCATCGAGGTCTGCGTGGTGATCTCCTGGATCACGTTCATCGTCGCCGAGATGTTGGTTGCCGCCGCCGACTGCTGCCGCGCGGCCTCGGAAATGTTCTGGATGAGGTCGGCCAGGTCGTTGGACACCTTTTCGATCTCGCCCAGTGCCAGGCCGGCGTCCTCGGCCAGGCGCGCACCGGCGACCACCTCGGCGGTGGTCTGCTCCATCGAGCTGACCGCCTCGTTGGTGTCGGCCTGAATCGTCTGCACCAGCGTCTCGATCCGCTTGGTGGCGTTGGACGCGCGTTCGGCCAGACGCTGCACCTCGTCGGCCACGACCGCGAATCCGCGGCCGGCTTCGCCCGCCGATGCCGCCTGGATGGCGGCGTTCAGCGCCAGGATGTTGGTCTGCTCGGAGATGTCGTTGATCAGCTCGATGATGGAACCGATTTCCTGCGAGCTTTCGCCCAGGCGCTTGATGCGCTTGGAGGTCTCCTGGATCTGGTCGCGGATCGAGTCCATGCCCTGGATGGTCTGGCGCACCACCTCGGCGCCCTTGGCGGCGATCTGCACCGAGCGCTGGGCCACGTCGGCGCTCTCGGCCGAGTTCTTCGACACCTCGTCGATCGACACCGCGATCTCGTTGATCGCGGCCGAGGCCGAGGTGATCTGCTGCGCCTGGTGCTCGGCGGCCTCGGCCAGGTGCATGGCGGTGGCCTGCGTCTCCTGGGCGGCGGCGGCCACCTGCACGGCGGTCTCGTTGATCGTGGTCACCAGGGAGCGCAGCGCCTCGACCGCGAAGTTGATCGAGTCCGCGATCGCGCCGGTGATGTCCTCGGTGACGGTGGCGCGGACGGTCAGGTCGCCCTCGGCCAGCGATCCCATCTCGTCCAGCAGCCGCAGGATCGCCTCCTGGTTGCGCTGGTTCAGTTCCTGGGTGGTCCGGAAGCGACGCACCTGGTCGCGGTACAGGGTGAACAGCAGGCCGAAGATGGCCACCGCTGCCGCCGCCAGCGAGATCGCCGCCCACAGGATGTTCGGGAACGGCCGGCTCGCGGGCAGGTTCAGGAAGGCCTGGCTCAGATTCTGCGCGGCGTCCAGCAGCTGCCGCGAGAAGGCGATGATCTGGTCGCTGGCCTCCTTGATCTCGAACAGGTCGGTGGCCTGGGTCAGGATGGTCTCCACGTCCGACTGCACGCTCTGGTAGATCTCCCCGACTTCGACCAGCACCGCCCGTGCCTGGGCCGACTCCACGCGGCGGATGCCCATCTCCGGGTTGCCGTTGAGCAGCGCATTGAGCACCGCACCGAAGCGCGTGGCATCGCGCGAGAACGCGTCGGCCGCGGAGACGGCGCCCACGCCGCCCTGCAGGATCTCGGTGATGCGGCGCAGCATGCGGTCGGCCAGCACGATCTGCTGCATGGCGATCTGCACCTGCGAGCTGGGCGCGCCGGATTCGGCCATGTAGCGCACGACCTCGTCCATGCGCGCCTGCAGCTGCGGCACCTGGGCCGAGAACTGGGCGGCGATCTCGGTCAGGTTCAGGATCAGGTCCTCGCCTGCCAGCACCGTTTCCGCGTTGGAATTGATCAGCGCCCAGCTCTGGGTGACCCGCGCCAGCTCCTCGCTGATGATCGGCTGGTTCTCGTAACCGGGGACGCCCTGGGCCGCATCGCCGGCGCGCAGCGCATTGATGATGCTCTGGATGCGGTCGCGGGTGGCCTGCAGCTCCTCGAAGGCCTCGAAGCCTCCGGAGGTCGCCTCGCCGGAGAAGGTGGCGATCTGCTGCGAACGCACCTGCAGCTCGGCGACCAGGGCCGAAGCCCGCGCCTCTTCCGATGAGAACTGGTTGGCGAAATAGGCGTTGGCGCCGAAGACCACGAGCGCCGCGACCAGGATCACGACCCACAAATAGATGCCTCGGCTGCGCTCGCGGCCGGTCAATCCGCCTACAGTGCTCATGGTCTGCTCGCCCCTCTTCGCTGCAATGAGGCCGCGGTCATGCCGCCGCCTGCCTGAATTCCGGAGTCCGTGCCAGCACGGACAGGTTGAACACGCCCCAGACGTGGTCGCCCACGCGATAGGCGCGCTTGACGAAATGGTCGTAACGGCCGCCCGCTGCGGCCTCGGCCTCGACCCTCTGCTCGTCGGTGAAATTGCGCTGGCCGAAAAGCTCGTCGATCAGCAGTCCGACGTTGCCTCCGGGCTGGCGCGCCACCAGCATGCGCGTGTTCTCGTGCAGCACCGTACGGTCGCCCTCCAGAAACTGCTTGAGGTCGACCACCGGCAGCAGGTTGCCGCGGATGTTGCCCACGCCCAGCAGCCAGGGTTGTACGCCGGGCACCGGCGTCACCCCCGGCAAGGTCACGATCTCGACCACGTCGGCGAACTCCGACGCCAGCCGGTGCGCGCCCAGCCGGAAGCCGACCCCGCGCCACAGGCCCGGCGCGTCGATCTGCTCGGGCAGGCCGGCGACGTGCGCGAGGCTTCGCGCCTCGTAGTCGGCGATGACCTCGTAGGGGTGCCGCTTGGGCTCGTGCCTGGCCATCGCTTTCACTGGGCCTGCGGAAGCAGGGCGTTGATGCGGTTGATCAGCTCCCGTTCGCTGGGCGGCTTGACCACGTAGTCCTTGGCCCCCTGCCGCAGCCCCCAGACCCGGTCGGTCTCCATGTTCTTGGTGCTGACGATGATGATCGGAATGTGACTGGTCTCCGGGTCACGTGAAAGCGCGCGCGTGGCCTGGAAGCCGTTCATCCCCGGCAGGATCACGTCCATCAGGACCAGGTCCGGATTGTCCCGCTTGCAGGATGCCAGGCCTTCCTCGGCCGTGGCGGCCGTGAGCACCTGGTGGCCGTTCTTCTCCAGCACCGTGGTGAACACGCGGGTGTCGGTCGGAGAGTCGTCGATGATCAGGATTCGCGCCATGTTCCGTACCTCTGTCGGTGCACCGTCACCTCGCGACGGCGTGCTTGCGGATCGCCGAGAGCAGTTCCTCGCGCGTGAACGGCTTGGTGAGGTACTGCTCGGAGCCGACGATGCGACCTTTGGCCTTGTCGAACAGTCCGTCCTTGGACGAAAGCATGATCACCGGCGTGGACCGGAACAGCTGGTTGTTCTTGATCAGCGCACAGGTCTGGTAACCGTCCAGACGCGGCATCATGATGTCGACGAAGATGATCTGCGGCTGGTGGTCGGCGATCTTGGCCAGCGCCTCGAAACCGTCCGTCGCGGTCACCACCTCGCAGCCTTCCTTCTTCAGGAGGGTCTCCGCGGTCCGGCGGATGGTCTTCGAATCGTCGATGACCATGACCTTCAGCCCGGCCAGGCTGTCCGCCTTTTCATGTTCGTCCATGGACGCTCCCTAAGATGTGTCCGAGCGAACGTTTTCGCGCGCGCCCCCTGCGGACTCGCCGGCGCCGGCACTGGAGCCCGCCCGTATCGCGCGCCACGGCCTCACCGCACCGCGCATCCTGCGCCCTTCGAGCCTGCGCGCAACCGCCGCGCCGCATCGATGCGAGCCACTGTCCGCTTATATCCCAGCGCGGGCAAGCACTGTCAAGCCGTGCGCCTTGGCCGCACCGGATCGGACCATGCCGGATGCTAGTATAGGACCGACGCCCTTCACGAGCGCTGCCGGCGCGATGCCGCTCGAAATCGCCGTGGTGATGGATCCGATCGAGTCCATCCTCACCCGCAAGGACTCCACCTTCGCCATGCTGCTCGAGGCACAGCGCCGCGGCCACGCGCTGCGCTACGTGCTGCCGCGCGGGCTGGGTCTGGCCGGCGACGAGCCGGTGGCGGCCAGCGCCCCGCTGCAGGTGCGCGACGACCCCGAGGACTGGTTCACGCTCGGCCCCGCCGGGCTGCGGCCGCTGGCGGCCAGCCAGGTGGTGCTGATGCGGACCGACCCGCCGGTCGATGCCGAATACGTCTACGACACCATGATCCTGGAGCGCGCGCAGGCGCGCGGAACGCGGGTGGTCAACGACCCGCGCGGGCTGCGCGACCTGAACGAGAAGCTGGCGGCCCTGCTGTTCCCCCAATGCTGCCCGGCCACGCGGGTGAGCCGGGATCCGGCCGTGCTGGCCGCGTTCGTGGCCGAACACGAAGATTGCGTGCTCAAGCCGCTGGACGGGATGGGCGGGCGCTCGATCTTCCGTGCCCGGGCAGGAGACGACAACCTGAACGTGATCCTGGAGGCGGTCACCGGCGGCGGCCGCAGGCTCAGCCTGGTGCAGCGCTACCTGCCGGAGATCGCCCAGGGCGACAAGCGCATCGTGCTGATCGACGGCGAAGCGGTCCCCTACGCCCTGGCCCGGATCCCGCGCCAGGGCGACTTCCGCGGCAATCTCGCGGTGGGCGGGCGTGGCCAAGGCCAGCCGCTGAGCGAGCGCGACTGCTGGATCGCCGCCCAGGTCGGACCGGAGATGCGCCGGCGCGGGATGCTGTTGGTGGGCCTGGACGTGATCGGCGACTGGCTCACGGAAGTGAACGTCACCAGCCCGACCTGCATCCGCGAGCTGGACGCGGCCTTCGGCCTGAACATCTCCGGGCTGCTGCTGGACCGCATCGAGGCGCTGTGTGGTGGGGAAAGCCGCCACTGACGACCGGACACGCGCGCGTGCCCGGTCCGCCGACGGGCCAGCCCCCGCGCCCTCGATCACCCCGGCCGACCGGCTCGGGGCGACCGTAGCGCTGTCGCTGATCTTCCACGGCGTGCTGGCCTTCGGGGTCGGCTTCGCGCGCGAGGACCCGGCGCCGCTGGTCCCGACCCTGGACGTGATCCTGACCCAGACCCGCAGCGAACAGCCCCCCGAGCAGGCCGACTTCCTGGCCCAGGCCAGCCAGCGCGGCGGCGGCGACAGCGAGGTTGCGGAGCGACCGCGAGAGCCCCAGCTCAGCCAGGTGCCCAAGCCCGACCCCGGTGTCGCGCCACAGCAGCAGGCGGCGCGGGCGCCGGACCCGGAACCGCAGGCGCGGCAGCCGGTCCTGACGGCACAGTCCCCCAGCGAGCGCAGCGAAAGCGCCGAGCAGCGGCTGGAACAGCCGGTCACGCCGCTGCCGAGCAGTCGCGAGCTGATCGAGCAAAGCCTGGAGATGGCGCGGCTGAGCGCCGAGATCGAGCGTGCGGCCGAGCGCTATGCCAAGCGGCCGCGCCGCAAGTTCATCTCGGCCAACACACGCGAGTACGAATACGCCGCCTACATGCGTGCCTGGGTCGCCCGGGTCGAGCGCGTGGGCAACCTCAACTATCCCGACGAGGCCCGGCGCCGCAACCTCCAGGGCCAGCTGGTGATGACCGTGGCGGTGCGCCGCGACGGCACCGTGGAAAACGTCACCGTCGTGCAGCCCAGCGGCTACCCGGTCCTGGACCAGTCGGCCACCGACATCGTACGGCTGGCCGAGCCGTTTCCGCCGTTGCCGGTGACCGACGAGAACGTGGACATCCTTCACATCACCCGGACCTGGCAGTTCCTGCCCGGCGCGGTCCTGCGCAACCGCTGACCCGCCGCCGGACGCAGGCAGGCTGCCGGCGGCGCTATCATGCGTACATGGACGCCCCCCGGTTCCTGACCGACCACTTCCTGATCGCGTTGCCGACGCTGGCGGATCCGAACTTCTCGCGCGCGGTGACGCTGATCTGCCAGCACACCGAAGAAGGCGCGATGGGCCTGACCGTCAATCGCGCCTCCGAGTACCGACTCGGCGACGTGCTCGAGCAGATGAAGATCGGCACCAGGCTGCAGGCGCTGGCCGAGTCGCCGGTGCTGCTGGGCGGGCCGGTGCAGCCCGAGCGCGGCTTCGTCCTGCACGAGCCCTGCGGCGACTGGGAATCGTCGTTCCAGGTTTCGGCGGGGTTGTGCGTGACCACCTCGCGCGACGTGCTGGCGGCGCTGGCGCGCGGCGAAGGACCGACCCGGGCGGTCGTGACGCTGGGCTATGCCGGTTGGGTCGAGGGGCAGCTGGAACAGGAGCTGGCCGAGAACGCCTGGCTGACGGTGGCCTCCAGCAGCCAGATCATCTTCGAAACGCCACTGGAACAGCGCTGGGCTGCCTCGGCACGGCTGATGGGCGTGGAGGTCGGCCTGCTGACCGACTACAGCGGGCACGCATGAGCGGGGCTGCGGCCCAGTCGGGCGCGCTGTGCGTGCTCGGCTTCGATGTGGGCACGCGCCGCATCGGCGTGGCGGTCGGCAACACCCTCTCGCACTCGGCACGGCCGCTGGCGGTGGTCGCCGCCAGCGACCAGGGCCCGGACTGGAGCGCCATCGACCGGCACGTGCATCGCTGGAACCCGGCTCGCCTGGTGGTGGGCGATCCGCTCTCGCTCGAGGGAGAAGTCCAGGCGATCACGCGGCGGGCGCGCGCTTTCGCCGAGGCGGTGGCCGAGCGCTACGGCGTCCCGGTGGACCTGGTGGACGAGCGATCGACCTCGCGCGAGGCCGACCGCGTGTTCGCCCGGCGCCGCCGCGACGGCACCGCCCGGCGCAAGGACGCCGCGGAGCTCGACGCCGTGGCCGCCAGCCTGATCCTGGAGCGCTGGCTCCAGACCCGATGAACCGCAAGCCGGAGCCGACCCGATGTCAGCGACCCAGATCGACAACCAGGGCCGGCTGCGCCACCTGCTGAGCCTGGCGGAGCTGCCCGCCGCGCCCATGGTGGCCCTGCTCGGGCGTGCCGCCGCCCTGCGCGAGGCCGCATCCGGACGGGCCGCGCCGCCGCGCAGCCACCCGCGGGCCACGCTGGGCAACCTGTTCATGGAACCGTCCACGCGCACGCGCGCCTCCTTCGAACTCGCCGCGCGCCGCCTCGGACTGACCGTGCTGAACCTGGACGCGGCCGCTTCCTCTGCGCGCAAGGGCGAGTCGCTGCTCGATACGCTGCGCACGCTCGAGGCCATGGGGACCAACGTGTTCGCGATCCGCCACAGCCAGGGCGGTACGGCCGCCGCGCTGGCCGCCGGCGCCGCGGCGGGATCGCACGTGCTCAACGCCGGCGACGGCCGGCACTCGCATCCCACCCAGGGGCTGCTGGACGCGCTGACCATCGCCGACCACAAGGGCGCGGACTTCTCCGCGCTGCGCGTGACCATCGCCGGGGATATCCGCCATTCCCGGGTCGCACGCTCGGACCTGGCCGCGCTGCGCGCGCTGGGGACCGGCGAGATCCGCCTGTGCGGACCTGCGGTGCTGCTGCCGGATCCGGAGGAAAGCGAAGGATGCAGGGTATTCGACTCGCTCGACGAGGCGGTCGCCGGCTGCGACGTGGTGATCATGCTGCGGCTGCAGCGCGAACGCATGGACGATGGCCTGGTGCCGTCGCTGGAGCGTTACACGCGCGACTGGTGCCTGACGCCGGAACGGCTCGCTCGCGCGCAGCGCGATGCCATCGTCATGCATCCGGGCCCGATGAACCGCGGCGTGGAGATCGACGATGCCGTCGCCGACGGGGCGCAGTCGGTCATCTTCGCCCAGGTCGCCAACGGCGTGGCCGTGCGCATGGCGGTGCTCGACGCGATGCTGGGCGGGGAGCCGCTGGTGTGATCGCTGCAATACGAATGCCCGGCGGCGTTGCGTCGGGTCGCCGGGGCGGCGCGCCTTTTGCCGGTCGGCGTGGAAGCCGTGCTCCGTAGGCCGGGCCGTGCCCCGGATGATCGCGGCCAACGGCCGCTCCTACAACGCTCCAGTGGGCGTCACCTGTAGGAGCGGCCGTTGGCCGCGATCGAGGGGAACGAAGGCTCCAATCTGCCTCGAGCCAAGTGCCGCGGTCCGGGATCGCTTGTCGGGACGTTGGCGCCATGGATGGCGCCAAAGAGCCCCCATGGACGGGTCCACGGCGATCCCGGCAAGCGATACCGGATCGCGGCACGGCCTACGGAGCGCCGACGTGCGGCGATCCGGGGCGCATCGTTTGCGTCCAGAACCATTCGCAGGCCGATCGCGGCCAACGGCCGCTCCTACAAGGCTTCCGTCCGCGTCGCCTCAGCGCTCGGATTCGAGCAGTTCGACGCCGTCGAGCCCCTGCGAGAGTGTGTGCGCGTCGCCGCCCTGGCTGAGCTTGATCTTCAGGCGCACCTCGTTGGTGCTGTCGGCGTAACGCAGCGCATCCTCGTAGCTGATCTCGCCGGCCTGGTAGAGCTCGAACAGGCTCTGGTCGAAGGTCCGCATGCCCAGGTTGGTGGACTCCTTCATCACGTCCTTGAGCTTGTGGACCTCTCCATCGCGGACGTAATCCTGCACCAGCGGCGTTCCCAGCAGCACCTCCATGGCCACGCGCCGGCCCTTGCCGTCGGTGGTGGGGATCAGCATCTGGGCGACGATCGCCTTGAGGTTCAGAGACAGGTCCATCAGCAGCTGGCTGCGCCGGTCCTCGGGGAAGAAGTTGATCACGCGGTCCAGTGCCTGGTTGGCGTTGTTCGCGTGCAGCGTGCACAGCACCAGGTGACCGGTTTCGGCGAAGGCGATGGCATGGTCCATGCCTTCCCGGGTACGCACCTCGCCGATCATGATCACGTCCGGCGCCTGGCGCAGGGTGTTCTTGAGCGCGTTCTCCCAGGTGTCGGTATCGATGCCGACCTCGCGCTGGGTGATGATGCAGCCCTCGTGCTTGTGCACGAATTCGATCGGGTCCTCGATGGTGATGATATGGCCGGTCGAGTTCTGGTTGCGATAGCCGATCATCGCCGCCAGCGAGGTCGACTTGCCGGTGCCGGTGGCGCCGACGAAGATGATGATGCCGCGCTTGGTCATCGCCAGCGTCTTGATGATCGGCGGCAGGCCGAGTTCCTCGATCGTGGGGATCTTGGTCTCGATCCGGCGCAGCACCATGCCGACCTGGTTGCGCTGGTAGAAGCAGCTGACGCGGAAGCGGCCGACGCCGGACACGCCGATCGCGAAGTTGCACTCGTGGGTCTTCTCGAACTCCTCGCGCTGCTGCGGGTTCATCACGTTGAGCACGAGGTCGCGGCTCTGCTGCGGCGTCAGCGGGTTCTGGGTAATCGGCGACAGCTTGCCGTTGACCTTCATCGACGGCGGCATGCCCGCGGTGATGAACAGGTCGGACGCCTTCTGGTGCGCCATCAGCTTGAGGAATGAGGTGAAGTCGATGCTGGTGCCGGTGCTCATGAGCTACTCCAGGGCCGTCGAAGGTGGTCCAACGGCAGGTTTCAACAAGGATGCGCCGCTCAATCGAACAGACGCTTGTCCTTGGCGTACTCGCGGGCCTGCGGACGCAGGATCATCGCCCGCTTCACCAGGTCCTGCAGGTGCTGGTCGAGGGTCATCATCCCGGACGATTGCCCGGTCTGGATCGCCGAATACATCTGCGCGACCTTGTCCTCGCGAATCAGGTTGCGGATCGCGGGCGTGCCGACCATGATCTCCCACGCCGCGGTGCGGCCGCCGCCGACCTTCTTCAGCAGCGCCTGCGAGATCACCGCGCGCAGCGATTCGGACAGCATCGAGCGCACCATCGGCTTTTCGCCGGCGGGGAACACGTCGATGATGC
>DASRZM010000082.1:0-6889 GCA_035686365.1 Lysobacteraceae bacterium | reverse complement strand
GCCTGGCTCTACGCGCATGCGCGCGACCGAGCCGACACCGCGCTGCGCGCGCGTTATGCCGGGCTGCTGCAGCGCCGCGAGGCGGGCGAGCCGGTCGCCTACCTGGTCGGCCGGCGGCCGTTCTGGACGCTGGAACTCCAGGTCACGCCCGACACGCTGATTCCGCGTCCGGAAACCGAGCTGCTGGTCGAGCTTGCGTTGGAGCGCATCGATGCGGCCGGGCCGGAGAAGGTTCTGGACCTGGGCACCGGCAGCGGTGCGATCGCGCTCGCGATCGCCAGCGAGCGGCCACGAGCACAGGTCATGGCGACCGATGCCAGCGCGCAGGCGCTGGAGGTGGCGCGCGCCAATGCGCGCGCAAACGGTGTCGCCAATGTCTGGTTCGCGTGCGGGGAATGGTACTCGGCCGTCGAAGGCAGGCGCTTCGACGCGATCGTGGGTAACCCCCCGTACATTGCGCAGGACGATCCGCACCTGGAGCAGGGGGACCTGCGCTACGAGCCGCGGGCTGCTCTGGTCTCGGGAGTCGACGGGCTCGATGCGATCCGTGCGATCGTTGCCGGTGCGCCGGCGCACCTGTTTCCGGGCGGCAGGCTGCTGCTCGAGCACGGGTTCGACCAGGGTCCGGCGGTGCGCTCGCTCCTCGAGGCGGCCGGGTTTTCCGATGTGCGGACCTTCTGCGACCTGGAAGGGCGCGAACGCGTCAGCGGCGGTCGCTTGGGCTGATCGCGGCCCATGGCCGCGATCGATGAAGGGGCCTGGCGGTTACAGTCGCGGTCGCAGCAGCGAACCGAAGTTCAGGTACCAGGAGCTGTCGCCGGTTTCGGCATGGCCGTAGCCCAGGAAGATCGGCCCGAATGCGGTGTCCACGCCGACGAACAGGCTGCCGGCGAAGATCAGCGATTCCAGGCTCACCTGGTCGCGCTCGGCCCACACATTGCCCGCCTCGAGGCTGGCGCCGACGTATACGGGCACCGAGAACAGCGATTCGGCATCGCCGAAGCGCTGGTAGTAGACGCCGCGCAGCAGCGCCGCGTGCGGTCCGAACAGTGCCCGTTCTCCGAAGCCCGAGAGATTGGTGAAGCCGCCCAGCACCCCGCCTTCCTGGATCAGGGCGACCTCCCCCCAGCTGGTATGCAGGCGCGTGCCCAGCAGAAGCCGGCTGTTGCCGCGCGCGAGCGCCTTGTCCCAGACCAGGTCCACAACCTGGCCATCGCTTTCTCCCCCGAGCAACTCGCCGTAGTCGACCAGGTCGAGCTGGAAGCGGCTGCCGCCGGAAGGAAACTCGGCGTTGTCCAGGGTGTCGCGCAGCACCGACACGCGTGCAGCCGCGTAGTCCGTGGCCAGGCCTTCCGGGAACGCTTCGGGGTCGCCGATGGTCAGCGCGGCATGGTCGCGCCCGCGCAGCAGTGCGGCGGACAGGCGCAGCGTCGGGACCGGGTCGTAACCGAACTCCAGGCCGACTTCGCGGCGCGAGATGCGGAACTCGGCCAGCAGGGCGCCGGGTTCGCCCAGCGGCTGCTGCAGTGCCACGTATTCGAACCACGGTTGCGCGAAGTACTGGCCGACACCGCCGAAGGGCTGGAAGAACTCGGTCCGGAACCCGGTGCGCTGGCCCAGGGTGATCCGGTTGCGCCACTCGCCGCCGTAGCGGTTGATCCCGGTGGTCGTGGACTCGGCGGTGAGCAGGTAGCTGGAGTCGCCGTTGAAGTCGTCGCTGAAGGCCAGACCGAAAGCCAGGAAAGTCGGTCCCCAGCTCTTGTCGACCGGGGTCACGCGCAGCCCGGTCCGGCCCTCGTGCTCGACCAGCCGCCAGTCGATGCGCTCGTAGGTCCCCAGGCCGAATGCCCGGTCGATGTCCTCGCGCAGCGCGTCGATCCGCAGCGGCTCACCGACCCGGCGTTCGAGCTGGTTCTGGACGTAGCCTGCGGTCCCGCTCTCGCGCGTGACCACGTCGAGGAACTCGACCAGCGGCGCGTCGAAATCCCGACGGCGGTGCCGCGCTTTCCAGTCGGCGTAGGTCGCCTCGTCCACCGCATAGCGGCGCAGCTGCTCGACCTGTGCCTGTGCAGCGCGTTCGCCCAACGCCACGGCCTCGGCCATGTTCGCGAAATCCGAGCTGGCCATGCCCTCGAGTGTCGGGACGATCAGCAGGTCGCCCTCGCCGAGCGCCTGCAGCTGTTCGGCGGTGCGCTGCTTCATCATGATCGTGATCATCTGCAGCGTGACCTGGACCGGCGAGCTGAGCTCGGACTCCGGCAGCAGCGGCTCGGTGAGGTCGATTGCGATGATGCGGTCGGCACCCATGGCGCGGGCCACCCCGATCGGCACCTGCTCGACGAGGCCGCCGTCCACCAGCAGCGTGCCCTCGACGTTCAGCGGCGAGAGCACGCCCGGCACCGAGAGGCTGGCGCGCACCGCCAGCGCAAGGTCGCCGGAGTCGAACACAACAGGCTTGCCGGTACCGATGTCGGTGGCCACGCACCGGAACGGGATCGCCAGATCGTCGAAGTCCTCGATCCGCCAGACGGGCAGCAGCAGCCGTCGCAGCAGCAGCAGCAATTTCTGTCCCTGCAGCAGTCCGCGCGGAAACTGGATGCTGCGGTCGCGCACGCCCAGGTTCAGGTCCAGCAGAAAGCGCAGGTCCTCTTCCTTGCGGCGCATCGGGATCGATTCGCGTGATGGCGCATCGCTGAGCAATTCCTTCCAGTCGAGCTGGGAGACGACGCCCTCGATCTCCTCCGGCGAGTAACCGGCGGCGTACAGGCCGCCAACCATGGCCCCCATGCTGGTACCGGCCACGTAGTGGACCGGGATGCGCTCGCGCTCGAGCACCTTGAGCACACCGATATGGGCGGCTCCGCGGGCGCCGCCCCCGCCCAGGACCAGGCCGATGCCCCCGGGTACGTCGTCCTGCGCGCGGGCGGCAGCCGGTACGGCGAGGGCGACGAGCAGCAGCAGCGGGATCACCAGCCGGGGCATGGTCATGGTTCGGTGTCGACCGGCGCGCAGCGTAGCAAGACTGCGACACCTGTGGACGGTGCGGTCAGCCGATCGCGGGCATGGCCCGCTCCCACGACGCTCCGACGCACATCGAGGCCGCGGCTTGGTCGTGTGGGAGCGGGCCATGCCCGCGATTGCCGCGCAGGCAGCGCCGGACGCATCGGTGCGACAGGGCTCTCACATCCGTCTATGCGACAATACGCAGTCTGCCCGTTGCATCCCAGAGGTGACAGACGCCGATGTGCGGAATCAGCGGCGAGGTCCGCTTCGACGAGGCCGATGCCGACCGTGCAGCGGTCGCGCGCATGATGGATGCGATGGTCGCCCGCGGGCCCGATGCCGGCGGCGCGGTGGGATACGGGCGCTACGCGTTCGGCCACCGGCGGCTCAGGATCATCGACCTGTCCGACGCGGCCGCCCAGCCGATGTTCGACGCCGCGCTCGGGTTGACGGTCGTGTTCAACGGCTGCATCTACAACTACCGCGAGCTGCGTGAGGAACTGCAGGCCCTGGGCTACGCGTTCTTCTCGCACGGCGACACCGAGGTCGTGCTCAAGGCTTGGCATGCATGGAGCGAGCGCTGCGTGGAGCGATTCCACGGCATGTTCGCCTTCGCCGTGTACGAGCGGGACAGCGGCCGGTTCGCGCTGGCCCGCGATCGCTTCGGCATCAAGCCGCTGTACTACGCCGAGACGAAAAAGCGCATGCGCTTCGCGTCCTCGCTGCCGGCGCTGCTGGCGGCCGGGGACTTTGACACCTCGATCGACCATGTCGCGCTGCATCACTACATGAGCTTCCACTCGGTGGTGCCGCCGCCGCGCACGATCCTCAATGGCGTGCGCAAGCTGCCACCGGCCACGGTGCGGGTCGTGGGCAGCGACGGCAGCCACCGCGACCATCA
Source organism: Lysobacteraceae bacterium (assembly GCA_035686365.1). Classification (GTDB taxonomy): domain Bacteria; phylum Pseudomonadota; class Gammaproteobacteria; order Xanthomonadales; family Xanthomonadaceae; genus DASRZM01. The sequence continues at coordinate 2,985 of DASRZM010000082.1, read as the reverse complement.
CTACTGGGAGCTTCGGTTCGGCACCCCCGCGGACGAGCGCGGCCTCGACCACGAGGCCTGGGCCGACCGCGTTCTCGAGGCCCTGCGCCTCGCGGTCAAGCGCCGCACGGTGGCCGACGTGCCGGTCGGCGTGCTGCTCTCCGGCGGCGTGGACTCGTCCCTGATCGTGGCCCTGCTGGCCGAGATGGGCGTGGAACACCTGAACACGTTCTCGGTCGGCTTCGAGAGCGTACACGGCGAGTCCGGCGACGAGTTCCAGTACTCGGACCTGGTCGCCGAGCGTTACGGCACCATCCATCACAGGATTCCGGTGCCCTCCAGCGAGCTGCTCGATGCCCTGCCCACGACCATCCAGGCCATGAGCGAGCCGATGGTGTCCTACGACAACGTCGGCTTCTACCTGCTGTCCCAGCGCGTTTCCCAGCACGTCAAGGTCGTCCAGAGCGGGCAGGGCGCGGACGAGGTGTTTGCCGGCTACCACTGGTACCCGAAGGTCGATGGCGCGCACGATCCGGTCGCGGCCTACCAGCAGGCCTTCTTCGACCGCAGCCACGCGGTGCTGGCCGGACAGCTGGCGCCCGGGCACCTGTATCCGAACGACGTCAGCCACGACTACGTCGCCGCCCACTTCGCCCGTCCGGGGGCCGAGGCGGCGGTGGACAAGGCGCTGAGGCTGGATTCGACCGTGATGCTGGTGGACGATCCGGTCAAGCGCGTGGACAACATGACCATGGCCTTCGGGCTGGAGGCGCGGGTTCCGTTCCTGGACCACGAGCTGGTGGAGCTGGCCGCGCGCATCCCGGCATCGCACAAGCTGGGCGACGGCGGCAAGGGCGTGCTCAAGACCGTCGCCCGTCGCGTCCTGCCGCGCGAGGTCATCGACCGCAAGAAGGGCTATTTCCCGGTGCCGGCGCTCAAGTACCTGGAGGGGCCGTACCTGGAGATGGTCCGTGACGCACTCGGTTCCCGGGCCGCGCGCGGCCGCGGCCTGTACCGCCAGGACTACCTCGACCGCCTGCTGGCGGCACCACGCGACCACATCACGCCGCTGCGCGGGTCGGAGCTGTGGCAGGTCGGACTGCTGGAGCTTTGGCTGCAGCAGCACCGGATCTGAGGCGATGAACGAAAAGACCACACGACGACCCCGCGGGCGCTATGCACACCGCCTCGAGCGCCTGCGCGAACCCAGGCTGCGGGCCGGTTTCGATCGCGGCGAGGACCGCCCGCAGCGCAACGCATGGATCGACTGCGGCTGGGGCCGGCTGCTGTTCGCGCATACCTTCGATGACGTCGAGACCCTGGCTGCGGCGATGCGCGAGGAAGGCACCGACCGGCGCGACATCGCCTTCTACGTGCCCGAGCCACACGTGTTGCTGGCCGCGGCGCCGCAGGATCTGTTCCTGGATCCCTCGCACACCTATCGTCTGGACCTGTCCACCTACCGCGCCCAGCGCGCGGCCCCGCGCGGATACTTCGTCCGGCGGCTGTGCACTGCCGACGACGCCGAGGCGGCGAACCGTCTGTACGCGACGCTGGGCATGGTTGCGGTGCCGCCGGACTTCTTCTGGTCGCGCCGCGGCTCGCGCGCACTGACCTACCTGGTCGCGGAGAACCCGGCCACCGGAGAGGTCATCGGCACCGTCACCGGGATCAACCACGTACGCGCGTTCGGCGACCCGCAGAAGGGCAGCTCGCTGTGGTGCCTGGCGGTGGACCCCACCGCCTCGCAGCCGGGCATCGGCGAGGCGCTGGTGCGCGCGCTGGCCGAGCATTTCGCGGCGCAGGCACTGGCCTGCATGGACCTGTCGGTGCTGCACGACAACGAACCGGCGATCGCGCTGTACGAGAAGCTCGGCTTCAAGCGCGTGCCGGTGTACGCGGTCAAGCGCAAGAATCCGATCAACGAGAAGCTGTTCACCGGCCCGGAGCTGGACGAGGGCCTGAACCCGTACGCGCAGATCATCGTGGACGAGGCGCGCCGCCGCGGCATCGCGGCCGAGATCGTCGATGCCGAGGGCGGCTTCTTCCGGCTCAACTGGGGCGGACGCAGCGTGCTGTGCCGCGAGTCGCTCTCGGAGCTGACCTCCGGGGTGGCCGTGAGCATCTGCGACGACAAGGCGGTGACGCGGCGGCTGGTCGAGCGCGCCGGGCTCAGGGTGCCGGCGCAGATCGAGGCGGCGGACCCGGTCGGTCTGCGCCGCTTCCTGGCTGAGCACGGCGCGGTCGTGGTCAAGCCGGCGCGCGGCGAGCAGGGCCGTGGCGTCACCGTCGGCGTGACCAGTGTCGAGGGAGCCGAGGCCGCCATCGAGCTGGCGCGCCGCCTGTGCGACCGCGTGCTGGTGGAGCAGTTCGTGGAGGGCGACGACCTGCGGCTGGTGGTGATCGACTACGCACTGGTGGCGGCGGCGCTGCGTCGCCCGGCGACCGTCGTGGGCGATGGTCGCACCAGCGTGCGCGAGCTGATCGAACGCCAGAGCCGGCGGCGTGCGGCGGCCACCGGGGGCGAGTCGCGCATTCCGCTCGACGGCGAAACCCGGCGCTGCGTGTCCGACGCAGGCTACCGCCTCGAGGACGTCCCCGATGCCGGTGTCGAGATCCGCGTGCGGCGTACAGCCAACCTGCATACCGGCGGCACCCTGCACGACGTCACCGACACCGTGCACCCGGAGCTGGCGGAGGCGGCGGTCGCGATCGCGACCGCCATCGGCATCCCGGTGGTGGGCATCGACTTCATCGTCCAGTCGCCGGCGCGGCCCGACTATGTGTTCATCGAAGCCAACGAGCGGCCCGGCCTGGCCAACCACGAGCCGCAGCCCACGGCCGAGCGTTTCGTGGACCTGCTGTTCGCCCGCTCGGGTGCGCCGCGGGAGGCCGCTTCGGACTGAGGTTCCCGCATGGCGATCGCGGCCATGGGCCGCTCCCACGCCGCTTCGGGGAGCCTCGTAGGAGCGGGCGGTGGGCGCCGGGGGGGGGGGGCGGCGGGGG
>DASRZM010000081.1:0-2983 GCA_035686365.1 Lysobacteraceae bacterium | reverse complement strand
CTTGCGCAGCGAGCGCAACAGCCTGTCCAGGTTGCGCGGCTTCCAGTCTTCACCCGGGCGCACCGCGCACTGGTCGAAATCCACCACCCAGGCCTGGCCCGCGCCGTCGAGCAGCAGGTTGTGGGCGTTCAGGTCGGCGTGGAACACCTGCCGGCCGTGCAGGCGGCGGATGGCCTGGCCGAGCGCGGCCCATTGTGCGGCGGTGAGGGGCTGTTGCTGGAGCCACTGCACCACGTTCGCGCTTTCGGGGATGAGGCCCACCAGGATGTCGGCTTCGTAAAAGAACAGGCCGCGCGGTTGATGGCTGGCGGCGATCGGCTCGGGCACCGGCAGTTGCCACGAGCGCATCAGGCGCAGCAGGGTGAACTCGCGCATCGCGCGGCTCTCGTGCGGCGCCGCGCGCCAGAAGCGGTCGTCGCTCAGGCGCGCCACAAGGCCACCACGCCGGTAGTGGCGCAGCACGTAACCGTGCCCGTCTTGCTGGATCAGCAGTGCTGGCCCGCGGCCGCTGCCCGTGGCCAGCGCGGTGCCGTTGGTGTGGGCGGCGGGGTTGAAGGTCTGCGCCGTCACCTCGCTGAGGTGTCGGGGGTCGAACCAGGCCGTGCGGCCCGCGTCCTGCGTGGTTTGCACGCGCGTGATGTTGCGGGTGTGCGCCGGTTGCCACAGCGGCTGCACGACGGCGAGGGTGCGTTCCGAGGACCCCTGGTTGCGGGCGATCAGCGCGCGAGCGGCATTCGCGCGGCTGCGCAGCATCTCGGGGTGCGTCAGCCAGCGCTGGGTCGCATCGGCCAGCTCGCGCGCATCGCGCACGCACGCACCCGCGCCGGTGCGGGCTATTTCGTCGAACAGGGGCGCGGCGTTGTGGGTGTGTGGCCCGAACAGCACCGGCAGGCCGACCGACATCGGCTCCAGCGGGTTGTGTCCGCCGACCGGTGCCAGCGTGCCGCCCACGAAGCACAAGGCGGCGTGCTGGTACCAGTGCATGAGCTCGCCCATGGCGTCGACCAGCAGCACCTGGGTCTGCGGCTCCACCGCCGGTCCGCCGCTGCGGCGCACATGCGCCAGGCCGCTCTGCTGCAGGCGCCGGTCGACCTCGTCGAAGCGCTGCGGATGGCGGGGCGCCAGCACCAGCAGCCAGTCGGGGTGGGCGGGTGCGAGCTCGGCCCAGGCCTCGAGCCAGGCGGTTTCATCGCCTTCGTGCGTACTGCCAGCCACGATCAGCGTGCGCTCTTGCAGCTCGGGCGGGAGCGGCACGCGGGTCGCGGTCACGGCGACGTCGAACTTCAGGTTGCCGGTGTCGTGCAGGCGTTGCGCGGGCACGCCGAGTTCAAGCAGGCGCGTGGCGCTGGCGGTGTCGGCGGCGGCCACAGTGAGCTGCGACCACACCGGGCGCATCAGCGCGCTCCAGCGTCGGTAGCTGCGCGCCGAGCGCTCGGAGAGCCGGGCGTTGACCAGGGCAACCGGCACCGCGTTGCTGCGGCATTGGTGCAGCCATTCGGGCCACAGTTCACGTTCCACCAGGATCAGCAGGCGCGGTTGCAGTCGGCTCAGGAAACGGGCCATCGCGCCGGGGGTGTCGAGCGGCGCGTACACGTGCCGCAGCTGGTCACCCCAATGGGCGTGCAGGGCGCGTGCGCCGCTCGGTGTCTGTGTGCTGACCACGATCGCGTGCAGCGGCCATTCCTGCAGCAGCGCGTGCAGCAGCGGCTGGGCCGCCTGCACCTCGCCGACGGAAGCGGCGTGGATCCAGATGCAGCCGAGCGAATCGGGCTCGACGGGGATGAAGCCCAGGCGGTGCCGCAGGTGCTGCCGGTAGCCCGGCTCGCGGCGCCCGCGCCACCAGAGCCAGCCCAGCAGCGGAACCGCCAGCGCACGGCTGACCAGTCGGTAGACCCGCAGGGGCAGTGGAACCGGGCTCAGCGCCAATGTTCGGCCACCCAGGGGGCCGGCAGCACGCGCCGGTACCACTTGCCGCTCACGCCCGCGATGACGTCGGGCGGGTTGGGCTTGCCGTGAAAGACGATGATCTTCGCGCCGGGCGGAATCGTCGGTGGCGAGAACCAGCCCAGGATGCCCGGGCGCATGCAGTGGCGCTTGAAGCTGCGGCACCAGGCTTCGGGCCAGTAGTTGACCTTGCCCTGGCGGTTGAGGAAACCGGTGACGTACTCCTGCTCGTTGCGCACGTCGGCAATCGATTGCGGGTAGCCGTTCTTCAGATGATCGAGCGCATCGGTGTGGGCGCCGATGGTGTAGAGGTAACACGAGGTGTTGCCCGTGCCGTCCTTCTTGTCCCATTCCTTGATCACGGTGAAGGTGCCCGGGTGGTCGAAGAACTCGTCCAGGCTGCCCACGATGACGATGTCCAGGTCGAGGAACAGCGTCGTGCCAGTGAGGTCGTACAGCGGGTCGGCGAAGCTGGTGAGCTTGAGCCAGCCGTGGCCGAAGCTCCAGGGCTTGCGCTGGTCGAACTCGTCAAAGCCCACCATGGGGATGGGCTTGACCTCGACGGCGGGGTCTATGCCCTCGCTGTCATCGGTGAGGCAGATGAAGCGGAACGGCCGGTGCAGGTGCCGCGACACCATGCTGTGGAGTTTGTTGACGTACTCGGGGCCGTACTTCTTGCCCCATTTGATGCACAACACGTTGACGGTTTGCACGTCTGCCCCTCGTGGGAGTGCTTGTTGGAAGAATGTGTCCGCCCTGGCACCGATTTTTGCATACGGACAGGAAAATCAAACGGCGAGTTCATCGGCGGCGCGGACATCGTGCGCGAGATGGTCCAGTCGGGTGAGCTGCAAAAGCTGCTCGAGGGCGTCAAGCAGCAGGCCTAGATCGCGGGCGGCGGTGCTACCGGGGCCGCCAGTCCCGCGCCGCGTCCGCGCAGAATTCGGCGAGGCTCTCCAGCACGCTGCGCACCGCCTGATGGGCGGCCACCACGCCACCGTAGGGATCCTCGCTCGGCGCCGCCGCGACGGCTTCGAAT
>DASRZM010000080.1:0-12620 GCA_035686365.1 Lysobacteraceae bacterium | reverse complement strand
GACGGTTTCCGGGGCCGCCGCGAGTACATCCCTGTAGGCTGCGGACGCGCCATCCCTGGCGCGTACGCCCCCGGAAACCGTCCCCGCCCCGCGGCCCTCACGCCTCCGTTTCGTATCGTCATCGCCCTGTAGGAGCCGGCGTTGCCGGCGATCCGCACCCGACAACACCCGTCAAATCAAGTGGGAGCGGCCCATGGCCGCGATCGGATCGCCACCGCGTTCCGGCCACGCGCCGCAGCGGGCGTGGCCCCCGACCGGGAACCCACCGCCCGCGCGCCCCCGCTAAGATGCGCGCCGTGAGCCGCCCGGTCGCCAGCGTGATCGTCACCACCTACAACCAGCCGCGCTGGCTGCAGCGCTGCCTGTGGGGCTTCGCCTGTCAGGATCGCCACGATTTCGAACTGGTCGTGGCCGACGACGGCTCCGGCCCGGAAACCCGCGTGCTGGTGGAGGCGATGCAGTCGCAGGCGCCGTTCGAGCTGCGCCATGTCTGGCAGCCCGACGAGGGCTTCCAGAAGTGCCGGATCCTCAACAAGGCGATCGTGCAGGCGCGCGCCGACTACCTGGTGTTCACCGATGGCGACTGCGTGCCGCGCGCCGATTTCCTTTCGCAACACCTGTGCTTGCGCGAACCGGGCCGCTTCCTGTCCGGCGGCTACTGCAAGCTGCCGATGCAGGTGAGCGAGCGCATCGACCGCGAGGCGATCGCCAGCGGTCGCTTTGCCAACCTGCAGTGGCTGTCGGCGCAGGGACTGGCGCGCGGTCAGCGCAGCTCCAAGCTGTGGCCGTTGCATCCCTGGCAGGCGCGCCTGATGAACGCGATCACGCCGGTCAAGCCGCGCTGGCACGGCCACAACGCGTCGGCCTGGGCGGCGGACGTGCGCCGCGTCAACGGCTTCGACGAGCGCATGCAGTACGGCGGCGAGGACCTGGAGTTCGGCGAGCGCCTGGAGAACGCCGGCGTACGCGGCAGGCAGGCGCGCCACAGCGCGATCGTGGTGCACCTGGACCACGGCCGTGGTTACGTGGACCCGGCCATGCGCGAGAGGAACGAGGCCATTCGGCACGCCACCCGCAGCCAGCGCCGCACCCGCACCGAGCACGGCATCGCGAAGCCGGCGGCATGAGCCGCGCGCTCTACATCGCTTCCACGCCGCTGATCGCACTGGAAGCCGCCGGCGCGGCGCTGGCACAGCCGGGCACGCGGGCGTGGCTGCTGCTGCTGCGCGACTTCGACCGTGCCGCGGAGTTCGCGACCCTGCTGCGCGGCTGGCGCGACCTCCCGTTCGAGCGCATCGAGGTCCTGCCCGGACGCATGACCGAGGCGCAGGAAGGCGCCGGCGACCACCCGCGCGGCATCGCTGCCGCGTTGCATCGTGCGCGCGTGAAGCGCGCGCTGCGGGCGCAGACGCTGGCGCTGATGCGCGCGATCGATGCCGGACTCGCGCCCGGGGCGGTCTGGGTGGGCAACGACCGCAAGGTCGAGACCCAGCTGGCCCTGCACCTGGCCTCCGAGCGCACCGGGACCCGCGCGGGCCGTTACCTCGACGACGGGCTCTACACCTATCTGGGCGACGTGCGTGAGCGTCCGCTGGTGCGGCGCATCGACTGGCTGGTCAAGCAGCTGGCCTACGGTCGCTGGTGGCAACGCGCACGGCGTGCCGGAACGACCTCGTGGATCGACTCGGCGTACCTCGCCTACCCCGCGCTGGCGCCGCATGCGAACGCGGTGGCGCTGCCGCGCGAGTGGTTCCTGCGACGCGCGTTTGTCCGGCTGGCGCTGCACGCAGCGCGCAGCTTCAGGCTCGATCGCGGGCGCCTGGCACGAGTTGGTGCGGTCCTGGTGCTGCCGCATTCGAACCAGCTGCGTTCGGACCCGGAAGCCAGCGCCACGCTGCGCGCGCTGGTCGCCGAGCTGGGCGGCGGGCGGGCGCTGGCGGTCAAGTACCACCCGCGCGAGACCGAATCCGACCCCGGCGGCCTGTTGGGCAGCGCGCAGACGATCCAGTTACCGTCATTGCTGCCCATGGAACTGTTGCTGCCACTGCTGCCGGCCGGCATCCGGCTGCTGGGCGAGGGCTCCACGGCACTGATGGCCGCGCACTGGCTGAGGCCGGACCTGGCCGTGTGCGACCTGGGCCTGAGCCGCCACCCCTACGCCGTGCGCGCCCGGGCGCTGTTCGACCGGCTCGGCATCGTGCCGATGCGAGCGTCGGCTCCGGCGCGGGCCTCGCCGGGTCAAAGCGCGTATTCTTAGCCGCCTCCCGGATCACCCCTACCCGGACATCCGCTGCCGATGGCTTCCGCGCACGTGCTCGTCGTCGACGACGAACCCGACATCCGCGAGTTGCTGCGCGACGTACTCGAGGACGAGGGCTACCGCGTCGGCGTGGCGGCCGACGCCGCCGCTGCCCGGGCGGCGTTCCGCGAGGACCCACCCGACGCCGTGCTGCTGGACATCTGGATGCCCGGCGAGGACGGCATCGCCCTGCTGCGCGACGTCGGCGGCGGCGGCGGCGGCGTCATGCCGTTTCCGGTCGTGATGATGTCCGGGCACGGTACTGTCGAGACCGCGGTCGAAGCCACGCGCCTGGGCGCCTACGACTTCATCGAAAAGCCGATCACCCTGGGCAAGCTGCTGATCACGTTGCAGCGCGCGCTGGAGGCGTTCGAGCTGCGGCGCCAGAACGCGGCGCTGCGGCGCACCCTGCAGCCGGTGGAGCCGGTCGGGCCCGGCCAGCCGATATCGGCACTGCGCGAGCAGCTGCGACGGCTGGCCGCGCACGACACACCGGTGCTGCTGCGTGGGGAGCCGGGTACCGGAAAGGAGTCGCTTGCGCGCTGGCTGCACGAGCAGGGTCCGCGTTGCGAAGGCCCGTTCGTCACCGTATCGGCCGGTGCGATCGCCTCCGAGCGCGCCGCCGAGGCGCTGTTCGGCGCCGAGGACGAGGGCGAGGTGCGCGCGGGACTGCTCGAGCAGGCACAGGGCGGAACCCTGTTCCTGGACGAGGTCGCCGAGCTGGGCGACGAGCTGCAGTTGCGCCTGTCCAGCGTGCTGGAGCGCCGCCAGCTGCTGCGCGTGGGCGGTCAGCGGCCGGTGCCGCTGGATGCGCGCCTGGTCGCCGCCAGCGCCCAGGACCTGGAAGCGGCGCGCGCGGCCGGACGCTTCCGCGAGGCGCTGTACTTCCAGCTCAACGTGGTCCCGCTGCAGGTGCCGTCCCTGCGCGAGCGCTGCGAGGACCTGCCGGCACTGACCGAACAGTTCGCCGGTTTCTTCGCCGCGCGCGACCGGCTGCAACCGCGCCGCTTCGGCGCCGCAGCGCTGCAGCGGCTGGCGCGCCACGACTGGCCCGGCAACGTGCGCGAACTGCGCAACCTGGTGCAGCGGCTGACGGTGCTCGGTCAGGGCGAGGTCGCGCTGCCGGAGCTGGAAGCGGCGCTGGGCGCCTCCACCACGAGGACGAGCGCGGCACCGGGTCCCGACGGCGGTGCAGCCGTGGACCTGTCGCTGCCGCTGCGCGAGGCGCGCGAGCGCTTCGAGCGCGAGTACCTGGTGCGCCGCCTGGAGGAAGCCAAGGGCAGCGTCGGCCGCCTGGCCAAAGCCGTGGGCATGGAACGCACCCACCTGTACCGCAAACTCCGCGACCTCGGCATCGAGCTGAAGTCGCGCGAGGGCTGAGCCATGCACAGCACCCCCCGAATGCCGAACCTGGATCCGCCCCGCGCTTTCATCAAAGCCCCAAGCCCCCTTGAGTCAAGGGGGCGATCGCTCGCGCAGCGAGCGATGGGGGATGTGGAAGCGAACACAGCGTTCAGCGAAGCCTGCGCCGTGCGGGATCAAGGGCGTGGCACCGTCGTCTCCCGATCGCTCGCGCAGCGAGCGATGGGGGATATGGAAGCAAACACAGCGCTCGGCGAAGTCAGCGCCGTGCGGGATCAGGGGCGTGGCACCGTCGTCTCCCGATCGCTCGCGCAGCGAGCGATCGGGGATGTGGAAGCCGATGCAGCCTTCCCCGAAGTCGGCCACGTCCGGATTCGCGAGCGGAGCACACCCCGATGAAAATTTTGATTCTCGGCGCAGGCCAGGTCGGCTCCTCGGTGGCCACCGCCCTGTCCTCGGAGAACAACGACATCACCGTGGTCGACCTGGACACGGTGAAGCTGCGCGAGCTGTCCGAGCGCCTGGACATCCGCACCGTGGTGGGCCACGCCTCGCTGCCCTCGGTGCTGGGTCATGCCGGCGCCGAGGACACCGACCTGGCGATCGCGGTCACCTCCAGCGACGAGGTCAACCTGATCGCCTGCCAGGTCGCCGACGTGGTCTACAAGATCCCGACCAAGATCGCGCGCCTGCGCGAGGCCGAGTACCTGGAACACCCGGAGCTGCTGCAGAAGGGCCGCTCCTCGGTGGACGTGGCGATCAGCCCCGAGCAGCTGGTGTGCCGTCACGTCGAGCGTCTGATCGAGTTTCCCGGCGCGCTGCAGGTGCTGGAGTTCGCCGAGGGCCGGGCGCAGCTGGTGGCGGTGCGCGCGGTCGCCGGCGGCGCCCTGGTCGGACACCAGATCCGCGAGTTGCGCGAGCACCTGCCCACCGGCGTGGACACCCGCGTGGCGGCGATCTTCCGCGGCGGCAGTCCGGTGATCCCGGAGGCGCACACGGTCATCGAGATCGACGACGAGGTGTTCTTCCTGGCCGACCGCCGCGACATCAAGACGGTGATGGGCGAGCTGCGCCACGCCGAGAAGGCGGCGCGGCGGGTGTTCATCGCCGGCGGCGGCAACATCGGTCGCTCGCTGGCCAAGAGTCTGGAGCGCCAGCACAGCGTCAAGATCCTGGAGCGCTCGCGAGAGCGCGCCCGGATGATCGCCGAAGACCTGCAGAACACCATCGTCCTGGTCGGCGACTGCGCCGACGAGGCGCTGCTGCGCGAGGAGAACATCGACCAGACCGACGTCTACTGCGCGCTGACCAATGACGACGAGGCCAACATCCTCTCGGCGATGCTGGCCAAGCGCCTGGGCTGCCAGCGCGTGATCTCGCTGATCAACCGGCCCGCCTACGCCGAGCTGGTCGAGGGCGGCAGCATCGACATCGCGGTGAGCCCGCAGCAGGTGACGCTGGGCGCGCTGCTGACCTGGATCCGCCAGGGCACCATGGTGCGCGTGCACTCGCTGCGGCGCGGTGCCGCCGAAGCGATCGAAGCCGTCGCGCTGGGCGACCGCCGCACCTCCAGGGTGATCGGTCGCTCGCTCGACGAGCTGGCACTGCCGGAGGCGGCGACCATCGGCGGGATCGTGCGCGGCGAGAAGCTGCTGATCGCACACCACGACGTGGTGATCGAACCCGACGACCACGTCATCATCTTCGTGCTCGACAAGCGCAGGCTGCCCGAGGTCGAGGCGCTGTTCCGTGCCGACGCGACCTGGATCTGAGCGCCCCGCGTGCGTCGCCTCGCCATTGAGCGCAATCCCGGCCTGATCATCGCGCTGTCCGCGCTGGTTTCCGTGCCGCCGCGCGTGATCGCGATCGCATTCGGAGAGGAGACCGTGCGCGCGTTCCCCGGAAGCCTGTTGCTGTCCGCTCTGCCAGGCCGCGCCCGGTCCCGGCTCGAGGGATTCACGATCCGGGTGCGGTTCCCGCCCGCCCAGGTACGAATAGCCGGCAATCCTGCCCGGCGCTGAAGTACGATCCAGTCCATGCAGCTGCGAGCACTCGAACGTATCGTCGGCGGGGTCGTGGCCTTGGCCGGCATGGTGTCCATACCGCCGATGGCCATCGCGCTGGCGCTGGATGAGGGCACCGTGCCGGCATTCGCGGTCAGCCTGGCGCTGACCACCGGCGTGGGCGGTGTGCTGTGGCTGCACGCCGGCCGCGTGAAAAGCGAGCTGCGGCTGCGCGACGGGTTCCTGGTGACCACGCTGTCGTGGCTGGCGGTGTGCCTGGCGACCGCGGTGCCGTTCATGCTGGCGCCGCCGCACCTGTCGTGGGTCGATGCGGTCTTCGAGTCGACCTCGGGGGTGACGACCACCGGGGCCACGGTCATCGTCGGGCTCGACGCGCTGCCGCGCAGCGTCCTGTTCTATCGTCAGTCGCTGCATTTCATCGGCGGCATGGGCATCGTGATCCTGGCGGTGGCGATCCTGCCGATGCTGCGCATCGGCGGCCTGCAGCTGTTCCGCGCCGAGATCTCCGGCACCGTGCGCGACGTCAAGCTCGCGCCGCGGGTGGCCGAGGTGGCCAAGCTGCTGTGGCTGGTCTACGTGGGTCTGACGGTGCTGTGCACGGCGGCCTACTGGGCCGCGGGCATGCACCTGTTCGACGCCGTGGGGCACGCCTTCTCGACCGTCGCCACGGCCGGCTTCTCGACCCACGATGCCAGCATAGGCCACTACGACAGCCCGATGATCGAGGCGATCGCGGTCGTGTTCATGGTGCTGGGCGCGACCAACTTCAGCCTGCACTATGCGGCCTGGCGCCGTGCATCCAGCGAGCCGTACCGGAGCAGCGCCGAGCTGCGGCTGTTCCTGCAGGTGGTGGTCGGATCGACGCTGGTGGTGACCGCCGTGCTGTTCGCACACGCCTACTATCCGAGCCTGGGCGCCGCCTTCCGCCAGGCGGTGTTCCAGGTCACCGCCGGCATCACCACCACGGGGTTCACCAGCTCGGCGTTCTACCTGTGGCCGGGCGCGCTGCCGATGATCATCATCGTACTGAGCTTCTGCGGTGGCTGCGCCGGTTCCACCACCGGCGGCCTGAAAGTGCGCCGGCTGGCGGTGATGCTGCGGCTGGGCGTGCGCGAAATGCGCCAGCTCGTGCATCCGCGCGGCAGCTTCATCGTGCGGGCCGCCGGCCAGCCGGTCGGCGACGAAGCCACCCGTGCGGTGGCCGGTTTCGTGGCGCTGTACCTGACCTCGCTGGTGATCTTTGCCGCCGCCCTGGCCAGCACCGGACTGGACCTGGAGACCGCGCTGTCCAGCGCAGCGGCCTGCCTGAACAACCTGGGCCCGGCGCTGGGCATGGCCGGCCCGGACTATTCCGCCCTGGGCGATACCGCCACCGTCCTGCTGTCCCTGGCGATGCTGATGGGCCGGCTCGAGATCCTGACGCTGCTGGTGCTGCTGATGCCGGCGTTCTGGCGCGAGTAGCGGGGGTCAGGGCTCAGGGCTCAGGGCTCAGGGCTCAGGAAGAGCCTGCACTGTAGGAGCATTGCGCTGCTCGTGCTTCGATACCTCAGCACGAACGGGATGCTCGAGGACCCAGCGGCACGAACGGGATGCTAGAGGACGCACCGGCAGGAACGGGATACTCGAGGACGCAGCGGCACGAACGGGACGGTCCAGAACGCGCGAGCCCCGCCGCGGCCCCGATCGAGATTCCGGATCGCCGCATCCTCCCAGTTCGCGCAATCGAGCGCCCGGATCGCCGCATCCTCCCCGTTCGCGCAATCGAGCGCCCAAGTCGCCGCGACCTTTCCGTTCGTGCTGAGGTATCGAAGCACGAACCACCGGGCACTCCGACATGCGAGCCTTTCCCGAGTCCCGAGTCCCGAGTCCCGAGTCCCGAGTCCCGAGTCCCGAGTCCCGAGTCCCGAGTCCCGCCCCTCACCAGGCCAGCGCGCTGGCCGCGATGCGCCGGCCCAACTCGTCCATCAATGCGCGCGCCTGCGCCTGCGGCAGGTAGGGAATGTGGATGCGGTGCCCGCCCATCGGGTCGGCGCCGGCGGTGTCCACGATCAGCGTGGCCATGCCGTGGTGGCGGTCGAACACGGAGCTGCGCAGCTGCACGCCCTGCAGCTTGGCGACCTCGGCAAAGGACACGCGACGATCGAGCCAGCCGCTGCGCCAGGCGATGACCGTGTCGTTGACGCAGTAGCCGCACGCCGCCGCGAGCCTGCGTGCGCGCCAGACCAGGAGCGGGAGCAGCGCCAGCACTGCCAGGCCCCAGGCGCCGTAGCGCCAGGAAAGGGCCGCGCCGACCAGCAAGGTGAGCACCAGCGAAGGCCAGAGCATGCGCCGCCAGGCACGCGGATGCAGCGGCCGCCAGTCGAACGCCGGGTAGGCGGCCTCCGGCAGCAGCGTGGCGATGAGCCCTCGTACCTGCTCGGGCGTGGCCACGGGCGCCAGATGGTTGAGGTTGCGCGCATCGTCGTTGGCCGCCCGCAGCACGGCGGTCTCGACTTTCAGCGACTGGCGCTGCAGTGCCCGGTGCAGCAGGCTCTCCACCACGGTCCAGTGCTGGATCTTGCGTAGCGGTGTGTGCGCGCGCACGCGGGTGAGCAGCCCGGCCTCCAGCGACAGCCGCTCGCCCGCCCGCGCCAGCGTGAAGCCGTGGAACTGCACGATCGCCAGCGCGATCGACAGCAGGCGCAGGAGGGCCACCGCGAGAACCACCAATGCCATCACCCCCACGGCCCAGCTCAGCCAGCCCAGGTGCAGCGATTGCGCTCGACCCGACGCGGCTTCGACCAGGCCGCCGACCAGGTCGCCGAAGCCGTCGGGCACGAGCTGCCAGAGCACGGCCAGGCCGGCGCCCACGACCACCATGCCGCGGTTGGAGATCAGGCCCAGGCGCACCAGTTCGGTGGTCGGCAGGCGCAGCAGCCACTGCGGCTGGGGCGCGTCCTGACTGTCCCCGGCATCGTGCTGTCCGGCGCGCACCAGCGCTTCCAGGTCGGCGGCATCGGCCAGTGACAGCACCCGCATCTTCGCCTCGGCCGTGGTTCCCGCGGCCGACTCCAGCCGAACCTCGGCGACCCCGAACAGCCGGTGCAGCACGTTGCGGTGCAGGCTGACGTTCCGGATCCGCCCCAGCGGGATGTGCCGCACTTTACGCTGGAGGATGCCCTCGCGGATCACCAGCTCGCTGCCGATCACGCCGTAGCGGTAACTGAAGTACTGCACCACCGAGACCAGCGCCAGCACACCGCCGGCGGCCGCGCCCCAGAACTGCCAGGTCTCGCCCTGGCCGAACAGCAGCAGTGCGATGATCGGCAGTGCGAACTCCTTGAGCTGGTGCAGCAGCACGAACATCCAGGACATCGGGTGCAGCCGCCGCTGCGGTCGCGCCGCCTGCTCCGGCTCCGGCTCCAGCGCGGGTGCGTCAGGCGCGTTCATCGCCGACCATGGCATCGCGCAGCGCTTCGGCACGGGCGGCGTCGAGTCCGCCCAGTGCCACCGAGGCCAGCCGGGTTCCGGCCGTGTACACCTTCAGCTCCGCCAGCCCCAGGCGGCGGTCGATCGGGCCATGATTCAGGTCCACGTGCTGCACGCGCGAGCGCGGCACCCGCGTTTCGGTGTGCCAGAACACGCCGCGGCGGATGGTCAGGCCATCACGGTCCAGGCGGTAACGCGTGCGCCGGAAGCGGGCGCCGGCATGGGCCAGGGCCAGGCCGGCGTAGAGCAGCCACATGGCGAGTACCAGCGCGGCGCCGGGGCCCAGACCCAGCCCCCACTTGACCGCGATCGGGATCCCGCCGGCCAGCGCCAGCACCGTGGCCAGAAAGACGGCGCCGCCGCGCATCGGCCAGCGCGCGTTCGGATGCAGGCCCTCGAATCCGGCAGCGCCCCGGGGCGCGGCCGCCTCGGCGGTGTCGACGGCGGGGATTTCGCTCATGTCCTGGTCCCTGACGAGTGGCGCGTGGCGGCGTGACCGCCGGCGTATGGCAGGCTGTTCTTCAACAGCCTGCCGGGCGCCGGTCCAGATCGCGGTACAGCCCGGGCTGGTCGCCCGGGCGCATGCTGAAGCGCTTGTATCCCCACAGGTACTGGGCCGGATTCTGCCGCACGCACGCCTCCACGCCGCGATTGAGCGCGGCGGTCGCCACGCGCTGGTCGGCCGCGTCGATGCCCTCGGGCGCCGGAAGCACATG
Source organism: Lysobacteraceae bacterium (assembly GCA_035686365.1). Lineage (GTDB taxonomy): Bacteria > Pseudomonadota > Gammaproteobacteria > Xanthomonadales > Xanthomonadaceae > DASRZM01. Next base: position 2,751 of record DASRZM010000080.1, on the reverse strand, counting down.
AATGTCGAAGGCGCGGCCCGCGTCCACGCGCTCGGCCCAGGCGAACAGCACCTGCGCGCCGGTGCGCTGTGCCAGCCGCGAGAGCAGCGTCATGGTGAAGGCCTCAATGCCGAAGAACGGCGCGAACTCGCCGTCCCCGCGCTTGGGCTGCTGGTCGGGCAGGATGCCGACCACGCCACCGGCGTGCAGCACCCGGAACAGCGAGCGCACCGCGCCGGACTCGGCCCGTACCTGGGTCACGCCCGGTGCCGCCCGCGCCCGCAGCAGGACCGCTTCCATGGCCCGCGAATCCGGCGGCCGGTAGACGATCGACAGGGGCGTGCGCGAGGCCAGCCAGCGGTTGAGCAGCTCCCAGTCGCCCAGGTGCGGCGCGGCCACGATCAGGCCGGCGGGCCCGGCCAGCGCCGCCTCGAAGTGGCCGAGCCCGTGGACCTCGCGCACCAGCGACAGGGCGCGCCCGGGAGGACCGGTCCACAGCCGCGGCCACTCCATCAGCGTCATCGCCGATTGCCGCAGCGCCTCGCGCAGCAGGCGGTCGCGCTCGTCCACAGGCACGTGCGCGAAGCAAAGGTCCAGGTTCCGCCGCGCAATGCGCCACTCGTACAGGCGCAGCAGCCGGTAGAGCACGGCCAGGCCGCGGCCGCCGGCGTGCAGCCAGCGTAGCGGCAGCAGGCCGAGCAGTCGCAGGCTGGCGAATACCCCGCCGGCCAGGAGTCGCTGGGGCAAGTTCATCGGGGCGCAGTGTAGTGGCAGCCGGGCGCACGGCGCAGGGCGCGGAACCTCTGAGCAAGTGCGGAGGTTCGCGCGCCATGGATGGCGCGCTCGCCGATCAAGCACGCAGGTGCTTGACGGCCCGTCGGCGGGGTCGTCACGATCGCGGCGGCTCACAAGGTCCGACTGCAGAGATGATCGCCCTGATCCAGCGCGTGACCGAGGCCCGGGTCGAGGTCGAGGGCGACATCGTCGGCGCGATCGGCCCGGGTCTGTTGGCCCTGGTCGCGGTGCAGCCGCACGACGGGGAGCGCGAAGTCGCGCGGATGGCCGAGCGCCTGCTCGGCTATCGCGTGTTCGCCGACGCGGACGGGCGCATGAACCGGTCGCTGCAGGACACCGGCGGCGGCCTGCTGCTGGTCAGCCAGTTCACCCTGGCCGCCGACACCGCCCGGGGCATGCGGCCGGGCTTCAGCACGGCGGCCACGCCGGAGGCGGGCCGGCGCCAGTTCGAGGCCCTGGTAGCCGCCTGCCGGGCCCGACATGGCGAGGTCGCGACCGGGCGTTACGGCGCGCACATGCGCATCAGCCTGATCAACGACGGCCCGGTGACCTTCCTGCTCCAGGCCGGCGCCCCTGGCCCGAGCGGCGCCCCAGCCTGACCGGCGGCAAAACCGCTTGCCCATCATTGGCTTGGAAGCGCGGCGGGGAACCCGATATACTGAAACGTTCCGGTTCCAATTCGGCATCCCCTCCCGCTTTGCCCAATCCCCCTTACCCCAGGCGCAGCAGTTCTATGGCGATCGAACAACCCCAGGAGCAGCAGTCCGAGATCAAGCAGCTCATCACCAAGGGCCGCGAGCAGGGCTACCTGACCTATGCCGAGGTCAACGATCACCTGCCGGGCGACATCGTCGATCCGGAGCAGATCGAAGACATCATCGGCATGATCAACGACATGGGCATCGAGGTGCACGAGACCGCACCCGATGGCGATCTGCTGCTCTCGGAGTCCTCCGCCTCCGATGACGACACCGCCACCGAGGAGGCCGTCGCCGCCCTCTCGGCGCTGGATTCGGAAGCCGGTCGCACCACCGACCCGGTGCGCATGTACATGCGCGAGATGGGTACGGTCGAGCTGCTGACCCGCGAGGGCGAGATCGCGATCGCCAAGCGCATCGAGGAGGGCCTGATGCAGGTCCAGGCCTCGCTGGCGAGCTTCCCCTGGTCGATCCAGCTGCTGCTGGAGGAGTACGACCTGCACCAGGAGGGCAAGCGACGTCTGACCGAGATCGTGGCCGGCTTCATCGACCCCGAGCAGAATTGGGACCCGATCGTGCCGACGCCGCCGCCCAGCACCAAGGCCGCGTCCGACGACGACAGCGACGAGGACGAGGACGACAGCGACGACGACAGCACGCCGGACACCGGGCCGGATCCGGCCGAGGTGTCGCGGCGCATGGAGCTGATGCGCTCGCTGTACGCCAAGTTCCAGAAGGCCAACGCCAGGTACGGCTCCGACGACCGCAAGGTGGTCAAGCTGCGCGAGCAGATGGCCACCGAGTTCATGCAGATCAAGTTTCCGCTTCCTCTGCTGGAGGCGTTCGTGCGCAAGTTGCGCGACGTGGTCAATGCCATCCGCACCCACGAGCGCCTGATCATGGACATGTGCGTGCGCCAGGCGAAGATGCCGCGCCGCGATTTCCTGCGCGTGTTCCCGGGCAACGAGGTCAATCAGGCCTGGGCCGACGAGCTGATCCGCCGCAAGCAGAAGTGGTCCTCGGGCATCCGCGAGCACCACGACACCATCGTCGCCGAGCAGGGCAAGCTGCTGGCGATCGAGTCGGTGCTGTACCTGCCGCTGCCGGAGATCAAGGAGATCAACCGCTCCATGGCGATCGGCGAGGCCAAGGCGCGCAAGGCCAAGAAGGAGATGGTCGAGGCCAACCTGCGCCTGGTGATCTCGATCGCCAAGAAGTACACCAACCGCGGCCTGCAGTTCCTGGACCTGATCCAGGAGGGCAACATCGGCCTGATGAA
>DASRZM010000079.1:0-16529 GCA_035686365.1 Lysobacteraceae bacterium | reverse complement strand
ACCGCTTTCGTTTCGGCCCGTTCCCACGACGTGAAAGGCATCTTGGGACGAACCACTAGCCCGCGAATTACTCAAAATCAGGTTCCACAGCGGCTCCCAGCCTGAATCGGACCGGAACAGAGACGGCTCGTAAGCCCGGCTGGGATCCGGGGCGACCTGACGATTGGCGACGACGTGCGCGCCACTCGGCGCAATCGTCACAGGCCAGAACCCCACCTCGACCGCCGTCAGTATTTGCCACTCGGACTCATCCGGCCTGATTCGAAGCAACTGAAAGTTTCCAGACCCGTCCGTGCCGATTACGCCAACAACCGTACCATCGTCGGCGATGGACCTCGACTGGACGCGATCCAGGTGATGACCAGGCACACTCACGGGCAGCTCGCGCAACGAGAAACTGTATAGGTCCGAGAGCTTCGGGGCCGTCCAAGGGCAATCCAGTGAGGCGGCGATCGTGAGGCGCGAGAGCTGCTGCGTACCGCTTCCGAACTCCGGCAGCGAGGAGTCGTAGCTGGCCGTGCCCTCGTTGCAGGTGAGCTCAAAGACCAGACTGCCCCACGGGATCAGTTCGACGTCTGTCGAATCGAAGCCCGCTCCGAATCGTGCGCCACGCGTCGAAAAAAGCTCCGGAAAGACGATCCGGCCGTTCTCGTACTGCCCTGTGCCGATCATCCAGTACTGGTCGCCGTCGGTATCGTACGAATACCAGGTCAGGAGGGCACGGTTGTCCTCGGACCACTGCAGCTGGAAGCCCTCACCGCTGTGGGATGTGTCGTACCAGCTTCCACTCTGGCCGGCGTACTCGAAGACGGGCTGCCCCGGCACGCCATGGACCGGCGCGCATCCTGCGGCCATGGTCCGGGAGAGCCGCTGGATCTCGATTGCCTGGGTCTGGTCGTAGGCCGAGTATGAGAACACCCCACGTTCGCAGTCCGCGAAGCGCAGCGTTGCTTCGCCCACCGTGACGTGCTGGACGTCGGTGGGGTCGAACTCCGGCCCGAAGCGTCCGCCGTGGGTGGAGAACAGCTGGGCAAAGCGTATGTAGCTTCCCGCCTCGTCGGCCTCGATGTGACCGACGCCGTAGAGCCAGCGCTGGTTGCCCTGCTCGTCGTACGTGAACCAGGTGATCGTCGCCAGGTCCGAATCCAGGATCTCGACCAACCATCCTTCGCCGGATCGCGCAGGGTCGTACCAGACCGCGCTATGGCCCCGCTCCACGATCGTCTCCGCTGTGGTGACGACCGGCGCGAGCAAGAACGCAAGAAGACTCAGTGCGCGAAGCGGGTACTGCTCCATTTGAGGCACTCAACTCAGGTATCAAGGCAACATATGATGAGAGAATCTGCGCCATGAGCGTGAATCCTCTCACCCGCACCTTGCGGGAATGTGAACGGAATCGCATCGGGCGGCGGTAGAACTGCTGGACCGTGCCGTCGAACGTTTCCGGCTGTCGGCACGTGCATCGCGACGGATCCTGCGCGTGGCGCGCACGATCGCCGATCTGGACGGCGCCGACCGCATCGGCCCGGCACACCTGGGCGAGGCGATCGGCTACCGGCCCGAATGCGCCGCCGGCACCTGATCCGGCGACACGACGCGTGTGCGCTCCGAAGAGTCCGCAACCGGGTTCATCGCTGGACGCCCGAATGCCTCGGATGCCTCGGATGCCTCGGATGCCTTCGAGCTGCGGCAGATTCGAGGGCTGTGGATTCCTCCGCGGCAGCGCGGGCGTTCACGCCGCCGCGGGTGCCAGAGCATCGCGCCAGGTCAGCCGACTCAGCCCGCCGCGCCCTCGCTGCTGCCGAACTCCACGCGGTTGCGGCCGGCGCGCTTGGCCTCGTAAAGGGCGGCGTCGGCGCGCACGTACAGCGCATCGGCCGTGTCGTCCTCGCCCCGCGCCACCGCCACGCCGAAGCTGGCGGTGACCGGGACGCGCTCGCCGGCTTCGCCGATGTGCAGCGCCTCCAGCGCCTTGCGCAGCGACTCGGCCACCGCGATGGCGGCCTCGCGGCCGGTGGCCGGCAGCACCACGGCGAACTCCTCGCCGCCGATGCGCCCGGGCGTGTCGCCCGCGCGCGCGTGCGTGCGCAGCAGCGCACCTACGGCGGTGAGCACGCGGTCGCCCACCGGATGGCCGTAGCGGGCGTTGATGTGCTTGAAGTGGTCCACGTCCAGCGCGATCAGCGCCAGCTCGCCGCCGTCGCGGCTGGCGGCGAAAGCGCTGTCCATCGCCGTCCGGAAATGGCGGCGGTTGGCGATGCCGGTCAGTGCGTCGCGGCTGGCCTGCTCGTGCAGCGCGGCGACCATCGCGTTCTCGGGGCTGTCCGGGCCCAGCAGCCGCAGCACCACGTCGCCGACGGTGAGCATGTCGCCCTCCAGCAGCGGGCCTTCCTTGACCTGCACGTCGTTCACGCGCACCGGATTGGTCGCCCCCAGGTCGGTCACCCAGTAGGCGCCGCGCTTCCGGAAGATGTGGGCGTGACGGCGCGAAACGCTGGCCTCGGGCAGCCGGATCTCGACATCGCCCTCGCGACCGATGCGGGCGGCATCGCCCAGGTCGAAATGGCGGCCGATCATGGCCCCGCCCACGACCAGCAGGCACCAGGGCCGGTTTTCGGCCTTCAGCGAGGGCGGCTCCACCGCCACGGTGCGGTCGCCCAGGACCTTGGCACGTACGGTCTGGTTCACCGCCGATGGATCGTGGATCGGGTCCGACATCCCCATTCCCCGGGCGGGATCGACAGGCCCGTGAGGGTACACCGGCCGCGGGCGGCCCGCAGGCGGTAGTGACTTCCGGCCCGCGACGTTGCAGCGCAAACGGTATCCAATGGCTGGGCCTTCGCCGGCGTCGGGGCGTCGCCGTCACCATGGCCTCTCCCCGCCGTCGATAAAGTCAGGTCTGGGCAAGCCCGTCGTGGACTTGCCCAGACCCGCCGGCTCCGGCACCTGCGTGCCTGACGCGCAAGCGCGCCGTTCGTGGCGCGCGGCCCTCTGAACTGGTTCAGCGGGCCCTGAGCCGCGCAAGCGGCGCGGCGCGCCGACAGGAAACCTTCCGCGCGCGGCCGCTGCCCGGCGCAATCCTTCCAATCCGAACAGGAGATCTCCATGCACCCCCGACGCATCGCCCTGGCGACCGCGCTTTCTCTGGCCCTTGCCACGCCGCTGGCCATCGCTGAAACCACGGCGGCGCCGGGCTCGGCCGAACTCATCACGCGCGAGGCGCTGTTCGGCAATCCCAGCCGCGCCAACGTGCAGGTGAGCCCCGACGGCAAGTACATCTCGTGGATCGCTCCGGTCGACAACGTGCTGAACGTGTTCGTGGCACCGGCCGGCGACCTGGACAAGGCACGTGCGGTCACCGACGACAAGGCGCGCGGCATCCGCCAGTACTTCTGGAGCTACCGGCCCGACACCCTGCTGTACGTGCGCGACACCGGCGGCGACGAGGACTTCCACCTGTTTTCGGTGGACCTGGCCTCCGGGACCAAGCGCGACCTCACCCCCTACGAGAAGACCCGCGCGTTCGTGGTCGGCGTCAGCCACGGCCAGCCCGACAGCGTGATGGTCGGAATGAACGATCGCGATGCCTCCTGGCACGACCTGTACCGGGTCGACCTCGCCAGCGGCGAGCGCACGCTGGTGGAAAAGAATGACAAGGAACTGGCCGGCTACATGGTCGACAGCGACTACAAGGTGCGCTACGCGTTCAAGTCGCGCCCCGACGGCGGCCAGGACGTTCTGGTGCCCGATGGCGAGGGCGGCTGGAAGCTGGACGAGACCATCCCGTTCGGCGATTCGCTGACCACCCAGGTGGTGGGCATGTCCCACGACGGCAAGACGCTGTACTGGGTGGACTCGCGCGGTCGCAATACCGCGGCGGCCTACGCCGAGGACATCGCCACCGGCAAGCGCAAGCTGATCTTCGAGGACCCGCGCGCCGACGTCGGCGATGCCCTGATCCACCCCAGGACCGGCAAGGTGCAGGCGGTGGCCAGCGATTACCTGCGCGAGCAGTGGCAGGTGGTGGATGCGGCGGTCAAGGACGACCTGGCCAAGCTCGAGGGCATGGGACCGGGCGAAGCCTCGGTGACCTCGCGCACACTCGACGACAAGACCTGGATCGTGGCCTATTCGGCCGCCTCCGAGCCGGCCACCTACTTCCGCTACGACAACGAGAACAACACGCTGACCAAGCTGTTCGTGGCGCGCCCCGAGCTCGAGGGCAAGCCGCTGATGGAGATGCACCCGCTGGAGATCAAGGCGCGCGACGGCATGACCCTGGTCAGCTATCTGACGCTGCCGCCGGGCGCCGACCAGGACCAGGACGGCAAGGCCGACCGCCCGGTGCCGATGGTGCTGTTCGTGCATGGCGGCCCCTGGGCGCGCGACAGCTACGGTTACTCGGCGTACGAGCAGTGGCTGGCCAACCGCGGCTACGCGGTGCTCAACGTCAACTACCGCGGCTCCTCGGGCTTCGGCAAGCAGTTCATCAACGCCGCCGACCAGCAGTGGGCCGGCAAGATGCACGATGACCTGATCGACGCGGTGAAGTGGGCGGTCGACACCGGGGTCACCACGCCGGACAAGATCGCCATCATGGGCGGCAGCTACGGCGGCTACGCCACGCTGGTCGGGCTGACCTTCACGCCGGACACCTTCGCCTGCGGCGTGGACATCGTCGGCCCCTCCAACCTGGAAACGCTGCTGAACACGATCCCGCCGTACTGGGCCTCGTTCTTCGAGCAGTTCGCCAAGCGCGTGGGCGACCCGCGCACCGAGGACGGGAAGAAGCTGCTCAACGAGCGTTCGCCGCTGAACTACGTCGAGAAGATCGAGAAGCCGCTGCTGATCGGGCAGGGCGCCAACGATCCGCGCGTGAAGCAGTCCGAGTCCGACCAGATCGTCAAGGCGATGCAGACCAAGGAGATCCCGGTCACCTACGTGCTGTTCCCGGACGAGGGCCACGGTTTCGCGCGGCCGGAGAACCGGCTGGCCTTCAACGCCGTCGCCGAGGCATTCCTGGGCGAGTGCCTGGGCGGCCGCGTGCAACCGATCGGCGGGGACTTTGCCGGTTCGAGCATCTCGATACCCGAAGGCGCCGGCGGCGTGTCGGGGCTGCAGGCGGCGATCGACTCGCACAAGCCCGAGAGCCGCAAGTAAGCAAAACCTGACGCAGGGTCCTGGACAGGGCGCCGAAAGGCGCCCTGTTCTTTTGCGGCGGCGCGGCAGGCCGATCGCGGCCATGGGCCGCTCCCACGGCGGCTGCCGCCGGCCACAACGCCGCAACCCGGCCCGGCTATCATCGGACCGAACCCACCCGGCTGCCCGGTTTGGAAAGCCTGCAGACCATCAACTGGCTGTTGCTCGGCGGCGCCCTGATGGTGCTGGCCGGCATTGCCTCGAGCCTGATCGCCACCCGCTTCGGCGCGCCGCTGCTGCTGGTGTTCCTGGTGCTGGGCATGCTGCTGGGTGAGGAAGGCCCGGGCGGCATCCCGTTCGACGACTACGCGACCACCTACCTGCTGGGCTCCATCGCGCTCGCGGTGATCCTGTTCGATGGCGGTCTGCGCACGCGCGTGGCCACCTCGCGCGATGCGCTGGCGCCGGCCGGACTGCTGGCCACCCTGGGCGTGCTGGTCACCGCGGGGCTCACCGGTGTGGCGGCCCACCTGCTGATCGGGCTGGGCTGGGTCCAGGGCCTGCTGCTGGGTGCGATCGTGGCCTCCACCGACGCCGCGGCGGTGTTCTTCCTGCTGCGCGCCGGCGGCCTGCACCTGCAGAGGCGGGTCGGCGCGACGCTGGAGATCGAGTCGGGCAGCAACGATCCGGCCGCGGTGTTCCTGACCATCGCGCTGGTGGGCTGGCTTGCCAGCAACGGCGACGGAGGCTGGCCGCAGTTGCTGGTCTCGCTGGGGCAGCAGATCCTGGTGGGTGGCGTCGGCGGCGCCCTGGGCGGCCTGGCCATCGCCAGGGCGCTGAACCGGCTGGCGCTGCCCTCGGGGCTGCATCCGCTGCTGGCGATCGCCGGCGGCGTGAGCGTGTTCGCGCTCACCAGCCTGCTCGGCGGCAGTGGCTTCCTGGCCGTGTACCTGGCCGGACTGGTGGTTGGCAACCGGCCGGTGCGCGCCTTCGCCAACGTGCTCAGCGTGCAGGACGCTGTGACCTGGCTGGCGCAGCTGGTGATGTTCCTGGTGCTGGGCCTGCTGGTGACGCCCAGCCACCTGCTGGCCGCGGCGCTGCCGGCGCTGGCGATCGCCGCCTTCCTGATGTTCGTGGCACGGCCGCTGGCGGTGACGCTGTGCCTGGCGCCGTTCCGCTTCCGCCGCGGCGAGCGGGCTTTCATCGCCTGGGTGGGGCTGCGCGGTGCGGTCGGCATCTTCCTGGCCTCGATCCCGATGCTGGTGGCCTTGCCCGATGCCGAGGTCTATTTCAACGTCGCCTTCGTGGTGGTGCTGACTTCGCTGCTGGTGCAGGGCTGGAGCCTGGGCTGGGCCGCACACCGCTGGCACGTGGCACTGCCGCGGCACGATCCGCCGATGCGGCGCATCGAGCTGGACCTGCCCGGCCAGCTCGAGTACGAGATGGTCGGCTACCGGGTCGAGCCCGGCTGCGCGGCGCTGCACGGCAGCCAGGTGCCGGCCTGGGCGCGCGCGGCCCTGGTCGCCCGCGACCAGACCGTGCTCACGCCGGAACTCGCCGGACCGCTGCAGGTCGACGACTACGCCTATTTCCTGGCCCCACCGGAGCGCGCGATGCGATTGGACTGGCTGTTCGCCGAGCCCGGCGCCGCGCGCGAGGTCGAGCGCGAAGTATTCGGCGAGTTCACCTTCCCCGGTGACGTGCCGCTGGGCGCACTGGCCGACTTCTACGACTTGAACGTGCCAGCGCGGCACGCCCAGCGCACCGCCACCGAGCTGTTCGCACGCCGCTTCGAGGGCGAGCCGCAGGTCGGCGACCGCATCCGCCTGGGCCAGGCGGTCCTGACCGTGCGCGAGGTGGCCGACGACCAGGTGGCGCGCGTGGGCCTGAAGTTCGAAACCGTCGGCGCGGCGCTGTTCGGTGAGGCGCTGATCACGCCGCGCGCGCGCTCGCCGCTGCGGCGGGCGATCGCACGGCTGATGGGCCGGCGCTACGAGCGCTGAGGTCCGTCGTACTGAACCCGGTATCGCCGCCCGATCGCGGGCAACGCCCGCTCCTACAGTCGGGTCTGACCGAGGCTGTGTGGGAGCGGCCCATGGCCGCGATCCGGCCACCCGGCTCCGCCACCAACGAAGCGCCGTAGGAGCGGCCGTTGGCCGCGATCGATCTGCCGATCCGCTCCGGATCCATCGCGCGTCGTAAGATCGCGCCTCGACATCTGCCAGGAGCCCGCCCATGACCGAGGCCACCGGATCGTGCCTGTGCGGCGCCGTGCGCTTTGCCGCGCAGCTGCCCAGCAAATGGGTCGCCCACTGCCACTGCTCGATGTGCCGGCGCGCGCACGGCGCGGCGTTCGTCACCTGGGCCGGGTTCCCACAGCAGCAGTGCGCGATCCAGGACCCGGACCAGGTGCTGCACTGGTATGCGTCCAGCCCCGGCGCCGAACGCGGATTCTGCGGGCGCTGCGGGTCCACGCTGTTCTTCCGCTCCGAGCGCTGGGCCGGCGAGCTGCACATCGTGCGCGCCAACTTCGACGGCGAGCTCGATCGCACCCCGCAGGCGCACGTGTTCTGGGACGCGCACGTGGACTGGGTGCAGCTGCCGCCGGACGACGGCTTGCCACGCAAGACGCCAGGCGGGGCGTAGCGGCACGCCGATCGCGGGCATGGCCCGCTCCCACACCGCTTCGCCGTCCGTCTCCCCTCTCCCGCAGGGAGAGGGGCCACATGCGCCGCATCGAGATGTTGCGGGAGCGGGCCATGCCCGCGATCAACGATGCCCGGGCCTGCACGGGGCCATGCGCCGTGCGGCGGGCTAGAATCCGGCGCATCGCCAAGGGGAAGGCCGGATGACGCTGACGCTGACCATCGCAGCCGTGCTGCTGCTCGGCTTCCTGTGCCAGTGGCTGGCCTGGCGGGTGAAGCTGCCGGCGATCCTGTTCCTGCTGCTGGTCGGCATCTTGCTGGGCCCGGTGTTCAACCTGTTCGACCCGGACGCAATGTTGGGCGAACTGCTGTTCCCGTTCGTCTCGCTGGGTGTGGCGGTCATCCTGTTCGAGGGCAGCCTGACGCTGCGCTTTGCCGAGATCCGCGGGCTGGCGCCGGCGATCCTGAGCATGGTCAGCCTCGGCGCCGCGGTCGCCTTCGCCGGGCTGACGGCCGCGGCGTACTACCTGGTCGGGCTCGACTGGCCGCTGGCGATGCTGTTCGGCGCGGTCACCGTGGTCACCGGCCCCACGGTCATCGTGCCGATGTTGCGCAGCGTGCGCCCGAACTCCCGCATCGCCAACCTGCTGCGCTGGGAAGGCATCATCATCGACCCGATCGGCGCGTTGCTGGCGGTGCTGGTGTTCGAGGCGGTGGCGCTGGGCCACGGAGACGACGGCGTATGGGTGTTCGCGCGCACCGTCGGCCTGGGCGCCCTGATCGGCGTGCTCGGCGCGATCGCGCTGAGCTGGCCGCTGCGCCGCCACTGGGTACCGGAGTATCTGCAGAACTTCGCGGTGCTGTCCGGCGTGCTGCTGGCCTTTGCCGGCAGCAACGCCGTGGCCGAGGAATCGGGCCTGCTGGCAGTGACCGTGATGGGCATGGTCATGGCCAACCAGCGCGGCCTGCACGTGGAGGACATCCTGGACTTCAAGGAGAACCTGTCCACGCTGCTGATCTCGATGCTGTTCATCATGCTGGCCGCGCGGCTGAGCTGGCCCAGCCCGCAGCTGCTGGCCGCGGGGGCCGCGGTGCTGGCGGTCGCGGTGCTGCTGGTGCGCCCGCTTTCGGTGCTGGTGGGCACGCTGGGCTCCAACCTGAGCTGGCGCGAGCGCGCGCTGGTGGCCTGGATCGCCCCGCGCGGCATCGTCGCCGCCGCGGTGGCGGCATTGTTCGCCCTCAAACTCGAGGAGCGCGAGATCGCCGGCGCCGGGACGCTGGTGCCGCTGACCTTTCTGCTCATCATCGGCACCGTGGTCATCTACAGCACCACCGCACGCTGGCTGGCGCGCTGGCTGGGCGTAGCCGACCCGGACGCGCGCGGGGTGCTGATCGTCGGCAGTTCCAGGCCGGCCCTGCTCGTGGGCGAGGCCCTGAAGAAACAGAATATCGAGGTGCTGGTGGCCGACGAGGACTGGTCGGGCATCCGTGCCGCGCGCATGGCCGGGCTGCGCACCTACTTCGGCAACCCGGTGTCCGAGCACGCCGACCGCCAGCTCGACCTGATCGGCATCGGCCGGCTGCTGGCCATGTCCTCCCGCCGCGAGCTCAACACCCTGGCCTGTGTGCGCTACCGGCCCGAGTTCGGCAAGGAGCGGGTGTTCTATCTGCGCCAGGTCACCGCCGAGCAGGGCAAGGGCAAGACCGACTTCGCCGCACCGCTGCAGGCGCCGCGCCTGTTCGGCGAGAAGGTCACCCACGGCCTGCTCGAGGAACGGGTCGAGGAGGGCTGGACCGTCAAGCAGACCAGACTCAGCGAGGAGTTCAGTTACGCCGACTTCCAGGCGCAGTACGACGACCCGCCGCTGCTGCTGTTCGCCGTGAGCGACCGCGGCAACCTGCGCATCGCCAACGCCGCCATCGCCGTGGAGCCCAGGGCCGGCTGGAGCGTGACGGCGCTGGTGAATCCGGGAACCCGGCGGCGGGCCGCGGAACCTGGCCAGAGCGAGACCGCGACCGGGACGTCGGAAAAAGCGGACGATTGACCGCGCCGCGGGTCACTCCGGTAAGCTGGTCCGGCCCGGCGCCGTGGGCGCCCACAATCCAGGGGGACAGCAAACATGGCACACAAGCTTACCGCTGAGCAGGCCGACGAACTGCTCGACAAGCTGGCCAGCGACGACAAGTTCCGCGAGCAGCTGCTGGGCAATCCCGCGCTGACGCTGCATACGATGGGCATCGATGTGGATCGTTCGCAGGTACCGACCGTCCGCAAGCTGCCGCCCAAGGAAGCGGTGGCGGCCAACCGCGATGCATTGCGCTCGCAGCTAACGGACCGCGTCGGACTGGTGATTTTCCTCGTCGAGTAGTCCGTTGCGCAGCGCGGCCAGCCGCCGCGCAGGGGCGGAGTCACTCTCCGGCCACGAGTCGAGCAGAGGCATCAGCAGCAAACGCGCCCGTTCGGCCCTGCCGTGCGCGCTGAAGAATTCGGCGGCACCGAGAACGGCATCGTTCGCCGCCACCACGTTCGGCACCCAGGTACCCATCAGTGTGGCGTACTCGACCATGGCCCGGGCGCGATGCCGCACCAGCCAGTCGACGTGCTCCTCCACCGCTGCGATGTCCTCCGCCGCGATTGCTGCGCGCAGCGCGAGGTAGCGCTCGAGATACAGTTCGCGGCCATGCAGCCGGCCTGCGAGTTGTGCCAGCGCCCGGTCCGGCTCGCCGCGGTGCAGCGCCAGCTCAGCGCGCGCGAGGTTCGCGAGCGCTTCGTGTACGGGAAAACCCGTCTGTGCAGCCCGATCCCCGGTCGCGTCGAGGATCCCCGCGGCCAGGTCCGCTTCCTCCGCCCAGGCGGCGACGACCGCAGCCAGCAGCAGTCGCGTCTGGCGCGCATCGTCCAGATGCTCCGGAGCCTGCTGCAATGCCTCGGTCTCGGCGACGACGAATCGGCGCAGGGCCTCGGTGATGCCGTCCCTGCCGTTCCAGGCACGAAGTGCAGTATCGGCAATCGCGATCTGCATGAGCGTTTCCGGCAGTTCCGCGCGCACCACCGGTGCCCGCAGCGCCTCGAGCACGTCGCGCGCAGCGTCCACCTGGCCGCGATCGGCGTGCAGCATGGCCTGGCGCAGGCGCTGGGCGATCAGTCCGGTCATGAAGCGTTCGTCCACCGGCTGGTCCAGGGCCGACTCGGCGGCCGCATAGTCGCGAGCTACCAGGGCAGGCACGACATCGGTACGGAACACCCGCGGCGCGCGCAGCTTGGCGGCCTGATCGAGCCGCGCCAGCGCCTGGTCCGTGCGGCCCATCGCGAGCAGCATGGCGGCCTGTGCCTCCATTGCGACCCCACGCAAGGGGTGGCGGCTGTCGGCTACCTGCGCGAACCAGGGCTCGGCCTCCGCGTAGGCGTTCTCGTGCAACCACAGGACGATGCCTACGTTCTGCTGGCCGGTGAGCATGTCCGGGTAGAGCTGCGCCAGCTGCATCCAGCGGTTGCGCATGGCCGCAGGGTCTTCGAAGAATGCCAGGTAGCCGTCTACGTACAGCTGGTCGCGCGCGGTCAGGCGCTCGCGCACGGCCGCCGCCTCGCGGATGTGCTGGTAGGCCTTCTCCCGGTTGCCGCTCTGGTAGTAGTACCCGGCCATCTTGGCGTGGGCAGCGGCGAACCCGGGATCCAGTTCGATGGCGCGTTCGAACAGCGCATAGGCATCGCCCGGCCTGCCGTGCTCGGCCGCGCCGATGCCCAGCGAGAAGGCACGCAGCGCTTCCAGGTCCCCGGTGGCCACCTTCTCCAGTGGCGCCGAGGACTGTTCGATGCTGGCGAGCGACTCGCCCAGCCGTTCACGCAGCTGCGTGATCACATCGTCGAGCGCGGGCAGGGCCGCTTCGGCGCCCTTGCCATCCGCGGATTCGCCGTAGACGGTGACCTGCGTGTTCGGATCGACCACTTCCGCCGTCACCCGCACGCGCCCGCCGACCTCGGCGATGGTCGGCATGATCACCGCACGCGCGCCTTCGCGCAGGGCGATCTCGACGGCGGTGTCGCGGTCGAGCGCGGCGGTGGGGTCGCGCTCCATGCGCCGCAGGGCGTCGCGCACCTGCAGCGAGGGCACCACGTTGACGTAGCGCGACTGCTCCAGTCCGATGCGGAAGGCGGTCTCCAGCGCATCGTCGAACAGCGGTTCGCTGGTGAGGTTGTTGAGGTCGCCGATCACCACCCAGTCGCGCTCGGCGAATGCGATCGCCGGTTGCGGGCGGGTGAGGATGAACAGCACTGCGGCCACAGCGAACAGTGCCGTGGCGGCCTCCAGGCCCAATGCGACCGGGCTGCGCCACCAGGGGCGTTCGCGCTGGGCCTTGGGCGTGGACGGCGGTGCCAGCAGCGGCGCCTGTCCGGCCTCGCCGACCTCGTGCACCCGCATCGGCACCGCCACGCCCTTGAAACGATAGCGGCCGTGGGTCAGCCAGCGCACCGCGCCGGCGCGCTCGGGCGGCAGCTCGTCCTGGGCGCGCTGGGCCAGGTTCTGCGCCACGCCCGAGAGCAGGATCTGGCCCGGGCGCGCCAGCGTCATCAGCCGCGCGGCCACCGGCTTGGCCAGGCCCTCGACCTCGGTGCGCTTGGCACCGGCGGCTACCGCCGCGGCTTCGTTGTCCCAGGTCACCACCTCGCCCACGTGGATGCCCACGCGGGCGCTCAGCGCCTGGCCGCAATCCTCCGAAAGGGTCCGCAGGCGCCGCTGGTAGTCCAGGGCGAAAGCCACCGCCTGGATCGGCCGTTCGAACAGCGCCAGGAAACCGTCGGTCTTGTCGATCTCGCGGCCCCCGTGGCGATCGAGCAGCTCGCGCACGGCGTGGTCGTGCCCGCGGATGCAGTCGCTGCCGCGGCGGTCGCCCAGGCGCTCGATCAGCGCGGTGGAGTCGACCAGGTCGCACAGCATGACCGTGCGCAGCTGGGTGCTGCGCCCGCTCGGCCCTGCGACGCTGGCGCGGGTCTGGTCGGCCATGTTCGTGCCCCTGAAGCCGGGCATTGTCGGGGATGGCGACCGGGGGCGCCAGCCGCGCCCGGCGGCGCGCGCGCCGCGCTCAGTCCTCCCGCCAGACCCGGTGCAGCGGATCGAACTCCACGGTATCGCGCTGCGCCCCGCGCCAGCCGAAGCCGCACACGGCCAGCGGACTGTGCTCGAGCGGGTCGAAACCGAAGGCCTGCTCGATCACGTGCTCATTGGTGGCGGCGGTGACGAAGGCGCCCAGGCCGTGCTCGGTGGCCGAGACGTACAGCGTCTGCGACAGGTGGCCGGCGTCGAGGACCACCGCGCGGTAGGCCTTGGCGTGGTTGCGGTACTTCCAGAAGCTGCGCGCGAAGCGCACGGCCAGCACCACCAGCACCGGCGCGTCGGCGAACCAGTGCTGGCCGGCCACGCAGCGGTTGGCCAGGCGCCAGAGCGCGTCGCGGTGCGGCGGTGCGTCGGGGTCGTCCGGTTCCGGCACAGCGGCGGCAATGGCGGCGGCTGCGTCGACCGGTTCCAGCGCGTGTACGCCGGTGTGGTAGTGGTACAGGCCGGGCGCCAGGCCGTCGACGTGGCGCACGATCAGCCACGGCTCGATCGGGTGCAGGCCGCCGCCGGAGGGGCTGGTCTTCTTCAGCACGGTGGCGCCGGGCGCGGCCTCCAGCGTGCCCTGCGCGGCATAGACGCGGTGCAGCAGGTCGGCCAGCAGCGGCAGCTCGATGGCGCGCTGGGTGTCGAAGTTGCGGCAGGTGACGCGGCGCGCCAGCAGCTCATCGAGCGGCGTGCTGCGTGGCGGCGGCAGCGCGATGCGGGCTTCGGCCGGGCCATGGTCGTGGAAGTGCGGCGGTGGCGCGCCCAGCTTTTCGACCATGTCGCGCACGCTGCGGATGCCGGTCTCCTCGCCCACCTGGGCGGCATCGACGTCGCGCCAGCGGCTGAAGTAGTGCGCCACCGCCGACAGCGGCCGCCAGTACGCGCCGCGCAGCTTCTCGTCGCGGACGCGGTGCTGCGCGTGTTCGGCGCCGTCCCCGATCAGCAGCCCCAGCTCCAGCAGCCGTGCCAGCGTCGCTTCGCCCCACTGCGCGGCGATCGCGCCCGAGTCGGTCCAGGCGGTCTCGCCCAGCGCGCCCAGCAACTCGCGCCCGGCCGCATCGACTTCGACCTCCGCATCCAGGTGCGGCGCCAGCGCCAGCCAGCGCAGCGTCGAGCGCAGCCCGGACTCGCCCTGCAGCAGAAGGCCGAGGTCGAATTCGAGGGTCTCGCGCGGCTCCAGCATCAGGACGGCGCAGCGGCGGATCTGCATGCGGGTGGTTCCGGTGGCGGGTGTGCCACGCTAGCGATTGCCGGTCGCGCGGGCAATCGGTACATTGGCCGGGCACATCACCAACACAGGGGGACATACCATGGCCGACCGGCTCGATCCGAAGGTCGTCGACGCGCTGCTCGACAGGCTTTCAAGTGACGATGACTTCCGCGAGCGATTCCAGGCAGATCCGGCCGCGGCATTGGCCGAGGTCGGCGCCGGCGATTTCGAGGCAGCCTCGTGTCTGAGCGTGACCCGGCTCGCCAGCAAGGAGGCGCTGCGCGCGGCGCGCGGCGCATTGACGGCCCAGCTCGGGTCGGCGATGAGCCAGCAGCCTCACAAGCTGGAGGGCTGAAGCCTCTCCCTGACGGCGCGCACGCGCGCGCCGATCGGCTCGGGGCGGCTGCTTTCGGGCCAGATCCGCAGGAATTCCTCGAAGCGGTCGAGGGCCTGTGCGGGTCGGCCGCGCCCGGCCTCGAGTTCAGCTGCGCGCAGCCAGGCAAGATTGGAGTGGGCCACATTCCATGCCTGCAGGGCGTGCTGGGAGTTCCATTCGCCGTAGGCACGTCCACGGTGGCCGGCCAGCCAGTCGGCCTGCTCGACCGCAGCCTCGGACTCACCGGCATCCGCGAGGGCCTCGAGCAGGACCACGTGCACGCCGTAGAGCTCGCCGCCGTCGATGCGGTCGGTGAGCACGCGCACGGCGTCCTCCGGCTGTCCGGCCAGGCGCAGGCGCTCGGCCGTCGCCATGGCGATCGCATCTTCGATCGTCGAATAGCCCAGAGACCGGTTCAGCGACACCGCTGAATCGACCAGCGCGGGCGCCTCGTCTGCGAACCGCGTCCCGGCAAGCACGTAGCCGCAGGTCGCGAGCCCGAACGCCAGTGCGGCGTGCCCGGTCGGCGGCACCTGGTTGCGCCGTTCGTATTCGCCGCGGCAGTACGCCGATGCGGACGACGCCCACGCGGTGGTGTCCTGGCCGAGCACGCGCAACATCATCGCCGTCAGCGCCAGGGTGTCGCGCGCCAAGTCGGGGGCCGAGGCATCGGCGACGAAGGATTCGGCCCGCACCAGCGCACCGTCGAGATCCCCGCGATCGAGCGCGAAGGTGACCTCCGAGTGCACGCCCAGAGCATCCCCAGCGGCGATCCCGGTCGCTGTGCCTTCATCCAGGCGCCGCTGCGCCGCTTCGAAGTCCCGGGTACTCGCCATGGCCCATGCCGCGTTCCAGCCGTGGTTGCGAACGCCCAGCTTGCTGCTCTCGGAGAACGCCTCCATGGCTTCGTCCATGCGATCGCGCGCCAGTGCGATCGTGCCCTGCAGGTAACGGGCGGCTCCCTGCAGCGGGTATCGCGCATCTGCGGCCCCGATGACGACCTCCTGCGCCTCCTCGTACCGGCCCGCCCACTGGTAGGCGAACAGGGCGTAGTTGTAATGGCCGGCGGGCATGTCCGGATACATCTGCATGAGCAGCTTCCATTTCTGGAGGGCGCCATCGATGTTCCCGAGACTGGCCAGCCAGGCATCGATGTACAGCTGCTCGCGGGCCGGCAGCCGATCGCGGTCACTGGCCGCAGCGGTCATGTGCAGCGACGCCGTCTGCAGGTCGTCGGCGGACACGAACGTGCGCGCGAGCCCCATGTGCGCCATCGCAAACCCGGGATCGATCGCGACGGCGCGCCGGTACCGTTCGCCGGCCTCGGCATAGCGCCCGGAGCGAAACGACTCCTCGGCCTGCGCGAACCACTTCAGCGCCTGGACATCGTCGGTGGTCACCTGCGGCAGCGGCATCGAATCCTGGTCGATCGCGGCCAGGGCTTCGCCGAGGCGGTGCCGCAGGTGGTGGGTCACGGTGTCGATCGAGCCCAGCGTCGAGGCGATGCCGACGCCATCGGCCGATTCGGCGTACACGGTCGTCTGCGTGCTCGGATCGATGACTTCGGCCGAGACGCGCACACGGCCTCCGACGTCGGCGACGGTGGGCAGGATCAGCGCGCGGGCGCCTTCGCGCAGGGCGATTTCCGAGCCGACCTCGCGATCCACGATGATGCCTTCGGCTTCGCGCTGCATGCGCGCGAGCGTGTCCCTGACCTTCAGGTCGGAGAGCACGTTGACGTAGCGCGACTGCTCGAGGCTGATCCGGAAGGCGGTTTCCAGCGCCTCGGACAGTTCGCCGTCGCCGGTCAGGTTGCGCAGGTCGCCCACGACCACCCAGTCGCGCTCGCCGAAGGCGATCGCCGGCTGCGGGCGCGAGGCGATGTACAGCACCGAGCCCAGCGTCAGCAGCATCAGTGCCGCCTCCAGCGCCAGCGCCCCCGGCGAGCGCCACCATGGCAGCTCGCGCTGGACCTTGGTGCTGGAGCCCGGTGCGGTCAGCGGCGCCACGCCGACCTCGCCGACCTCGTGCACCAGCATCGGGGCCGGCACGCCCTTGAA
>DASRZM010000078.1:0-31772 GCA_035686365.1 Lysobacteraceae bacterium | reverse complement strand
CGACATCCCTGTCGCCAACGTCCCGGCAAGCGCTACCGGACCCCGGCACTTGCCTCGGGGCGGGTCGGAGCCTTCGCTGCGTGCGATCGCGGCCAACGGCCGCTCCTACGACGCACCGATCGGCATTTTGCGGCCAACCGCCGTTCCTACGACGCACCGATCGGCGTGGCCTGTAGGAGCGGCCGTTGGCCGCGATCACGCGGACCTCGGACCGCCCTTCGGAGCGAAACCGGCACACGCCAACCCGCACCAAAGGACCGCGCCGGCTCCGGGTGTCCCCTTTCAAGCAACCAGCCGCCGCGCCAGCTCCGAGGCCGACATCGGCCGGCCGAGCCAGTACCCCTGCGCCAGATCGCAGCCACGCTCGCGCAGCACCGCGAACTGGCCCTCGTTCTCGACGCCCTCGCCCACGACCGTGATCCCCAGCGAATGCGCCATCGCGATGATCGCGGAAGTCAGCGCCAGGTCGTCGGGATCGCGCAGCATGTCGGCAATGAAGCTGCGGTCGATCTTGACCCCGTCCACCGGCACGCGGCGCAGATGGCTGAGACCGGAGAAGCCGGTGCCGAAATCGTCCAGCCAGATCTTCACCCCCATCGAGCGCAGCCGCGAGAGTACCGCCCCGGTCTGCAGCTCGTCGCCGAGCACTGCGGTCTCGGTCAGTTCCAGGTGCAGGCGCTCGGGAGGCAGTCCGGTTTCCGCCAGCAGGCTCCCCACCATCTCGGCCAGATCGCCGCTGCGCAGCTGGCGCGGCGAGACGTTCACGGACACGAACGGCGCGTCTCCCAAACGCTTCCATCGCAGCGCCTCGTTGCAGGCGCGTTGCAGCACGAGTCTGCCGATATCCTCGATCAGGCCGGTCTGTTCGGCCACGTCGACGAACACAGAGGGCGGAATCACCCCCAGCTCCGGGTGCTGCCATCGCATCAGTGCCTCGGCCCCGAGCAGCCGTCCGCTCTCCAGCTCGAAGATCGGCTGGTAGGACAGGCTCAGCTCGCCCCGCGCCCAGGCGCCGCGCAGGTCGCCCTCGAGCTGCACGCGCCGCTCCACCGCCTGGTCCATGGCCTTGCTGTAGAAGCGGTAGCAGTTCTTCCCGGCGACCTTGGCCTGGTACATGGCGATATCGCCATTCTTGAGCAGCAGCGCCGAGCTGTGCGCGTCCTGCGGGAACAGCGTGATGCCCACCGACGCACCCAGGAACACCTGCCGCTGCTCGATCGATACCGGCGACTGC
Organism: Lysobacteraceae bacterium; assembly: GCA_035686365.1. Classification (GTDB taxonomy): domain Bacteria; phylum Pseudomonadota; class Gammaproteobacteria; order Xanthomonadales; family Xanthomonadaceae; genus DASRZM01. The sequence continues at coordinate 30,538 of DASRZM010000078.1, read as the reverse complement.
AGCTCCGCGAGCATCGCCTCGGCCAGGTGCGCGGCGGCATCCCGTACACGCTGACCGCCGAACATGGCCACGAACTCGTCGCCGCCGAAACGGGCGACCACCGCGTTCTCGTCGTCGATCAGCCGCAGGCAATGCTGAAGGCGCAGGGCGAACTGGCCCAGCACGTGGTCACCGGCGTCGTGGCCCAGGGTGTCGTTGACGCGCTTGAAGTCGTCCAGGTCCACGAACAGCAGCGCCAGTTCGCCACCCCCGGCTTGCAGCGTCAGCAGCTTGCGGTCGAGGATCTCGCGGAACGCCAGACGGTTGGGCAGGCCCGTCAGGCTGTCGCCGTAGGCGATCTGCCGGATGTCCCGATCGTGCCGCTTCAGGCTGTCGCCCATGCGCTGGAACGCCCGGAACAGGTCGCCGAGCTCGTCGCTGCGGGTGCTTTCCAGGCGCAGCTCGAATCGGCCGGCCTCGACCGACTGTGCCGCGTCGGCCAGCCTGCGCACCGGTTGTACCAGGCCGCGGCGCACCAGCAGCGACAGTGCCAGGCCCATGGCCAGCAGGGCCGCAAAGACCACGATCAGCCAGGTGCGGTTGCGCGCGACCGTTACGGCGATGCGCTCGTCCAGTATCGCCTGTGCCATGGCCTCTGCATGCCGCGGTGCCTCCATCGACAGTCCGATCCGCACGCCACCGAGCTTTTCCTGGCCGATCCGGATCGGATGGGCCACGTCGACGACCTCCTCGGTCATCTGCGTGTGGATCGTGGCGGCCGCGGCCGCCTCCGGTGCCTGGGCGTCGGTCATTTCCTGGCCGAAGGAAGGGATGTCGCGGGAACCGTCGTGGACGATCCGACCGTCGGCATCGAACACGATGACGTAGCTGACGTCCGGCTGCGACAGAGCCGATTGCACGATCTCGCCCACCGATACCAGGTCGAAGTAGTACAGCGGGTTGGTCAGCGCGTCCGCGATCATGCTGACCAGGGTCGCGCCGCGGCTCCTGAGCCCGGCAACCGCCACCTCGTGCATCGATCCGCGGCTGAGCGAGGCGATCTCGCGCTGGTTCTGGCGCTGCTGGTACCAGACCGAGGCGAATGCCGCCACGACGATCGCCAGCGCCAGCACCATGGCGACGAAGTAGCGCGCCTGCAGTCCGATGCGCATGCCTTACTCCAGCGCCGAGCGCACGCGGCGCACGCCTTCGGTGAGGCTGCCCAGTTCCGCGCCGGTGGGCTCGTCCACCGGCAGGAAGCGCGTGGTGCCGAAGAACCGCAGCATCGGTTCGCGCGCTTCCGGATCCTCGTGTGCGGAAAGCAGGATCGACTGCAGGCGTTCGCTGATCCGTGGGTCCAGCCCCGCACGCACCAGCTCGATGCCGCGCGGGAAAGGGGCGGTCCGGTGGAACACCACCAGGTCCTCCGAGTACGAGGCGGGCAGCCGGTCCAGCGATGCCCAGTCCAGGTTGCTGAAGGCTCCGGCGTCGACCAGTCGCTTGTGCACCCAGGTGGCGATGTTGCCCTCCGAGCGCGCGAACACGTAGCCGATGGTGCCGGGGCTGGGCGTGTCCTGCGGCGAGAGCAGGATCTCGGGCTGCAACCCGGCGGCCAGCAGCGCCGCCGCCGGCGCGTAGTAGGCGCTGGTCGAGGACGGGTTCTGGAACGCGATGCTGCGCCCGGCCAGGTCCTGCAGCGATGCGATGCCACTGTCGCGCCGGGCGAAGAACACCGTGTGATAGCTGCTCACGCCATTGCGCTCGGTCACCACCAGCGGCGTGGCGCCGGCCCGCTGGGCGAAGTCCATCGCAGTCCCGGCGGTCTCGGTGACCCAGTCCACGCGCCCACGGCGCAGGTAGCTCGCCATCTGCTGCCGGTCCCTGGCCATCAGGACCCGCCCGTGCCGGATGCCCAGTGGCCGCAGCCGCTCGACTGCGTAGTCCAGCAGCGGCTTGAGCTGTTCGTAGTGCGCCTTTGGATTGTCGCTCACGCGCCCCAGGACCAGCGTGTCCTGCGGTGGCGCCACCGACTGGGCGGGCGCCGCCGTCGAGATGGCGAACACCAGGGCCGGCAGCAGCAGGGTGGGGAGCGACAGCCTCATCGGAACGCGGCGGACCGGCGATTCGGGGACAGCGAGACTACCGAAATACCCCTTCCCGTAACAGCGCGCAACGCATCGCGCCCCAGCTCGATGGGGCGTTCCGGGGACGCCTTCAGTCGCGTGCCCGGGGCACCGCTTCGCCGTCCTGGATGCCGGCCAGGGCCGCCGTCCGTTCGACCTCCGCCAGGATGCCCCGGAGGATCCGCACCTCGCGCTGGTCCAGCGCTGCGCGCAGATACAGCCTGCGCAGCCGCCGCAGCACGGTCCTGGGCGACCGGCCCTTGTGGAAGTCGATCGCCTGCAGGGCGCGGTCCAGGTGCCCGAACAGGCCCTCGAGCTCCTCCGCGGTGGCTGGCCTGTCGCGCCGGACCGGTGCAGGTGGCTGCGTCCCCAGTGCCGCCAGCCGCAGTTCGTAGCAGAGCACCTGGACGGCCGCTGCAAGGTTCAGCGAGCCGAAGTCCGGGTCGGACGGAATCCGCACCATTGCCTGGCACAGGTTCAACTCGTCGTTGCTCAGGCCGGTGCGCTCGCGCCCGAACAGCAGCGCGACCGGGCCGTCCGTGCGGGCCTCGAGCATCCGCCGTGCGGCCACGTCCGGTGCCAGTTCCTCCAGCGCCACCCCCCGGCGCCGGGCCGAGCAGCCCAGCACGGCCACACAGTCGCCGATCGCAGCGGCCAGCGATCCGTGGACCTGCGCACCGGCGAGCAGCACGCCGGCGCCGGCGGCACGGGCTTCGGCCTCGGGGTCCGGAAACCGCTCCGGCGCGACCAGCGCCAGCTCGTGCAGGCCCATGGTCTTCATGGCGCGTGCCGCCGCACCGATGTTTCCCGGGTGCTGGGTGCCCACCAGCACGATGCGCACCGGGATCCTGAGAGCCTGGCAATTGTCCGCGTTCACCGGTAACCGGATACCTGCTGGTGGGGAACCGCTGCGGGTGGGAAACCCCTGCGGGTGGAAAGCCCTGGAGCCGCCGATTCTCGCAGAGTCCGGTGCGGGTAACGACGGTTCGGCCGCGCCGGCCTGCTAGACTTCCCGCCCCTGCGGCGCCCGTATTTCCGCGGCGCCGGGTTCTTTCTCCAACGAGCAATCGACGCGATGCAGAAGCCCGCCGTCACCGTGATGGTCAAGGCCGCCCGAGCGGCTGGCACCCTGATCATGCGCCATGCCGGCCGGCTGGAAAGCCTGGCCGTCATGGAAAAGTCGCGCCAGGACTACGCCAGCGAAGTCGATTCGGCGGCCGAGGCCGAGATCGTACGAGAGCTCAAGCGCTCGTTCCCGAAGGCGGCCTTCCTCGGCGAGGAGGGCGGTGCCTCCGGCCACGGGCGGCAGGTCTTCGTGATCGATCCACTGGACGGCACCAGCAACTACCTGCGTGGCTTCCCGCATTTCGCGGTCTCCATCGCCATGGTCGAGGACGGCGAGCCGGTCCTGGGCGTCATCTACGATCCGCTGCGCAACGAGCTGTTCACCGCCTCGCGCGGCGGCGGCGCGTTCCTCGACGACCGCCGCATCCGCGTGTCCCAGCGCACGGCGCTGGAAGGGGGCCTCGTGGCGACCGGATTTCCACCGCGCGAGCGCTCGCGCCTGCGCCCCCAGCTGGACGCGGTCGCGCAGCTCCTGGAGTCCTGCGAGGACGTGCGCCGCGCCGGCTCGGCCGCGCTGGACCTGGCCTACACGGCGTGCGGCCGCGTCGACGGCTACTTCGAGGCGGGGATCCAGTCCTGGGACATCGCCGCCGGCGTGCTGCTGGTGCGCGAAGCCGGTGGTCGCGTCTGCGACTTCCGTGGCCGCGACCTGAAGCTCGACGGCGGACAGGTGGTGGCGGGCAACCTGAAGTTCTGCGACGCGCTGCAGAAGACGCTGCTGGAGAGCGGGTACGCGGCGGCGTTCCGGAACTAGCTGACGCGACCCGGTGAGCAGAGAGCGGAAGGCGAAGTGCATTGGTCCGCAAAGCACGCAAAGGGACGTAAAAAAAACAGGAAGCAGCGATTACCGGGTCAGTTTCCCGGCTTCTCGATTCCTGCTCCCTTTGCGTCCTTTGCGTCCTTTGCGGAAGAAACCGCTGTGGTCACTTTGCGTTCCTTGCTGAAGAAACCGCTTTCGCACTTCCCGGGCTCTTACGGCCTGCGCGCCAGTTCGGCGTCGTCACGCACCTTGGGCATCAGGTCCTGCTTGGAGACCTGCAGCCGCAGCAGCACCGGGCAGGCGAAGAAGATCGACGACAGCGTGCCCACGATGATGCCCACGATCAGCGCGAGCGAGAAGCCCTGCAGGCTCGGCCCACCGACCAGGTACAGCGAGACCACCGTCAGCAGCGTCGTGACCGAGGTCATGATCGTGCGCGACAGCGTGGTATTGACGGCGCGGTTCATGACCTCCACCGGCGAGGCCTTGCGCGCGGACCGGAACAGCTCGCGGACGCGGTCGAAGACCACGATCGTGTCGTTGACCGAATAGCCGTCGACCGCCAGGATCGCCGCCAGTACGGTCAGGTCGAAGTCCATGCCCGTCACCGAGAAGAAGCCCAGTACGACGATCACGTCGTGCAGCTCGGTGGCCACCGTCGCCACGGCGAACTTCCACTCGAAGCGCATCGCGATGTAGATCATGATGCCGGCGAGTACCACGAACACGGCGACGATGCCGTTCTGCACCAGCTCCTTGCCGACCTGCGGGCCCACGTATTCGCTGCGGGTGATCCGCACCTCGCGGCCGTCGGCCTGCAGCGCCGAGAGCACCTTCTGCCCGACCGCTGCATTTCGCGCGTCCAGACTGGACTCGCCCAGGTCGACGCCGGCCGCAGCCTCCTCGACCGCGTCCGGCGACAGCCGGATCGACAGGTTGGTGGACGAGTAGCGCTGCACGATGGCGCCTTCGATGCCGTCGGCCTCGAGCGCACGAACCACGTCCGGCTGCTCGACCGGCTCGGCGTAGATGACCTCGACCAGGGTACCGCCGGTGAAGTCCAGCGCCAGGTTCAGACCGCGCGTGGCCAGCGAAGCGATCGATCCGGCCACCAGCAGCAGCGCCACCACGAAGGTGACGCGCCGGTAGCGCATGAAATCGAGGTTGCTTTTCGGGTTGAAGAATTCCACGCCTTGCGCTCTCTGTTGAGGAGGGTCCGATCCATGCCATCCCGGACCTGTCGGGATCCGCGGATCCGGCACTTGCGTACCCGATCCGCGAGCGCGCCATCCCTGGCACACAGACCTCCGGGCCTGTCCGGAGGTTTTTTGAGCATCGCGGCGCCCGCGGGCGCCGGCTTTCAGTGCGCCCGCTGCCCGAGCGAGATACGTGCGACCTTGCGGCGGCCACCATAGATCTGGGTCGCCATCGCGCGCGAGACCGTGACCGAGGTGAACATCGAGGTCAACACGCCGAAGAACAGGACCACCGCGAATCCGCGCACAGGGCCGGAGCCGAACGAGAACAACGCCACCGCGGCGATGATCTTGGCCACGTTGGAGTCCAGGATCACGGTCCAGGCCCGCTCATAGCCGGCCTTGATGCTGGCCACCGGCGTATTGCCGTTGCGCAGCTCCTCGCGGATGCGTTCGCAGATCAGCACGTTGCCGTCGATGGCCATGCCCAGTGTGAGCACGATGCCGGCGATACCCGGCATGGTCAGGGTCGCATCGACCGCCGAGAGCACGGCCGCCAGCATCAGCAGGTTGGTCAGCAGCGCGGTGACCGCGATCATTCCGAATACGCGGTAATAGAAGATCATCAGCACGCACACGGCCAGGAAGCCGATGATGATCGCGCGCGTGCCGGCCTCGATGTTCTCCTTGCCCAGCGAGGGACCGATCACACGCTCCTCGACGATGTCGACCGGCGCCGCCAGGGAGCCGGCGCGCAGCAGCAACGCCAGGTCGGACGCCTCCTGGGTGCTGTCCAGACCGGTGGTGCGGAAGCGCTTGCCGAACACGCCCTGGATGGTCGCCACCGAGATCACTTCCTCGGAGATCCGGGTCGAGCGCACTTCCTCGCCGTCGACGATGCGCGTGACCGGCATACGCTCGATGAAGACCACGGCCATGCTGTTGCCGACGTTCTCGCTGGTGTAATCCAGCATGCGCTTGCCGCCGACGTTGTTCAGTGTGACGTTGACCTCCGGCGTACCGCTCTGCGGATCGAACCCGGAGGTGGCATTGACCAGCTGATCGCCCGAGGCGATCACGCGCCTGGACAGCAGCACTGGCATCGGCTGGCCGTCGATGCCCAGCTCGCGGCGGTAGTACAGGCGTGCATCGGGCGGCACGCGTCCGGTCTGCGCCGCCTCGTAGGGATTGCCCTCCACGACGTGGCGGTATTCCAGGGTGGCCGTTGCACCCAGGATCTTCTTGGCCTGGGCGGTGTCCTGGACCCCCGGCAGCTGCACCACGATGCGGCTGGCGCCCTGGCGCTGGATGATCGGTTCGGCCACGCCCAGTTCGTTGATGCGGTTGTTCAGGGTGCCGATGTTCTGCTCGATCGCATTGTCGACGACCGCCTTGAGTTCGGCCTCGCGGATACTGACCTGCAGCGCATTGCCGCTTTCGGCGTCGGTCACCAGCAGTTGCGGCAGTTCGCTGGAAATGGCCGCGGCTGCCGCATCCACGCTTTCGCCCTCGCGCAGCTCCACCCGGATGCCGCCAGGGGCTCGATTGACGCTGCGGTAGCGCACGCCCTTCTCGCGCAGCAGCGAGCGGATGTCGTCCGCGAAGCCGGTCTCGCGCTTCTCCAGGGCGGCCCGCTCGTCGACCTCCATCAGGAAGTGCACACCACCTTGCAGGTCCAGCCCCAGCATCAATGGCGTGGCCCGGATCGCGGCCAGCCAGTCCGGCACCGTCGAGGCCAGGTTCAGCGCCACCACGAAGCCGTCGCCGAGCGCATTGCGCAGCAGGTCGGCCGCCAGCAGCTGTGTGTCGGCCGAGTCCAGCCGCACCAGCAGGGTGTCGCCGTCGATTTCAACCTGCGTGGGCTCGATCCCGGCCTCGCCCAGGACATGCTGTGCGCGCTCCTGCAAGGCCGCGTCGACGCTGCTGCCCCGATTGGCGGAGATCTGCACTGCCGGATCCTGCGGGTACAGGTTGGGCACGGCGTACACGACGCTCAGGACCGCGAGCAGCAGGACCAGGGCGTACTTCCAGCGGGGGAATTCGAGCATGGGAGGATCGTCGTCGGCCGCGCGGCGGCCGTTGGGGTAGTGTTCTGGGGTGGCCTCAGGCCGACTTCAAGGTGCCCTTGGGCAGTACCGCCGCAATGGCCTGCTTCTGCACCTTCAGGTGCACACCGTCGGCGACCTCCACGGTCACGAAGGCATCGCCCAGGGCGTCGATGCGCCCGACGATCCCGCCGGAGGTCACGACCTCGTCGCCCTTGGCGAGCTCGCCGAGCATGTTGCGGTGCTCCTTGGCCCGCTTCATCTGCGGGCGGATCAGGAACAGCCAGAAGATCAGGAAGAACACGCCCAGCATCAGCATGGACGGCCACGGGCTGGGCGCGGCGGCGCCGGCGGCCTGGGCGTGGGCGGGGGAGATCAGCAAGTCGAGCATGTTCGGCTCCATCGTGCGTTCCGGGCCTGCAAAGGGCGCGGATTATGACACAGGGGGGTCGGGACTCGGGACCCGGGACCCGGGACCCGGGTCCCGGGTCCCGAGCCGCAGCTCGTAGAAGCGCTCCCGGAACGCCGCGAACGCGTCGGCCTCGATGGCCCCGCGGATCTCCCGCATCAGCTCCTGGTAGTAGTGCAGGTTGTGGAGGGTGCCCAGCATCGCGGCCAGCATCTCGTTGCAGCGCTCCAGGTGCCGCAGGTAAGCGCGCGAGAATCCGCCGGTGCAGGCGTAGCAGGCGCATTGAGGGTCGATCGGCGCGGTGTCGCGCTCGTACCGGGCGTTGCGGATGCGCACGGTGCCGAAACGGGTGAAATAGTGCCCGTTGCGGGCGTTGCGGGTCGGCATCACGCAGTCGAACATGTCGATGCCGCGGGCCACGGATTCGACGATGTCCTCCGGGCGCCCCACCCCCATCAGGTAGCGCGGATGCTGGACCGGCAACACCGGGACAGTGTGCTCCAGCACGTGCTCGCGCTCGACCGGCGGCTCGCCGACGCTGAGTCCTCCGATCGCATAGCCGTCGAAGTCCAGCGCCACCAGCTCGGCGGCCGACCGCTGCCGCAGGGCGGCATGCATGCCGCCCTGCACGATGCCGAACAGCGCCGCGTCGTTGCCCTCGTGGGCGCACCTGGAGCGTTCGGCCCAGCGCAGCGACCGCTCCATGGATGCACTCGCCTGCTCCCCGGTGGCCGGGTAGGGCGTGCATTCGTCGAAGACCATCACCACGTCCGCGCCCAGTTCGCGCTGGATGCGCATGGATTCCTCCGGGCCCAGGAACACCGGCGCGCCATCCACCGGCGAGGCGAAGCTCACGCCCTGCTCGGTGATCCGCCGGCGCCCGGCCAGCGACCAGACCTGGAAGCCGCCCGAATCGGTCAGGATCGGCCGCTGCCAGCCGCTGAACCCATGCAGCCCGCCATGCGCGCGCACGATCTCCGGGCCCGGCCGCAGCATCAGGTGGAAGGTATTGCCCAGGATCATCTCGACGCCGACAGCCTCCACGTCGCGCGGGGTCATCGCCTTGACCGATCCGTAGGTGCCCACGGGCATGAATGCCGGTGTCTCCACCGTCCCGCGCGGAAATCGCAGGCGCCCGCGCCGGGCCGCGCCGTCGCTGCCCAGCAGTTCAAAGCGCATCCGGCTCATCGCGCCGCCTCCGGGAACACCAGCATGGCATCACCATAGGAAAAGAAACGGTACCGCCGCGAGACCGCGTGACGGTAGGCCGAGAGCACGCGCTCGCGGCCGCCAAAAGCGCACACCAGCATCAGCAGCGTCGATTCGGGCAGGTGGAAGTTGGTCAGCAGCGCGTCGATGCTGCGTACCGGCTTGCCGGGAAAGATGAAGATCCGGGTCTCGCCGGCGAACGGACGCACGCAGTCCTCGTGCCAGGCGGTTTCCAGCGCGCGCACGACGGTCGTGCCCACCGCCACCACGCGGCCGCCGCGGCTGCGCGTGGCGGCGATCTTCGCGCACAGGTCGGCGCCGACCTCGAGCCACTCGCTGTGCATCACGTGGTCCTGGATCCGCTCGCCCCGCATCGGCTGGAAGGTGCCGGCGCCCACGTGCAGGGTCACCGTGCCGGTCTCGATGCCGCGCGCGTGCAGTGCAGCGAGCAGAGGCTCGTCGAAGTGCAGGCCGGCAGTGGGCGCTGCCACCGCGCCGGCCTCGCGCGCGAACACGGTCTGGTAGCGCTCGGCATCCTCGGGCGTCGGCCCGCGCCGGATATACGGCGGCAACGGCACGCGCCCCAGCCGCAGCAGGACCCGCTCCACCGGCTCGGTGCAATCGAAATGCAGGAGGTAAAACTCGCCGTCCCTGCCGAGCACGGTCACCAGGGTGCCGTCGCCCAGGTCGATGCGCGAGCCCGGTCCGGGCGACTTGCTGGCGCGCAGCTGCGCCCGCACCTCGTGGGTGCCGAGCACGCGCTCGACCAGGATCTCCACGCGCCCGCCGCTGTCCTTGCTGCCGGACAACCGCGCCGGAATCACGCGGGTGTCGTTGAACACCAGCAGGTCGCCCGGCGCCAGCTGACCGGGAAGCTCGACGATGGCGCGATCCTCGGGTTCGCCACGCGGCGGCAGGACCAGCAGCCGGCTCGCCGAGCGTTCTGGCAGCGGTTGCTGGGCGATCAGCTCCCCGGGGAGTTCGTAGTGGAAGTCGGACTTCTTCAATACCCGTTCCAATGGCCGGATCGCGTGGCCGGCCGGAGGCCGGATCGCCTCGGACTGCCTCCGCACCGGCGCGGCCGCGTTGCCGCGGCGCGGATACTGCCCTCTCGCACCGTCACTGGCTACTGGAACCGGCCAATGGAACCGGTGACCGATCGCAGGCCGAGGCGAACAGCACCCGCCCGGGCACCGGCCTTGGACGGCATGATAAACTGGAGGTTTCCGCAAGCCCTTATTTTTTCAGGACTTGTTTTCTGCACATGCCGGCAACGGATGCCTCGCGCATCGCTCGAGCCAGGCACGGAGGAGCATTCTGATGAACCTGATCGAGCAGCTGCGCGAGCTTCGCGAGTACGGCGGAACGATGCGCACCCGCGGCCTTCCCGACGACGTGCTGGAGCGATTGGCGCGTTCGCACCCGGACCTGGTCGCCGCCGTGGAGTCGGCGGTGGCGCGCCACCGCGAGCTGCGCGCGGAGTTCGACACGCTGCTGCGCGAAGACGAGCAGGCGCAGATCCGCGCCGCACAGCAGCATTTCGTCAACTTCTACTCCGACGACGCGGTCAATCCGTACGTGGCGCTGGTCGCCCAGGGCCCCTGGATCGTGACGCTCAAGGGCGCCGTGATCCACGATTCGGGTGGCTACGGAATGCTCGGCTTCGGGCACAATCCGCAACGCATCAGCGCGGCTCTGGCGCGGCCGCAGGTGATGGCGAACATCATGACGCCGAGCCTGTCGCACCTGCGCCTGGCCGAGGCGCTGCGGCGCGAGATCGGCCATCGGCGCGGCGGCTGCCCCTACGACCGTTTCCTGTGCCTGAACTCGGGCTCCGAGTCAGTGACGCTGGCCGCGCGCCTGGCCGACGTCAATGCCAAGCTGATGACCGACCCGGGCGGTCGCCATGCCGGCCACAGGATCCGCCGGCTGGCCGTGCGCGGCGCCTTCCACGGCCGCACCGAGCGCCCGGCACGCTACTCGGACTCCACCCGCAAGGCCTACCTGCAGCACCTGGCCAGTTTCCGCAATGACGACCAGTTGCTGGTGGTCGAGCCCTACGACATCGAACAGCTGCGGTCCGCGTTCGCCGAAGCGCAGACACACGGCTGGTTCATCGAGGCGATGTTCCTGGAACCGGTCATGGGCGAAGGCGATCCGGGCCGCGCCGTGCCAGCGGAGTTCTACGCGGCGGCGCGCGAGCTGACCCGCACCCACGGAAGCCTGCTGCTCGTGGACTCGATCCAGGCCGGCCTGCGCGCCCATGGCGTGCTCTCGATCGTCGACTACCCGGGATTCGAGAAGCTCGATGCGCCGGACATGGAGACCTATTCGAAGGCACTCAATGCCGGCCAGTACCCGCTCTCGGTGCTGGCCGTGAGCCGGCACGCGGCCGAGCTGTACCGCAAGGGCATTTATGGCAACACGATGACGGCCAACCCGCGGGCCATGGACGTGGCGGTGGCGGTGCTGGAGTCGCTGACCCCGGAAATCCGCGCCAACATCGTCGAGCGCGGGCGCGAATTCCTCGAGCGGCTGGAGGGCCTGAAGTCGGATCTCGATGGCCTGATCACGAAGGTGCAGGGGACCGGTCTGCTGTTCTCCTGCGAGCTGGCGCCCCAGTTCCGGTGCTTCGGAACCGGCTCGACCGAGGAGTGGCTGCGCGAGCGCGGCATCGGCGTGATCCACGGCGGCGCCAATTCCCTGCGGTTCACGCCGACCTTCGCGACCGGCTCCGACGAGGTCGAGCTGATCGTCGAGGCGGTGCGCCGGGCGCTGACGGAAGGTCCGCGCAAGAGCGAGGCACAGGCCGCCTGAGACTCCGGGATGTCCCTGCGCGCGTCCGGAACCCGGGGCCCCGGGTTGTGCTACCGCCTCGCGGTCGCGGCGGCGTAACTGTCGGTGGCCCGGAGCAGGGCGTCGGCATTGCCCGGTTCGAAGGCCGAGTGGCCGGCGTCGGGGATGACCTCCAGCCGCGCATCCGGCCAGGCACGGTGCAGGTCGAAGGCGTTCTGTAACGGGCAAACGACGTCGTAACGGCCGTGGACGATGGTGCCCGGGATGCCGGCGATGCGGTCGGCATCGCGCAGCAACTGGTCCTCGACCTCGAAGAACCCGCCATTGACGAAGTAATGGCACTCGATGCGCGCGAAGGCCAGCGCGAAGCTCTCGCCCTTGTGGGCGTCGATGAAGGCCGGATCCTGGCGCAGGAAGCTGGTGGAGGCTTCCCACACCGCCCAGGCGCGCGCAGCAGTGAGCCGCACGTCGGCATCTTCGTGGGTCAGCCGCCGGTGATAGGCGCCGATCAGGTCATGGCGCTCCACCTCGGGGATCGGTTCCAGGTAGTGCTGCCAGGCATCGGGAAACAGCCGGGAGCAGCCCTGCTGGTAGAACCACTCCAGTTCCCAGCGCCGCAGCATGAAGATGCCACGCAGCACCAGTTCGGTGACCTGGGCCGGGTGCGCCTGCGCGTAGGCCAGCGCCAGCGTCGAACCCCAGGAGCCGCCGAATACCTGCCAGCGCGGGATGTGCAGGCGTTCACGCAGGCGTTCGATGTCCGCGACCAGGTCCCGGGTGGTATTGCCCGCCAGTTCCGCGTGCGGTGTCGAGCGCCCGGCACCGCGCTGGTCGAACAGCACCATCCGGTAGCGCGCCGGATCGTGGAAGCGCCGCATCCTGGCGTTGCATCCGGCCCCGGGACCGCCGTGCAGCAGAACCACGGGCTTTCCCTCGGGATCGCCGCACTGTTCGTAGTACAGCTCATGGCCATCGCCGACCGGCAGGCGGCCGGCGTCGAAGGGTTCGATCTCCGGATACAGCGCGCGCATCGCGACCTCGGCCTGGGTAACCGGGAGGGGTCAGAGTACATTTTCTCCGGTCGGAGAAAATGTACTCTGACCCCGCGGTCCGCTGACCCCGCGCTCCCCGTCCGCAAGATGGTCGGGGCGGCGAGAATCGAACTCGCGACCCCCACAACCCCATTGTGGTGCGCTACCAGGCTGCGCTACGCCCCGACGCTTGCGGTCCATGCGGCGCCATGCGGCGACGCGGAGGGAGCCGGATTATACGTGACCGGGAGACCAAAAGGGGACCAGAAGCGGGGCGGTCCTACCGCTTCAGCAGCTGCAGGATGTCCTCGAGCTCCATGCGCACCTGGCGCACGATCTGGGCCGACATGCTGGCCTCCATGCGGCCCTGCTCCCCTTCCAGGCGCTGGCGCGCGCCGGTGATGGTGAAGCCCTGCTCGTACAGCAGCGACCGGATCTGACGGATGGTCAGCACGTCGTGGCGCTGGTAGTAGCGCCGGTTGCCGCGCCGCTTGACCGGCTTCAGGCTCGGGAACTCGGTTTCCCAGTAGCGCAGCACGTGCGGCTTCACCTGGCACAGCTCGCTGACCTCACCGATCGTGAAGTAGCGCTTGGCCGGGATCGGCGGGAGCTCGCGGTTACTGCCCGGATCCAGCATAGGCCTCCACCCGCTCCTTCAGCTTCTGTCCGGGGCGGAAGGTCACGACCGTTCGCGCCGAAATCGGAATCTCCTCCCCCGTCTTGGGATTCCGTCCGGGACGCTGGTTCTTGCGGCGCAGGTCGAAGTTGCCGAAGCCGGAAAGCTTGACCTGCTGGCCGCGCTCGAGCGCTACCCGCAGCACGTCGAAATAGGCATCGACGAACTCCTTGGCCTCGCGCTTGTTGAGGCCCACGTCCTGGAACAGGCGTTCGGCCATGTCGGCTTTGGTCAGCGCCATGTCACCCCCTTAACCTCGCGCCATGCTCGCGCTGCAGCGCCGCCACGGCCGTTGCCACGGCGGCATCGGCGTCGGCATCGGTTAGCGTGCGGGAAACGTCTTGCAAAATCAAGCCTATAGCGAGGCTCTTGCATCCTGATTCCAGCCCTGGGCCGGTATAGCGGTCGAACACGGCAATATCAGTCAGGCGCTCGCCCAGCGCCGCGCGCAGGCTGGCCGCCATGTCCGCCCAGGCGACGGTTTCGGCCACGACGAGCGACAGATCCCGCCGGACGGACGGATAGCGGGAGATGCGGCCGGCCCGGGCGACCGCCCGCCCGGCCAGGGCCCCGACGTCGACCTCGAAGGCCACCGGCCCGGCGAGAAGGTCCAGGGCGGCGACCAGCCGGGGGTGCAGCTCGCCGATCCACCCGATCGCCTCGCCCGCCCGCAGTACGCGCGCCGAGCGCCCCGGGTGCAGCCAGGCTACGTCGGCAGCCGGCTCGAACGTAAAGGCCTGCGGCTGCCCGGTCAGGGCGATCAGGCTCTGCAGGTCGCCCTTGATGTCGAAGTAGTCGATCCCGCGAGCGGCCCTCGACCATTGCTCGGGTTCCGCGGCGCCGACCGCGACCGCGGCAATGCGCTGCGATTCCTCCGGCCCGGCGGAACCCATCCGGAAGCTGTGTCCGAGCTCGAACAGCCGCACGCGCGTGTGCTGGCGCGCAAGGTTGCGTCGCAGCGATTCCACCAGGCCCGGCAACAGCGCCGTGCGCATCACCGCCATCTCGGCCGACAGCGGGTTGGCCAGGGCCACCGCGCCCTCGTCCAGGCCCCAGGTCCGCAGCAGCTCGGGGGCAAGAAAGGCGTAGTTGAGCGCCTCGCTGTAGCCGCGCGCGGCAGCCTGCGCGCGCAGCGCGTCGGTGGACACCCGCGTCTCGGTGACTACCGGCAGCGGCAGTTCACCGGAGGGCGCATGGGTCGGCACGGCCTCGTAGCCATGCACGCGCACGACTTCCTCGATCAGGTCTTCCTCGATCCCGATGTCGAAGCGCCGCGATGGCGGGGTCACGCTCCAACCGTCTGCGGTGGACTCCACCTGCATGCCCAGCGCGCCCAGGATGCGCTCGACCTCGGCATCGGGTACCGCCAGGCCGAGCACCCGCGCCAGGCGCTGCCGGCGCAGCGCGACCGGGGCGCGCCCGGGCAGGGCATCTTCGAGCACCGCCTCGGTGACCGGGCCGGGTTCGCCGCCGGTGATCGCCAGCAGCAGTTCGGTGGCGCGCTCGATGGCCCGGCGCGGCAGCTCCGGATCGACGCCGCGCTCGAACCGGTGCGCGGCATCGGTGTGCATGCCCAGCCGCCGGGCCCGGCCGGCGACCACCGCCGGCGAGAAATGCGCAGCCTCCAGGAACACGTCCCGGGTGGCATCGGTCACGCGGGTATCGTAGCCACCCATGACACCGGCCAGGGCCACCGCGGCGCGATCATCGGCGATCACCAGGAACTCCCGGTCCAGTTCCACGGTGCGTTCGTCGAGCAGCTTCAGCGACTCCCGGTCGCCGGCGCGGCGCACCGTGATCTCGCCTTCCAGGGTATCGCGGTCGAAGGCATGCAGCGGCTGCCCCAGCTCGAGCATCACCAGGCTGGTGACATCCACCACGGCGCTGACCGGGCGCAGGCCGCAGCGCCGCAGCCGCTCGGTCAGCCACAGGGGTGAGGGCGCGGTCGGATCCACGCGCCGGATCACGCGGCCACAGTAGCGCGGGCAGTCGGCGCCGGCCTGCAGGCGGATCTGGAGCGCATCGTGCAACAACGGGGGAATGGTCGGCGCCGGCGGTTCGATCGCAATCGAGCCGAACTGCGCAGCGACATCGAAGGCCAGCCCGCGCAGACCCAGGCAGTCGGCACGGTTGGGCGTGAGCTTCAGTTCGATGCGCGCATCGGGCAGATGCAGCACGTCGGTCAGGCGGGCCCCGACGGGTGTGTCCGCGGGCAGTTCCATCAACCCGGTGGCCTCCTCGGAGATGCCCAGCTCCTTCGAAGAGCACAGCATGCCGTTGGATTCCACGCCGCGCAGCCTGGTGGAGCCGATGGTCAGCCCGCCGGGCAGTGTGCTGCCGACGCGGGCCAGCGGCGCCTTCAGGCCCGCTCTGGCGTTCGGCGCGCCGCACACGATCTGCAGCCTGCCATCACCGGCATCGACCTCGCACACGCGCAGCCGGTCCGCGTCCGGGTGCGGCTCGCAGTGGAGGATCTGCGCCACGACGATGTCCTCGATGCGTTCTCCAACCGGTTCGACCGACTCCACTTCGAGGCCGGACATGGTCAGCCGCGCAACCAGGGTGTCGTGGTCGGCGTCGACGGGGACCAGTTCGCGCAGCCAGTTTTCGGAGAATTTCATGATTCAATCGCCTTGTTGAGCGATGCGTCGCCGCTCGTGCTTCGATACCTCAGCACGAACGGCACCACCGTTTCGTGCTCGATGCAGGCATCAGCTCCGCTGCACCTGCCGTGTGGCCGCAACACCCGTTCGCCCTGAGGTATCGAAGGGTGAACGGGCGGTCGGAGCGCGGACCCGAAATCTCCGGCAACCATCCAGCAGGCTGTTTTTCAACAGCCTGCTAGGCGAACTGCCGCAGGAACCGAAGGTCATTGTCGAAGAAGCTGCGCAGGTCCTCCACGCCGTAACGCAGCATCGCCATGCGCTCCACGCCCAGGCCGAAGGCGAAGCCGGTGTAGCGCTCGGCATCGATGCCGCAGTTGCGCAGCACCACGGGGTGGACCATGCCGCAGCCCAGGACCTCCAGCCAGCTTCCGGAGCCGTCCTCCCGCTCCCAGCGGATGTCGACCTCGGCCGAGGGCTCGGTGAACGGGAAGTAGCTGGGCCGGAAGCGCATCTCGAAGTCGCGCTCGAAGAAAGCCGAGACGAAATCCTTCAACGTGCCCTTGAGGTCGGCGAAGCTGGAGGTCTCGTCCACCAGCAGGCCTTCGACCTGGTGGAACATCGGCGTATGGGTCTGGTCCGAATCGCTGCGGTAGACCTTGCCCGGCGCGATCACCCGGATCGGCGGCGTGCTCCCGGCCATGGCGCGGATCTGCACCGGCGAGGTGTGGGTGCGCAGCAGCCGCCCGTCCGGGAAGTAGAAGGTGTCGTGCATGGCCCGCGCCGGGTGGTGCGGCGGGAAGTTCAGGGCCTCGAAGTTGTGCCAGTCGTCCTCGATCTCCGGCCCCTCGGCGACGCCGTAGCCCAGCCGCGAGAAGATCGCGACGATGCGCTCCAGGGTGTGCATGACCGGGTGCAGCGTGCCCCTTTCGGCATCGCGGCCGGGCAGCGTGACGTCGACGCGCTCCCCGGCAACGCGCTCGGCCAGCTCGGCCTGTTCGAGCCGGGTACGGCGGGCGATGATCGCCTGGTGCAGGCGATCCCTGGCCAGGTTGACCTGCTCGCCCTGTTCCCGGCGCTGCTCCGGCGGCAGCTTGCCCAGCGACTTGAGCTGTCCGGTGATGGCGCCGTGCCTGCCGAGCGTGCGCACGCGCACGGCCTCGAGCGCCTCGATCGAGTCCGCGGACTCGACGTCCTCCAGCGCTGTTCGGGTCAATGATTCCAGGTCGTTCATGCGGCGGCGCGCTGCGTTCCTCGTGGGGCTGTGTGCTGCGGAGTTTCCCGGGTCCGAAAATGCGCGTGGGGAAGGACTTGCGCCCTTCCCCACGCTGTTTTCCGCCACCCGAGCCCGGGCGCCGGGCGGGAGCCGGCAATCCGGGCTCCCGGCGGAGGGATCCGCGCCTACGCCGCGAGCGCGTCGCGGGCCTGGTCGGCAAGCTTGCCGAAGGCCTGCAGGTCGTGCACGGCAATGTCGGCCAGGACCTTGCGGTCGAGCTCGACGTTGGCCTTGCGCAGCCCGTTCATGAAGCGGCTGTAGGACATGCCGTGCATGCGCGCGGCCGCGTTGATGCGCGTGATCCACAGCGATCGGAAGTTGCGCTTCTTCTGCTTGCGGCCGATGTAGGCGTACTGCTGCGCCTTGATGACCGCCTGCTTGGCTACGCGGTAGACCTTGCGACGGGCGTTGTAGTAGCCCCTGGCAAGACGCAGGACCTTCTTGTGCCGGCGACGGGCGACGACGCCACGCTTGACTCGTGCCATCTCGTGGGCCCTCCCTTACAGGTACGGCAGCATGCGCTGGACGCGACCGGAGTCTTCCTTGCGCACGTAGTTGGTCTCGCGAAGGCCGCGCTTGCGCTTGGTCGACTTCTTCGTGAGGATGTGGCTCCTGAAGGCGTGCCCGCACTTGAACCTTCCGGAAGCGGTCTTCCGGAAGCGCTTGGCGGCAGCCCTGTTGGTCTTCATCTTGGGCATCGGGATATTCCCTGTCAGTTTTCTATACCTGGCCGAGCGGTGGCTGCGCCACGCTTTCCGTCCTGCTCGAACCCTGCTTGTGTTGCCCGCAAACCCGGGCTTCATTCCATGACACACCACGTACCACTTCTGTCGCTTACCGCTTTTTCGGCGCGAGCATCATCGTCATCAGGCGGCCTTCCTGCCGCGGCCGCTGCTCGATGACGACCTCCTCGCCCAGGTCGTGCTCGATCCGCTGCGCCATGTGCAGGCCCAGTTCCTGGTGGGCCATCTCGCGGCCGCGGAAACGGATCGTCACCTTGACCTTGTCGCCTTCCTCGATGAAACGGCGCAGATTGCGCATCTTCACCTGGTAATCGCCCTCGTCCGTGGTCGGGCGGAACTTCAGTTCCTTGATCTCGACCAGCTTCTGCTTCTTCTTGGCTGCGGCCGCCTTCTTCTGCAGTTCGAACTTGAACTTGCCGTAATCCATGATCCGGCACACGGGCGGGTCGGCGTTGGGCACGATTTCCACCAGGTCCAGCCCTGAATCCTCGGCCATCGCCATGGCCTCGTCGCGCGTCTTGATACCTACGTTCTCTCCGTCGGCATCGATCACGCGTACACGCGGTACGCGGATATCCGCATTCTTGCGGTTCTGCTTGTCGATGTTGATCGTTGGTCCTCCGATGTCCTTCGCTCCCGGGTCGCCGAGTTCCCCGTCAGCGTCCCGGACCGTTTTCCACGCGCAGCCGGTCAACGAACCCCTGCAGGCTCATCGAGCCCAGGTCCTCGCCGGAACGCGCGCGCACTGCAACGGACCCGCCATCCTTCTCGCGATCTCCGACCACGAGCAGGTACGGGACCTTTTGCAGCGTGTGTTCGCGGATTTTATAGCCGATCTTCTCATTGCGCAAATCGGCCTCCACCCTAAAGCCTTCATTGACAAGGGCTTGCGCCGTCGTCTTCACATAATCGGCCTGGGCGTCGGTGATGTTCATGACCACCGCCTGGACCGGGGCCAGCCAGACCGGCATGGCGCCGGCGAAATGCTCGATCAGGATGCCCAGGAAGCGCTCCATGGAGCCCACGATGGCGCGGTGCAGCATCACCGGGTGCCGGCGGCCCGAGTGCTCGTCCACGTACTCGGCCCCCAGCCGCTGGGGCATCATGAAGTCGACCTGCATGGTCCCCAGCTGCCAGGAGCGGCCGATGGCGTCGCGCAGGTGGTATTCGATCTTGGGGCCGTAGAAGGCGCCCTCCCCCGGCAGCTCCTCCCACTGGACCTCGCAGGCCGACAGCGCGGCCCTCAGGGCCGCCTCGGCCTTGTCCCAGACCTCGTCTCCGCCCAGCCGCTGCTCGGGGCGGGTCGCGATCTTCACGGCGATGTCCGAGAAGCCGAAGTCGGCGTAGACCGCCAGGGCCTGCTGGTGGAAGGCGGCGACCTCGGCCTCGACCTGGTCCTCGGTGCAGAAGACGTGGCCGTCGTCCTGGGTGAAGGCGCGCACCCGCAGGATGCCGTGCAGGGCCCCGGAGGGCTCGTTGCGGTGGCAGGAGCCGAACTCCCCATAGCGGATCGGCAGGTCGCGGTAGCTGTGCAGGCCGGCGTTGTAGACCTGAACGTGGCCCGGGCAGTTCATCGGCTTGAGCGCGTACTGGCGCTTTTCCGACTCGGTGAAGAACATGTGCTCCTGGTAGTTGTCCCAGTGCCCGGACTTCTTCCACAGCGCCACGTCCAGGATCTGCGGGCAGCGCACTTCGCGGTAGCCCGAGGTCCGGTACACGCCGCGCATGTACTGCTCCACCTGCTGCCACAGCGCCCAGCCGCGCGGGTGCCAGAAGATCATGCCCGGCGCCTCCTCCTGCTGGTGGAACAGGTCGAGCTGGCGCGCCAGCTTGCGGTGGTCGCGGCGCTCGGCCTCCTCGAGCTGCAGCAGGTAGTTCTCCAGGTCGGCCCTGGTCAGCCAGGCCGTGCCGTAAATGCGCTGGAGCATCGCGTTCCTGGCATCGCCACGCCAGTAGGCGCCGGCCAGCTTCATCAGCTTGAAGTGGCGCAGGCGCCCGGTGTCGGGCACGTGCGGGCCGCGGCACAGGTCGATGAACTCGCCCTGCGAATACAGCGACAGCTGCTCCTGGGCGGGGATGTCCTGGATGATCTCGGCCTTGTACTGCTCGCCCTTGTCCCGGAAGAAGCCGACCGCCTCGTCGCGGCCCATCTCGGAGCGGCTCAGCGGCTGGGACTCGGCCGCGATCGCGCGCATCTCGGCCTCGATCTTCTCCAGGTCCTCGGGGGTGAAGGGCGCCTCGCGGGCGAAGTCGTAATAGAAGCCGTTCTCGATCACCGGGCCGATCGTGACCTGGGTGTCGGGGAACAGGCGCTGGGTAGCCTGTGCCAGCAGGTGCGCGGTGGAGTGCCGGACGATCTCGAGCGCGTCGGGATGGCGGTCGGTCACGACCTCCAGCCCGGCATCTGCCTCGATGCGGTAGGACAGGTCGACCAGGCGGCCATCCACCTTGCCGGCCAGGGCGGCCTTGGCCAGGCCCGGGCCGATGCTGGAGGCGACCTCGTACACGGACACGGGGCCGTCGAACTGCCGCTGGCTGCCGTCGGGCAGGGTGATCTTGATCATGTGGATCGGGTATCCGGGGGACGTCGGTGTGCGCAGGGAACCCGGGCATCGGGCACGAAAAAGGGGCGCCGGGCGCCCCTAGCTGTGATCCAGGATGGCTCAGCGCGTGGATTCTGGCGTCAGTGGTGAGTCCTCATGTCGCACGCTCGGCCCGCGGTTTCCCGCGCGGCCACCTCCGGCTTGCTCTTGAAATCGCCACCCTGCGGCGGCTCCGCGGCAATTCTGGCATGACCGTGCACACCGTTCAAACGCCCCGATGCTGGCCGGGTCCATGGCCGTCGGGCTCCAGATGATCGCTACACTGGCGGGAACCGGAGGAGGACCGATGGCCCAGGGCACCCACGATTTCGACGACGACCCACGCAACGCCGAGGTCCTGGTGTACGTCAACGGCGACCTGAAGCCCCGCTCCGAAGCGACCGTCTCGGTATTCGACAGCGGCTTCGTGCTCGGCGACGGGGTCTGGGAGGGCCTGCGCGTGCACCGCGGTCGCCTGGCCTTCCTCGACGCCCACCTCGACCGGCTTGTCGAGGGCGCCAAGGCGCTGGACCTCGACATCGGGATGGACCGCAATGCCCTGACACGCGCGCTGTACCAGACCCTGGATGCCAATGGCATGACCGAGGGCGCCCACCTGCGCCTGATGGTCACCCGCGGCATCCGCCGCACGCCCTACCAGGACCCGCGCGTGGCAGTCGGCCGTGCCACCGTGGTGATCGTCGCCGAGTACAAGCAGCCGCTGCCCGAAACGCTCGAGCACGGCATCAGCCTGTTCACCGTGCACGTGCGCCGGGGTGCGCCGGACGTGCAGGATCCCAAGCTCAACTCCCACAGCAAGCTCAACTGCATCCTGGCCTGCATCCAGGCGGCCCGGGCCGGTGCCGACGAAGCGCTGATGCTGGACCCGCACGGTTTCGTCGCCACCTGCAACTCCACCCATTTCTTCATCGTCCGTCGCGGCGAGGTCTGGACCTCCACCGGCCAGTACTGCCTGGGTGGCATCACCCGCGCCAACGTGCTGGCACTGTGCGGGGAAACCGGGATTGGCGCGCACGAGAAGGCCTTCAGCCTGACCGATGTCTACGGTGCCGACGAGGCCTTCGTCACCGGCACCTTCGGCGGGGTGGTGCCGGTGCGCGAAGTCGACGGGCGCACGATCGGCCAGGGCCGGCGCGGCCCGATCGTCGAGCAGCTCCAGCAGGCCTACGGCGCACTGCTCGAGCGCGACGTCGCCGAACGGAGCCGGCCGTGAGCGCCGCTCCCGCCCGGCGGGTCGCGATGTGGTCGGGCCCGCGCAACATCTCCACCGCGATGATGCGCTCCTGGGACAACCGGGGCGACTGCGCCGTGGTCGACGAGCCGCTGTACGCATACTACCTGGCGCGCACGGGGCTGGACCATCCCCTGCGCGAGCGCATCGTCGCCGAGGGCGACACCGACTGGCGCAGCGTGGTCGCCTTCCTGACCGGACCGGTCCCGGGCTCACGGCCGCTGTTCTACCAGAAGCACATGGCCCACCACCTGCTGCCCGAGGTCGGACGCGACTGGATCGCACAGCTCGACAACGTGCTGCTGATCCGCGATCCGGACCTGGTCGTGGCCTCGTACCTGCGCGCCCGCGAGACGGTCACTGCCGATGCGATCGGCCTGCCGCAGCAGGCGCAGTTGTTCGACTGGCTGCTGGAGACCACGGGCAAGGCGGCGCCGGTGATCGACGCCACCGACTTCCTCGAGCGACCCGAGGCGCACCTGCGCGCGCTGTGCGCACACCTGGGCATCGCCTTTACCCCGCGCATGCTGGGCTGGCCGCAGGGCCCGCGCGCCAGCGACGGCATCTGGGCGCCGCACTGGTACCAGCGGGTGTGGCACTCCACCGGCTTCGAGTCCCCGCCCCTGGGGCGACCGCAGCTCCGGGGACTGGCCGCGGAGGTGGCCGAGGCGTGCCAGCCGATGTACCGGCGGCTGCATGCGCGCAGGCTGGTGGTGGACTGAAAGGTCGATGCATCTGGAATCGCGGCCATGGGCCGCTCCCACATCGCCCCGCCGGAAATTCGTAGGAGCGGGCGTTGCCCGCGATCGGGGTCCGGCGCCCTCGTGCGCTCGGTCATTCGCGGGCAACGCCCGCTCCTACAGCTTGTCGCCGTCGCGATGAGGCAGATCGAAGCGGCGTGGGAGCGGCCCATGGCCGCGATCGGGTGCCCGCAGCGCCCCGCCGCCCGCCGTGCGGCTTGCCACCCCGGGGCCGGCAATCTACACTTCCGCGTCCTTTCCGGGGCTTCCGGGCGCGTAGCTCAGCGGTAGAGCACTACCTTGACATGGTAGGGGTCACAGGTTCGATCCCTGTCGCGCCCACCACCACCTCTTCTCGCCGGCAGCCACGCCGTCCATGACGGGCGCTGCGATCATCGGCGCCTGGCATCGTCCGGACCCTCACCCCCGTCCCCTCTCCCGGGGGGAGAGGGGAGAAACAGGCAATCAGGCCACCAGCGTCTGTTCCTTGATGCGCCGGATCTCGTCGCGGACCCGCGCGGCGTCCTCGAACTCGAGGTTCTGCGCGTGGTCGAACATCTGCTGCTCCAGCTTCTTCAGCTTGGCGGCCAGCTGCTGCGGCGACAGCCCGCGGTAGTCCACCTTCGGCTCGGCGACCTTGCGCCCGCGCCCTGCCCGGGCGTCGGCGGCATCGGCTCGCGCGCCTTCCATGATGTCGGAGACCTTCTTGACGATGCTGGCCGGCGTGATGCCGTGCTCGATGTTGTACTCGACCTGGCGGTTGCGGCGGCGCTCGGTCTCGTCCATCGCCGCCTTCATCGATCGGGTGATCGAATCGGCATACAGGATCGCCTTGCCGCGGACGTTGCGCGCGGCGCGCCCGATGGTCTGGATCAGCGAGCCGGCCGAGCGCAGGAAGCCTTCCTTGTCGGCATCGAGCACGGCCACCAGCGAGACCTCGGGCATGTCCAGGCCCTCGCGCAGCAGGTTGATCCCGACCAGCACGTCGAACTGGCCCAGCCGCAGGTCGCGGATGATCTCCACGCGCTCGACCGTTTCCACGTCCGAGTGCAGGTAGCGGACCTTGGTGCCGTGCTCGCCCAGGTACTCGGTCAGGTTCTCGGCCATGCGCTTGGTCAGGGTGGTGACCAGCACGCGGTCGCCCATGGCCACGCGCGCGTGGATCTCCGAAAGCAGGTCGTCGACCTGGGTGGCGACCGGCCGCACCTCGACCTGCGGATCGACCAGACCCGTGGGGCGTACCAGCAGCTCGACCACGTTGCCGTCGGAGTGTTCCACCTCGTATTTTCCGGGCGTGGCCGAAACGAAGATCGTGCGCGGCGCGCGCCGCTCCCATTCCTCGAACTTCAGCGGCCGGTTGTCCAGCGCCGAGGGGAGGCGGAAGCCGTACTCGACCAGGTTCTCCTTGCGCGAGCGGTCGCCCTTGTACATGGCGCCCAGCTGCGGGATGGTCACGTGCGACTCGTCCACCACCAGCAGCGCGTCCGGCGGAAGGTAGTCGAACAGGCACGGCGGCGGCTCGCCGGGCATGCGCCCGGTCAGGTGCCGCGAATAGTTCTCGATGCCCTGGCAGTAGCCGACCTCGGCCAGCATCTCCAGGTCGAAGCTGGTGCGCTGCTGCAGGCGCTGCGCCTCCACCAGTTTGTTCTCACGGTACAGGTACTCGAGCCGGTCCTTCAGCTCGGGCTTGATGTGGTCGATGGCCTCGAGCACGGTGCGCCGCGTGGTCACGTAGTGCGACTTCGGGTAGATGGTGTAGCGCGGGATCTTCCGCCACACCTCGCCGGTGAGCGGATCGAAGATCGACAGCTGCTCGATCTCGCCGTCGAACAGCTCGATGCGCAGGGCCTCGACCTCGCTCTCGGCCGGGTGCACGTCGATGACCTCGCCGCGCACGCGGTAGGTGGCGCGGCGCAGCTCCATGTCGTTGCGGGTGTACTGCAGTTCGGTCAGGCGGCGCAGCAGCTCGCGCTGGTCGATGCGCTCGCCGCGCACCATGTGCAGCACCATGCGGAAGTACTCGTTGGGGTCTCCCAGCCCGTAGATGGCCGAGACCGTCGCCACGATGATGGCGTCCTTGCGCTCGAGCAGGGCCTTGGTCGCCGACAGGCGCATCTGCTCGATGTGCTCGTTGATCGAGGAGTCCTTCTCGATGTAGGTGTCGGTCGAGGGGACGTAGGCCTCGGGCTGGTAGTAGTCGTAGTAGCTGACGAAGTACTCCACCGCGTTGCCCGGGAAGAACTCGCGGAACTCGCCGTAGAGCTGGGCGGCCAGGGTCTTGTTGGGTGCCATCACCAGGGTCGGCTTCTGCACCGCCTGGATCAGGTTGGCGATGGCGTAGGTCTTGCCCGAACCGGTCACGCCCAGCAGGGTCTGCCGCGCCAGGCCGTTCTCGAAGCCCCTGATCAACGCCTGGATCGCCTGCGGCTGGTCGCCGGCAGGCTGGAACGGGGCGACGAGCTCGAAGCAGTCGGACATCGGATCACGGCGACGGAAGGCAAGCGGTCAGTATAGCCAGCGCGGCTGAACCGCCTGGGGCGGCCACCCCGCACTGGCTGCACCGGCCGGAGCGGGGGGCGGCCGAGCGGCCGCCGCGAAGCGCTGTGGGAGCGGGCCATGCCCGCGATCGACCGGAGCGCAGTAGATCGGCTTCTTTTCCTACAGCGATCGCAGCCGCCTGCCGACTGCGGCGCCGGACTGTGCGCGCCAACATCGAGGCCAGTCCATCACCGGCCCGCAGCGATGCGCAACGCCCATAGCGGATTCACCCTCCTCGAGTTGATGATCGCCGTGGCGGTCGTCGCGATCCTGTTTGCGGTCGCGATCCCGGCGCTGGCCAACGCACTGGAAGCCGCACGCGCGGGCGACGCGCGTTCGGGCCTGCTGGCAAGCCTGACCCGCGCCGTCAGCCGCGCCGCGATCACCGGCCGCCACGCCGTGCTGTGCCCCAGTGGCGATGCGCTTGCCTGCGACGCCGGACAGGACTGGAGCGGCGGCTGGATCGCGTTCCTGGACCGCAACGGCAATCGCGAGCGCGAGGCGGACGAAACCGTGTTCTTCCACCAGGGCGCGCTGGCCGGCAAGGTCCGCCTGCGCTCCACCGTCGGCCGCACCCGCATCGTGATCCAGCCCAGCGGCGGCAACGCCGGCTCCAACGTCACCTTCACCCTGTGCGACGGCCGCGGGCCGGCCCGGGCGCAGACGCTGGTGATCAGCAACCGCGGCCGGATCCGGTATGGCAAACCGAGCCCGGCAGCCATCACCGCCACCTGCCCGGAATGAGGCTGCGACGGGCGCGGCGTCGGTTGACGCCTACCCTGTCATGGCCCAGAATTCGCACCCCTCGCCCAAGTAGCTCAGCCGGTTAGAGCATCTGACTGTTAATCAGAGGGTCGTAGGTTCGAGTCCTACCTTGGGCGCCAGAAAACGGAAGGGCCCGCCAAAAGGCGGGCCCTTTTTTCATGCCTCGTTTCCGATCGGGCCTACGGACAGTTCGCCGAGGTGGCCGTACCCTTGAATCCCTGGCCCTGCGGAACGTAGGTGCAGGTCACCGGGGTCTGGGTCTCCCCCTGCAGCGACATGAAGACCGAGATCGCGTCGCTGGGATTGACGGCGGAGAACTCGATCGATGTGCGCTCGGCCATCACGCCGTCGGAGGGCTCCGGCAAACCCACCACGCCGCTGACTGCACCCACCGTCGCCGAATCGACGCTGTAATTGCGGCAGTAGATTGCGTCGTACTTGACCGAGAGGTTCCTGTCGCCGCTGGCGCCCGAGCACGTGATCGTCTCGGTAACGGACGCGCTTCGTTCGTAATTGTAGTTTCCGATCGTCAGTATCGTCTGGCCGCCCAGCGAGCTGGACGAACAGGTGTACGGATTGGGCTTGGTCGCGCCGGTCGTGGCGAAATTGCACACCGAAGCCGGGTCGCTGGTAATGGTCGGGAGGGCGCCGGAGGACGTGGAGAACGTGTAGCCATTGAACGTCACCGTGTAGGTGCCGCTCAGGCCGCCGCCGCTGGATCCCACGATCTGGAACGTCTGCGAGTCCGAACGCAGGACTTCGTCCGCATGCACCGGCGTGAGCAGCAGCGCCAGCCCCGAGTTCGAGTTGAAGATCGCGCCGATGGCGTCGATGAACCTGCCGTCGGTGCCGCTGATCGACTCGGCCTTGCCGCGAACCGGCTCGGTCGACGCCAGCGAACTGAGGAAATCGTTGTTGGTCACCACGATCTGGGTGCCGGATGCCGGCGTCCAGTTGGCCAGCTCGGTGACGTTGATCGAGGTGAACGGCACGTGCTCCAGGACGCAGGCCTCGATCGTCGTCTGCGAGGTGTCGCAGTTGCTCTTGGCGTCGTTGATCTTCTGGATCGCCGCAGGCTCGAGCCAGTCGATGTACAGGCCGCGGTTGTGCAGCCACTTGAAGTCGCCGCTGGCCTGGATCTGGATCTTCGACGGATTGTTCAGGCTGTGCGTGGACTCCAGCGCGGCCGTCTCGGCACTGGTCAGGATCGTGTTGTATGCCCCGGACCCGGCACTGACGATGCGATCGTCGAGGTAGTCGAGCACGAAGCCCTGGTAGTTGGAGATGCCCGCGGCGCTCGGGAAGAAATCGTCCGCGCTGTTGGCCGTCTCCAGCAGGTTGCCGTAGTCGTTGTAGGCGTCGGCGGCGACACGGAAGATGCCGTCCACGCGGATCAGCCGGCAGGCCTCGGGATACTCGTTGTTGACGATGTTGTGCGTGTGGCTGCCGCGGCGTGGAGAGAACGTCTCGCCGCTGAAGCCCTGGTCGTGGTGGTCACGGCAGCACTCGGTGCACAGCCGGCTCTCGGGCGGATCGTTGTTGCCCAGCGACTTGTGGGCCGCCGGTGCGGACGAGGCGACCTTGTCGGGCGCCGCATAGCGCTCACCGCTCCAGAACGTGGGCCGGTACCTCGGCGACGGGCCGGTACCCGACACGCAGGTGCAGCCGACCACGGCGGTCTCGATCCGGCTCTGTACCAGGGCGTTGCTGCTGTTGCTCAGGGCGGCGTAGGTGAGTACGTCAAAGCGGGTCTCGACCACGCGCTGGTCGTTCTGGCGGCCGGCGACCTCGGGGCGCGGATTGGTCGCCGCCGTCTCGGTGCCGCCGCCGATCGCGATCGGGATCACGCCGGGGGTTCCCTCGGGATTGGTGATCAGCACCTGCGGGCCGCGGTTGGCGTTCTCCCGCTGGCTGCGCACGCGCGAGCTCTCCGCGGGACTCATCGAGCTGACCACGTCCTCGACCGACACCAGCTTGGCATCGCCCTCGGCGTCGGTCCAGCTCACATCGACCATGACACGTTTGAACTCGGTGCCGGGACGGTAGGTCGCACTGGCGGCCGTTACCGCGGTATCGTCCGCAGTGACCGCGCCGAGGGAGACAAACAGTTCGGTCGCCGAGTCCCATACATAGCGCTCCACGCGCCAATTCCGGCTGTAGTCGGTACCGCCGAGCGAGCCGTCGACGTCGGGGAGCTGCTCGGCCGCGCCGGGCGCGGCGATGCAGCGGTACTGTTCGGGCCAGTTCGCGTCGCCGACTGCGGGGCAGGCGGCGGTGCTGCTGCTGCGCAGCGTGAAGTTGCGGATCTGCTCGAGCTTGTCCTCGGCCAGCGCCAGTCCGGTGGTGCGGGACTTGGCCTCGGCGCTGCTGCGTACGACGTTCATCTGCAACGCGGCCAGCGCCAGCAGGCCAATCGAGAGCACGACGACCGCCAGCAGCACTTCGATGAGGCTGAAGCCGGTTGCGGGGCGGAAGCGGTTGCGGTTCGTCATGGAACGACTCCTAGAACGCCGTGGGCGCATCGAGCCAGCTGCCCGGCACGCGGCCGAATCGCTGGAACGCGGGTGAATTGTTGATGGCCTGGGCGATCTTTTCCGAATAGACGTAGCGGATGCTGCCGTTGGTGTCGATGTTGCCCTCGATGATCGTGGTGCCGAAGATCGTCATGTTGCCGTTGCCGCGGAATGTCCCGGTGTTGGTCGAGGACCGCACGAAGATCATGCCGTAGAAGATGGTATTGCCCTGCAGGTGCAGGTCGTCTTCGACCACCAGCACGACCGGTGCCGTGGCCGAGCCGACCACCGCCGGCAGATTGCAGCCGTTGCGTGCCCAGTACAGGCCGGTAGAGGCGGCGCTCAGGTCGGTGCAATCGGTTTCCAGCGCGCCCAGCGACTGCAGCGCAGCGATCGCGCAATCGCCATTGCCGCCGTCGCCGCAGTTCTGCGACACGTCGGGCTGGCTGGCCCCGGGCGCGCCGGTGCCGTCCACGACGTCCTGGCTGAAGAAGAACTCGAACAGCGAATCGTCCAGGTGGTCGTCCTGCACGTCGAGCTGCAGGCCGCTGACCGGCGACACCTTGTGCGAGGGGAAGTAAGCGATGTCCGGAAGGCCGTGGCCGCCGTCGATGTCCAGAACGTCGATGCCCTCGATCTGGTTGCCCTGCGCGGAACCGGACAATGCGCCATTGTTCAGCGTCGGGCAGCCGCAGGCGTTGCCGGTGCACGTGGTGAACAGGTCGTCGACATCGTTGCCCTGCAGGAACTCGCCCATGTGGCAGGTGATCACGCTGCCGATGCCACCGCCGCCGGAACCCTCGATATTGACCTGGCCGGGCGCCCAGATCGAGCCGGGCACGCCGAAGCCACCGGCATTGGGATTGGCCACGATCTCGGCGTTGCCCAGTCCGTTGACCGTACCCGAGGCCACCAGCGGGACCGCGTCGGCGCCGCCGAAGGTGCGGAAGGTGCCGACCGTTTCCTTGATCTGCGCGCTCGCATTCTCCGTCGCAACGTCGGTGTTGGACACCAGGGTGATGGCGATCATGCCCGGATCCTCCGGATCCAGGTCGCACTCGGGAAGGTCGGGGTCGTTGACGTCGAAGCGGCACAGCACGGCGGCGACCTCGGCGGTCGCTGCCGCCGTGACCGGCGCCGCGACGGTGCCGCCGATGGTGATCGAATCGATCTGCGCATTGGCCGGTACGGCCGCGTTGTAGGGAACCAGCGTGCTGCCGCCGAACTCGTAGCGGTACATCTGGTCGCGCAGCGCATTGGGTGTGTCGGGAATCGCCGTGCACGGGTCGAACTGTCCGGACGGCGCTGCCGTGGTGCAGGGCACCCAACGCTCGGTGCCGGCCGCAAGCCAGCCATTGACTACGGGATCCGTGGAGGTGAGCAGTGCGCCATTGGCCTTCAGGAATTCCACGGCCATGTTGACCGAAGCCTCCGCGATCTGCTGTGTCAGCTTGGCGCGATGCTCGTTGGTCGCGGTACGCTGCTCGAAGATTCCAACCGAGGTGGAGAAGAACACCACCACGGTCAGGATGCCCAGCAGCAGGATCGCCACCAGCAGGGTGGTGATGCCGCGCTGGCGCAGCCCGGATGCGGGTTGCTGTTGGATCGGGATCATCTTGCTCACCTTCAGGGGCGACATGGATTACCTACAGGGAGTCGCATTCGGTCAGGTCCTCGCGGACGCAGTCGGCGCGCACGCGGATGCGGGTCTGGATGGCCCGCACCGTATCCTGCGCGTTGAGCAGGTTGCCTTCGAGCGCGAGGTCGAGGTCGCGGACACGGATCGGGGCCGAGCCCGGCCCGATCGGCGCATTCACGGCGCTCAGCACCACTCCGAAGCGCCTGATGTCCACGGCGTTGGGGTCGCTCAGCGTGTCCCAGCCATCGCCGGCATCGCAGGAAGTGCCCGCGCCGGTGCGCATCTGCAGGACGCCGATCCCGCTGACCGTGCCGCGGCGGAAGGCACGCAGTTCGCTGTCCTCGCGGATGCCCGCAGTGTTGCCGGCGCGGTCGTACGAAAACGCCACGCAGCCGCTGTCGCCGCCGACGATCTGCATGCGCGCGTGCGGCGACAGATCCGCAGGGCCGTCGGTGCCGGTACCGACGCGCTCGAGCGAAAGGTCGTCGTAGCCGGCGCGGCGCACGTCGCGCGCCACCAGGTTCATCAGCGCCCGCAG
>DASRZM010000077.1:0-71283 GCA_035686365.1 Lysobacteraceae bacterium | reverse complement strand
CGCGGCGCCCCTCATCCTCACCATTCATGTTCACTTTCCTCCTCAAGCGCCTCGGACTCGTCGTCCCGACCTTCCTCGGCATCACGCTGCTCGTCTTCTCGCTGATCCGCCTGCTGCCCGGCGACCCGGTCGAGGCGCTGTCGGGCGAGCGCGGCATGACCGAGGCGCGCTACGAGCGGCTGCGCGCCGAGTTCGGGCTCGACCGGCCGCTCTTCGTCCAGTACGCCGACTATGTGTGGCGGGCGTTGCACGGCGACCTCGGCTTCTCGACGATCACCCATGAGCCGGTGTTCCAGGAGTTCATCGCGCGCTTTCCGGCGACGATCGAACTTTCGCTGTGCGCGATGCTGCTCGCGCTCGCGGTCGGGCTGCCCGCCGGCATCCTCGCCGCGCTCAAGCGCAACACCGCACTCGACTACACGGTGATGGGCGCCTCGCTGACCGGCTATTCGATGCCGATCTTCTGGTGGGGCCTGCTGCTGATCCTCACGTTCTCGGTCACGCTCGGCTGGACGCCGGTGTCCGGGCGCATCTCCATCATGTACGACATTCCGAGCGTCACCGGCTTCATGCTGATCGACTCGCTGCTGTCGTCCGACGAAGGGGCGTTCAAGAGCGCGCTGCGCCACCTGATCCTGCCGTCGATCGCGCTCGGCACGATTCCGCTCGCGGTCATCGCGCGCATGACGCGCTCGTCGATGCTCGAGGTGCTGCGCGAGGACTACGTGCGCACCGCCCGCGCCAAGGGCGCATCGACCTTCCGCGTCGTCGCGATCCACGCGCTGCGAAACGCGCTGATCCCGGTCGTCACGACGATCGGGCTGCAGGTCGGCACGCTGCTGGCGGGCGCGATCCTCACCGAAACGATCTTCTCGTGGCCCGGCATCGGCAAGTGGCTGGTCGAGGCGATCCACCGCCGCGACTATCCGGCCGTGCAGGGCGGCATCCTGCTGTCGGCCACCGTGATCATCGTCGTGAACCTGATCGTCGACGCGCTGTACGGCGTCATCAACCCGCGCATCCGGCACCAGTGATGACCGAAGCCGCCCTGCCTTCCACCGCCGCGTCGCCGTGGGCCGAACTGTGGCGCGACTTCCGCCGCAACCGCGGCGCGATCATCGGGCTGGCCATCGTCGTCGCACTCGTCGCCTGCGCGCTGCTGGCCGACGTGATCGCGCCGTACTCGCCGAGCGAGCAGTACCGCGAAGCCACGTTGCGTGCGCCGTCGTGGGAGCCGATCGACGGCAACCGCTTCCTGCTCGGCACCGACCCGGTCGGCCGCGACGTGTTGTCGCGGCTGATCCACGGCACGCGGCTGTCGCTTTTGATCGGCCTCGTCTCGGTGGGCCTGTCGCTGCGCGGCGGCGTGCGGCTCGGGCTTCTTGCCGGGTTCTTCCGCGGTGGCGTCGAGTTCACGATCATGCGGCTGATGGACATCATGCTCGCGCTGTCGAGCCTGCTGCTCGCGGTGGCGGTGGTCGCGATCCTCGGGCCGGGGCTGATGAACGCGATGTACGCGATCGCGATCGTGATGCTGCCGCATTTCGTGCGTCTGACCCGTGCGGCGGTGATCGGTGAGCTGACCAAGGACTACGTGGCCGCCTCGCGCATCGCCGGCGCGAGCACGCCGCGGCTGATGTTCGACACCGTGCTGCCCAACTGCGCCGCGCCGCTGATCGTGCAGGCGACGCTCGGTTTCTCGACGGCGATCCTCGACGCGGCGGCGCTTGGCTTTCTCGGCCTCGGCGCGCAGCCGCCGACGCCGGAATGGGGCTCGATGCTGGCGAGCGCGCTCGAGTTCATCCAGAGCGCCTGGTGGGTCGTCACGCTGCCCGGGCTCGCGATCCTCATCTCGGTGCTTGCGTTCAACCTGATGGGCGACGGCCTGCGCGACGCGCTGGACCCGAAGCTGAAGCGATGACGATGCCCTTGCTCGAAGTGGATGGACTGTCCGTCGAATTCGGCCGCTTCAAGGCGGTCGACGGCGTGAGCCTGCGCGTGGACGCCGGCGAGGTCGTCGGCATCGTCGGGGAGTCGGGTTCCGGCAAGAGCGTCACCGCGCTCGCGCTGATGGGCCTGATCGACGAGCCCGGCCGCGTGACGGCCGAGCGCCTGGCGTTCGACGGCCGCGATCTGCGGACGATGCGGGTGGCCGAGCGCCGCGCGCTGATGGGACGCGACATCGCGATGATCTTCCAGGATCCGATGACGAGCCTGAACCCGTGTTTCACGGTCGAGTACCAGTTGACGGAGACGCTGCGCATCCACGAGGGCGGCTCGCGCAAGGCCTTGCGCGCGCGCTCGCTCGAACTGCTCCGCGACGTCGAGATCCCCGACGCGCAGCGCCGGCTCGACGCCTACCCGCACCAGCTCTCCGGCGGCATGAGCCAGCGCGTGATGGTCGCAATGGCGATCGCCTGCAATCCGCGCCTCCTGATCGCCGACGAGCCGACGACCGCGCTGGACGTGACGATCCAGGCGCAGATGCTCGCGCTGCTGCTGAAGCTGCAGCGCGAACGCGGCATGGGGCTGATGCTGATCACGCACGACCTGGGCGTCATCGCCGAAGTCGCGCAGCGCGTGATGGTGATGTATGCGGGGCAGGTCGTCGAGACCGCGCAGGTGCCGGACATCTTCGTCGCGCCGCGGCACCCGTACACCGAGGCGCTGCTGTCCGCACTGCCGGAGCACAACATCGGCCAGCGGCGGCTGCGCTCGATGCCCGGCGTGGTGCCGGGCGCGTTCGACCGGCCCGACGGCTGTCTGCTGTCGCCCCGCTGCCCGCGGGTCCAGCCGCGCTGCCGCACCGAGCAGCCACCGCTTCTCGGGCCGGCGGGCCAGCAGGCGCGGTGCTTCTTTCCGTTGACCGGCGAGGCATCCCGATGAGCGGCGAGATCGTTCTCGACGCGCAGGGCCTGGCCAAGCACTACCCGGTGTCGCAGGGCTTCATGAAACCCAAGGCGCTGGCACGCGCGCTCGACGGCGTGTCGTTCTCGCTGCAGGCCGGCAGGACGCTCGCGGTCGTCGGCGAATCGGGCTGCGGCAAGAGCACGCTCGCGCGTCAGGTCACGATGATCGAAACGCCGACGGCAGGGCAGCTGCATGTGGCCGGCGTCGACGTGGCGGCCGCGGACGCGCAGACCCGCAAGCAGCTTCGCCGGCAGGTGCAGATGGTGTTCCAGAACCCGTTCGCGAGCCTGAACCCGCGCAAGAAGATCGGCCATGCGCTGGAGGAGCCGCTCGCCATCAACACCGCGCTCGACAGGAAGGAACGCGAGGAGCGCGCCCGCGCGATGATGGCCCGCGTGGGGCTGCGCCCGGAGCACCACCAGCGGTATCCGCACATGTTCTCCGGCGGCCAGCGCCAGCGTGTCGCGATCGCTCGCGCGCTGATGCTGCAGCCGAAAATCGTCGTCGCCGACGAACCGGTGTCGGCGCTGGACGTCTCGATCCAGGCCCAGGTGCTGAACCTGCTGATGGACCTGCAGGAAGAAACGCAGGTCGCCTACGTCTTCATCTCGCACAACCTCGCGGTCGTGGAGCTGATCGCCGACGAGGTGCTGGTGATGTACCTCGGCAAGGTGGTCGAACGGGCGTCGAAGCGCGAGCTGTTCGCGCTGCCGCGTCACCCGTACACCCGCGCACTGCTGGCCAGCACGCCCCGCATCGACAAGACGGCGCGCCAGACGCGCCAGGTGCTGTCGGGCGAACTGCCGTCGCCGCTGAACCCGCCTAGCGGCTGCGCATTCCACAAGCGCTGCCCGCATTCGCAGGCGCGCTGCACGGCGGAGGTGCCGCTGCTGCGCCGGCCGGTTGACGACAAGACCGAGGGACAGGTGGCCTGCCATTTCGCGGAGCAGATCGAGTCCCAGGCCTGCTAGCATTTAGCGCTTGCACGCTGCTAGCTGAAAGTGCTAGCATTCGCCGGTGAACGCCAAGCACCGCAAGACGCTCCAAGCCATCTTCGCCAAGCCCACGTCATCGTCCATCGTGTTCTCGCAGCTCGAAGCCCTGGTGGTCGCGCTCGGCGGCTCGGTCACCGAGCGCGAAGGTTCGCGGGTCAAGATCAGCTTGCTGGGCGAACACTGGCATTGCCATCGTCCTCACCCGGGCAAGGAAGCCAAGCGCTATCAGGTCGAAGAGGCTCGGGAGTTGCTGGAACGTGTGGGGGTCAAACCATGAATGCGATGAATCACAAGGGCTACACGGCAAGAGTCGAATTCGACGAACGGGACGACATCTTCGTCGGTCGCGTGCTCGGGTTGCGCACGATGATCAGCTTCCACGGTGAAACGGTCGCTGGCCTCCGCGCGGCGTTCGAGACAGCCATCGAAGAATTCCTGCGCGACTGCAAAGAACAAGGGGTTCGCCCGGAAAAGCCCGCATCCGGCAAGCTGATGCTGCGTGTCCCGCCACAAGTCCATGGCGCTGCCCTGGTGGCTGCGCAGGCGGCGGGCAAGAGCCTCAACCAGTGGGCGACGGAAGTCATCGAGGAAGCCGCTCAAGCTTGAGCGAGGCATGTCGCGGCGAGTGCCGCGCGCGATCGTGGTTTGCGACAATCCGGGCCATGACCTCCACCGACCTCCAGGCCGCCATCGCCCACATGGGCGCGGCCGCGCGCGCGGCAAGCACGAAGATGGCGGCCGCGCCGACGGCGGCGAAGAATGCGGCGCTGCTCGCGCTCGCGAAGCGGCTGCGCAGCGAGGCTGATGCGCTTGCGCCGGCGAACGCGCGCGATGTGGAGGCGGCGCAGGCCGCCGGCCTGGCGGCGCCCATGGTCGACCGGCTGAGGCTCACGACCAAGATCATCGAGACGGTCGCCGAGGGCTGCGAGCAGATCGCCGCAATGCCCGATCCGATCGGCGAGATCACGAATCTGCGGCGCCGCCCGAGCGGCATCAGCGTGGGCCAGATGCGCGTGCCGCTCGGGGTGTTCGGGATGATCTACGAGAGCCGGCCCAACGTGACGATCGAAGCGGCGTCGCTCGCGATCAAGAGCGGCAACGCCTGCATCCTGCGCGGCGGCTCCGAAGCGATCCATTCCAACCTCGCGCTGTGGCGGCTGGTGCAGGCGTCGCTGGCCGAGGCCGGCCTGCCGCCCGACGCGGTGCAGCTCGTCGAGACGACCGACCGCGCCGCCGTCGGCCACCTGATCGCGTCGCCCGAAGCGGTCGACGTGATCATCCCGCGCGGCGGCAAAGGGCTGATCGAGCGCATCAGCCGCGAGGCCAAAGTGCCGGTCATCAAGCACCTCGACGGCAACTGCCACATCTATATCGACGCGACGGTCGACCTCGAGCTCGCGCTGTCGGTCACCGACAACGCGAAGACGCAGAAGTACAGCCCCTGCAATGCGGCCGAATCGCTGCTGGTGCATGAGGCGATCGCCCGCGAGTTCCTGCCGCGAATCGGCGAGGCGTTCGCGGCCAAGGGCGTGGAGATGCGCTGCGATCCCCGCAGCCGGGCGCTGCTGGCGCCGGTGCCGAACGCGAACGTGGTGCCGGCGACCGAGCAGGACTGGGGCGAGGAGTACCTCGCGCCCATCATCAGCGTGAAGGTGGTCGCAAGCCTCGACGAAGCCATCGCCCACATCAACCGCCACGGCTCGCACCACACCGACGCGATCCTCACCGACAGCCACGCCAACGCAATGCGCTTCCTGCGCGAGGTCGATTCGGCGAGCGTGATGGTCAATGCGAGCACCCGTTTTGCCGACGGTTTCGAGTACGGGCTCGGCGCCGAGATCGGCATCAGCACCGACAAGTTCCACGCCCGCGGGCCGGTCGGGCTGGAGGGGCTCACGTCGATGAAGTGGATCGTGCTCGGTCAGGGCGAAGTTCGGGCATAGCCCGAACTTCGCCCTGACCCAGGGGCTTCGCCCCGGGGGGGCGAAGCCTGGGTTCACGCACCGCTCCCCCCGGCCCCCTCCGGGAGGGGGTTCCATCATGTTCGACGGCTCCCTCCAGCCTCCCTCCGAGAGTCTCCGAGAGGGAGGCTCCAGTTTGATTGGGGGCCGGCCTGGCGGCCGGGGGCGGCGTGATGCGCTGACCGGCTAAGAGAGCAAAGCCTCGCGCACGGTCTCCCAGGCGGCCGGGTGGCCGGCCGCCAACAGGCCTTTGTGTCCATCGCTGGCGCGGTAGGGGCTGCCGTCGAGCCGCGCCACGCGGCCGCCGGCTTCGGTGAGCAGCAGCGCGCCGGGAACGTGGTCCCACGGCAATGTGCGCCAGAAGAGCGCGAACTGCTGGGTGTCGCGGACGATGGCGGGGTACTCGATGCCGGCGCAGCGCATGCCCGGCAGGCAGGCTGCGACATTCGTTCGCCGCGCTTCGATCGACGTGCGCAGATCGGGCGGCAGAAAGCGCGTCAGCACCGCGCCGCTCAGCTCGTTTGCGGCTCGTGCCGCCGCCGTCGTGTACACCCGATCGCTGTCGCGAAAGGCACCGGCGCCGAGTTCGGCGCGCCACGACACCCCGTTCACCGGATCGAGGATCCACGACCCGACCGCTTCGCCATCGCACAGCAGCGCGGCCATCAGCGCAAACGTCGGCTCGCCGGCCACGAAGTTGGCCGTGCCGTCCAGCGGGTCGACCAGCCACACCCAGCCGCGGTCCAGGTCATCGGCCACCGCGGGATCGGCGGCGCAGGCTTCTTCACCGACGACGCGCGACCCCGGCCAGGCATCGAGCAGCCGGCGCGTGATCAGTGCCTCGGCGTCACGGTCGGCCACGGTCACGAGTTCGTCCTTGGCTTTCTCGATCACCTCGGCCTCGCGCAGGCGCCGAAAGCGCGGCATCACCGCTTCGTCGGCGGCGCTGCGCAGGATGTCGATGACACGGTCGTGGAGGGCGGAGGGCACGGTGGGCATGGCGAGATGATCGCATCCGTCCCGTTACCATTGACGGATGACCGACCCTCGCCGCGCACTCGTGCTGTTCTCCGGCGGCCAGGACTCCACCGCCTGCCTTGCTTGGGCGCTGGAGCGTTATGCGCATGTCGAGACCATCGGTTTCGACTACGGCCAGCGCCACGTCGTCGAGCTCGAATGCCGCTTGGCGGTGCGGGCGCAGCTGCATGCGCAGTTCCCCGCCTGGGGTGAAAAACTCGCCGATGACCACCTGCTCGACCTGTCGCTGCTCGGCCAGATTTCCGACACGGCGTTGACCGATGCCCGGGCGATCGAAATGAACGCCCACGGCCTGCCCAACACCTTCGTCCCCGGGCGCAACCTGCTGTTCTTCACCTTTGCCGCGGCGCTCGCCTATCGCCGCGGCCTCGACGTGCTGGTCGGCGGCATGTGCGAGACCGACTTTTCCGGCTACCCGGATTGCCGCGACAACGCTCTGAAGGCGCTGCAGGTGGCGTTGAGCCTGGGCATGGACACGCGGATGACGCTGGAGACGCCGCTGATGTGGCTGGACAAGGCGCAGACCTGGGCGCTGTCGGCGGCGCTCGGCGGCGAAAAGCTCAACGCGCTGATCGTCGAACACACCCACACCTGCTATCTGGGCGATCGCGAGCACCGCCATGACTGGGGCCACGGCTGCGGCCACTGTCCCGCCTGTGCGCTGCGGGCGCGCGGCTACAAGGCCTGGCGCGAACACGGCGGCGGCCCGTTCGCGGACACCCAGCCGCTGGAAGACGCATAGCCCGGACGAAAACCGGGGTTCAGTGCCCCGATAGCCGCCGATCCCCGGATTTCATCCGGGCTACGGGTGCTGCGACAACCAAGGTGACAGCGCGCGCTCCCCCGCCGGCGTCAGCCGCAATGCCCGCGAGCCCTCCACCCGCTGCAGCCACGACCGTTCCACGCAGTGTTTGAGCAGCGCGACGGCGAGGGTGCCGGCGAGATGGTCGCGGCGCTCCGACCAGTCCAGGCACGGAAAGGCAAAGCGCCGCGCCTGCCCGTTCGTCGCGGCAGGCACGTCCAGACCCAGCCGGGCGAGCTCGGCGCGCCCCGTTTCGCCGAGCACGAAGTGGCCGTCGCACGGCGTGATCGTTCCGCGCGCCAGCAGCCCGTCGAACAAGGCCACGCCCAGTTCGCCGGCGAGGTGGCCGTAACAGGTGCGCGCCGCCTTCAGCGGCTTGTACGGTCCGTGGTTCCACTTCTGCGCGCCGGTGCCGCGCTCGGCCACCAGCGACAGCGCTTCCAGCGCCCGTGCGACGTCCTCGTCCGCCAGGCGAAAGTAGCGATGCCGGCCCTGGGCGCGCGTGACGAGGAGCCCGGCGTCGAGCAGTTTCGCGATGTGGCTGCTGGCGGTCTGGGCCGTCACCCCGCAGGCCGACGCCAGTTCGCCGGCGGCGAGGAAGTCGCCGCCCATCAGCGCGCCGAGCATGCGGGCGCGCGTCGGGTCGCCGATCATCGAGGCGATCTTCGCGAAGCGGGGTTCGGGGGCACTCATCGTGGGTGTCGATTCAGCTCGGGCCCATTCTCGGCCCAGGTGCTGCGCAAACGCTTCGGCCCGCATCGAAGTGCCGCTCGCGTCGTGGCGTAGAGTCTGCGCCCATGACATCGACGCAAATCGCCGGCTGGGGCATCGCGGCCGTGCTGGTCTTCTGGGCCGTTGGGGCCTACAACCGCCTCGTGAGCATGCGCAACGACATTTCGCGCGCCTTCGTGCCGGTCGACGCGCAGATCCGGCAGCGCCATCTGCTGCTCGAACAATGGGTCGACACGCTGCGCCCGGTGATCGACCACGACCCCGAGGTGCTCGACGCGGTCATCGCCGCCTGCGGCCAGCTGCAGGCGGCTTGCGACGTGGTGCGCGCCCGCCCGAGCGCGGCGCAGCCGATGACCAGCCTGCGCCTGGCCGAAGAGACGTTGGCCGAAGCGCGGGGCCGCATGAAAGCGGTGCTGCCCGCGAAGCCGGAGCTGCTGGCCGGCATCGGCACCGAGCTGGTTGCCGAAGAACTGGCGGCCGCCGACGGCACGCTCGGCTTCGCGCGGCGCCAGCTCAACGAAGCCACGCAGAACTACAACGACGCGCTGGACCGGTTCCCCACCTGGATCGTCGCCGGGCTGTTCGGCTTTCGTGCGGCGGGAACGCTGTGAGCGCCATCGCGGCTGCGCAGACCGACCGCGACGCGATCGATCGGCTGTCGCGCCTGCATGGCGCGGGCGAATTGACGGCGGCCATTCTCGCGTTGATCGCGGCCCCGGCCGATGCCGCCGCGGCAAGCGCATGGGCCACGCAGACGGCCGAGGTTGCCACCGCCGCCGCGATCCGCGAAGACATCGACGGCCTGCCCGCCGCATGGCGGCTGCCGGTGTTCGACGTGCTGCTCGTGCGCATGCGCCTGCTGCCGAAGGCGGAGCGCCGCACCCTGCTGCAGGCCACGCGGCGCGTGATGGCCGCGCACACGCCGCTGCGGCCGATCGACCGCCTGCACTGGCTGCTGATGCGGCGCCGGCTCGGCGACCGGCCGCCGGCTTGCGCGATGCCGGGGTCGCAGAACGAACTCGCGCGGCTCGCGCCGCACACGCTGGTGCAAATCGCCCGCGTCAGCGCCTACCTGTCGCGCATGGTGCCCGACGGCGAGCGCACGGCCGGCCACCACTGGTACGCGAGGGTGATGGCGCCGCTGATACCGGTTGACGCCGTGCCGCCGTGCGACCCGCCCGACGGTGACGGCTTCGCCCATGCGCTGGACGAAGTGGAGGCGCTGCCGTGGATGCTGCGGCCGGTGCTGGTGCGCGCCTGGGTCGACGCGGCGCTCGCGACCGGCCAGCGCGCGCGGCTGCCGGCGGGCGGTGCCGACGCGCTCCGATTGGCCGCGGGATTGATGGATTCCCCCTTGCCCCCGGAGCTCGCGCGGCACTACATTGAGCTCGATTGGGCGTCCTGACGACCACCTTCTGACGGGGAGAGCGACGATGAACGTGATCTCGATGGCCAGTGTCGTGGTCGGGGCGGCGTTGCTGGCCGGCGCCGGGGCGCACGCGCAGGACGCGGCCGTCCTGCAACTGCGCAGCCTTGCAGCCACCTGCGCCAACTGCCACGGCACCGACGGTCGCGCGATCGACGGCTCCGGCGTGCCGGGCCTGGCCGCCTTGCCGGCGCCGTACCTCGTCGAGCAGATGAAGGCCTTCAAGGCCGGCGCGCGCACGGCCACCGTGATGCACCAGATCGCCAAGGGCTACAGCGACGCGCAGATCGAGCAACTGGCGGGCTTCTTCGCCGCCCAGAAGAAGTGAGGCCGCGATGAACCTGCAGCGTCGTGACTGGCTGTTGAAGACCGCCTCGGCCACCGGGGCGTTCGCTGCCGTGGGACTCGCCGGCTGCGCCGCCCCCGCCGGCCGAGCGCCGGACAAGACCCGGGTGCTGGTGGTCGGCGGCGGCTACGGCGGCGCGACCGCGGCGAAGTACGTGCGGCTGCTGTCGCAGTATCGGATCGACGTCGTGCTGGTCGAGCCGAACGAGCGCTTCGTGTCCTGCCCGATCTCCAATCTCGTGCTCGGTGGCAGCCGCACGATGGACGACATCACCACGCCATACGCCGGCCTCGCCCGCGCGCACGGCGTGACCGTCGTGAAGGACAGCGTGACGCGCATCGATGCCGCCGCAAAGACCGCGACGCTGGCGGGGGGCGCGACGGTCCGCTACGACAAGCTGGTCTTGTCGCCCGGTGTCGAGCTGATGTTCGACGGCATCGCCGGCCTGAAGGCGGCGCACGACCAGGGCACGATGCTGCAGGCCTGGAAGGCCGGCCCGGAAACCGCGGCGCTGCGCCGCCAGCTCGAGGCGATGCCCGATGGCGGCGTCTACGCGATCACGATCCCCGAGGCGCCGTACCGCTGCCCGCCCGGTCCGTACGAGCGCGCCTGCCAGGTCGCGAGCTATTTCAAGGCTGCCAAGCCGCGGTCCAAGGTGCTGGTGCTCGACGCCAACCCCGACGTCACGTCGAAGGGGCCGCTGTTCAAGAAGGTGTGGGCGGAGCGCTACGTCGGCATGGTCGAGTACCGGCCACAGCACAAGGCGGTGTCGGTCGACCCGGCCACACGCAGCGTGAAGTTCGAGCTGCACGACGAGGTGAAGGCCGACGTGCTCAACGTGCTGCCGGCCATGCGCGCCGGCGCGATCGCCGTGCAGACGGGCCTCGCGAACGCGAACGCGCGCTGGTGCCATGTGAACTTCCTGAACTTCGAATCGACCGCGGCGAAAGACATCCATGTGCTCGGCGACGCGGTCCAGTCCGCGCCATTGATGCCCAAGAGCGGGCACATGGCGAACAACCACGCCAAGGTGGCGGCCGCCGCCATCGTTGCCGAGCTCAGCGGCTGGGAGATCAATCCCGCGCCGATGCTGAGCAACACCTGCTACAGCTTTGTCGATGCGAGGAACGTGATCCACGTCGCGAGCGTGCACGAGTACGTCGCGGCCGAGAAGACCTTCAAGACGGTGGCCGGATCGGGCGGCGTGTCGCCGGCGCCGAACGAGCTCGAAGGTGTCTATGCGTGGAACTGGGCCCGCACGATCTGGGCCGACATGCTGATGTGACCCCCCCTACGGCCTGCGGCCGCCCCCCGAGGGGGCGCCACCAGCGGACCGGCGAAGCCGGATCCGCGGCGGCCGCTTGGCTGAGCTTTCGGATGCTGCATCGCAGCAGTTCGCATGACGTTTGAGTTCGCGCAAACCCTGGCGGCTGCATGTCGATCCGGCGGTAGCATCATTCCCACTGTTGCGTGACCCGCCCACCGGCCCACGAGGCCACGGGTGCCGAAAGGGGGAAGATTGCAGCCCACCGATGTTCGCCATCCCGACTACTTTCACAAGGTGGTCGACTGCCAATGGGCCTGCCCGGCCCATACGCCGGTGCCGGAGTACATCCGGCTCATCGCGGCGGGCCGCTACACCGATGCCTACATGGTCAACTGGGAATCCAACGTGTTTCCCGGCATCCTCGGCCGCACCTGCGACCGGCCCTGCGAACCGGCCTGTCGCCGCGGGCGCGTCGAGGAGGCGCAGACCGCGAAACCCGAGCCGGTAGCGATTTGTCGGCTGAAGCGGGTCGCGGCCGATTTCAAGGACGACATCTCCCAGCGCCTGCCGCGCCCCGCGCTCGTGAAGAACGGCAAGCGGATCGCCTGCATCGGTGGCGGGCCGGCGTCTTTGACGGTGGCGCGCGACCTGATGCCGCTCGGCTACCACGTCACGATCTTCGACTCGGACGCCAAGGCCGGCGGCATGATCCGCTCGCAGATCCCGCGCTTTCGGCTGCCCGAAGAGGTGATCGACGAAGAGACCGGTTATGTGCTGAAGCTCGGCGCCGAGTTTCGCGGCGGCGTGCGCATCGAATCGATGCAGCAATTGCTGGCCGAGAACTGGGACGCGGTGTTCGTCGGCTCCGGCGCGCCGCGCGGGCGCGACCTCGCGATCCCCGGCCGCGACGAGGCGGCGGCGCACATCCACATCGGCATCGACTGGCTTGCGTCGGTGTCGTTCGGCCACACGACGCGCATCGCCAGGCGGGTCATCGTGCTCGGCGGCGGCAACACCGCGATGGACTGCTGCCGCACGTCCAGGCGCCTCGGCGGCGACGACGTGAAGGTCATCGTGCGCTCGCCGTTCGATGAGATGAAGGCGTCGCCGTGGGAGAAGGAAGACGCGATCCACGAAGGCATTCCGATCCTCGACTGCCTGGTGCCGAAGGCCTTCGTGCACGACAACGGCAAGCTCACCGGCATGCGATTCGACAAGGTGCGCGCGGTGCGCGACGAGCGCGGGCGCCGGCAACTCGTGCCGACCGGCGAGCCCGAGCAGCTGTTCGACTGCGACGAGGTGCTGGTGGCCGTGGGCCAGGAGAACGCCTTCCCGTGGATCGAGCGCAACGTCGGCATTGATTTCGACGAGCACGGCATGCCGGTGCTCGACGCGACGACCCTGCAGGCGAGCCGCCCCGACGTGTTCTTCGGCGGCGACGCGGCGCTCGGCCCGAAGAACATCATCTGGGCCGTCGCGCAAGGACACGCGGCGGCGATCTCGATCGACAAGTACCTGCACGGCGAAGACGTGCACGAGCGTCCGGCGCGCGGCGTGACGCTGGTGTCGCAGAAGATGGGCATCCACGAGTGGAGCTACGACAACGAGGTGGCGCCCGAGCCGCGTCACAAGGTGCCGTGGCGCGACGTGAACCAGGTGCTGCGCAACATCAAGGTCGAGGTCGAGCTCGGCTTCGACGCGAAGACCGCGTGGAAGGAAGCGCAGCGCTGCCTCAACTGCGACGTGCAGACGGTGTTCAGCACCGCCCAGTGCATCGAGTGCGACGCCTGCGTCGACATCTGCCCGACCGACTGCATCACCTTCACCGCCAACGGCGCGGAGGCCGACCTGCGCACGCGGCTGCGTGCACCCGCACAGCGCGAGGACCAGGCGCTGTACGTGTCCGACAGGCTGAAGACCGGGCGCGTGATGGTGAAGGACGAAGACGTCTGCCTGCACTGCGGCCTGTGCGCCGAGCGCTGCCCGACCGGGGCGTGGGACATGCAGAAATTCACGATCGATTTCGTCCGTGCCGGCCGCGGCTGCCGCACCCCGCAGAGGAAAGTCGCCTAAATGAAAAAGCCGACCGTCCCGCGCATCGAAGCCGTCAACGATTTCGTCGTCAAGTTCGCCAACGTCAATGGCTCCGGCTCCGCATCGGCCAATGAACTGT
The DNA here is from genome assembly GCA_035686365.1 of Lysobacteraceae bacterium. Taxonomy (GTDB): domain Bacteria; phylum Pseudomonadota; class Gammaproteobacteria; order Xanthomonadales; family Xanthomonadaceae; genus DASRZM01. Next base: position 57,633 of record DASRZM010000077.1, on the reverse strand, counting down.
TCGCGCGCAGCCTGCTGCGCATGGGCGTGCCGGTGAGCCCGCGCAACATCTTTCCGTCCAACATCCAGGGCCTGCCGACCTGGTACGAGGTCCGGGTCTCGGAGGCCGGCCACCTGGGCCGTCGCGGCGGCGTCGACCTGCTGGTGCAGATGAACCCGCAGACCTGGGATGCCGACCTGGCCGAGCTCGAGCCGGGCGGCTACCTGTTCCACGATTCCACCAAGCCGCTGCCGCCGTCGAAGTTCCGGGACGATGTCACCGCCGTGGGCGTGCCGCTCACGGCGCTGTGCACGCAGCACTTTCCGGATCCGAAGCAGCGCCAGTTGTTCAAGAACATCGTCTATGTCGGCGCGCTGGCCGCGCTGCTGGCCATCGAACGCGACGTGGTGGAGGCGCTGATCGGCGAGCAGTACCGCGGCAAGGAAAAGCTGCTCGAGCCCAACCTGCAGGCTTTGCGGCTAGGCTACGAGTGGGCGGCGGCGAAGCTGCAGCCCATCGGCCTGCGCGTGCGCCGCGCCGAGGCCGTGGGCGAGCGCATCTTCATCGACGGCAACAGCGCGGCCGGGCTGGGTTTCGTCTACGGCGGCGCCACCGTGTGCGCCTGGTATCCGATCACTCCCTCGACCTCGGTGGCCGAGGCGTTCGAACGATACTGCGCAAAGTTCCGCACCGATCCGGACACCGGCGCCAAGCGCTACGCCGTGATCCAGGCCGAGGACGAGATCGCATCGATCGGCGTGGTGGTCGGCGCCGGCTGGAACGGCGCGCGTGCATTCACCGCGACCTCGGGGCCTGGGGTGTCGCTGATGACCGAATTCATCGGCCTGGCCTACTTCGCGGAGATCCCGGTGACCATCGTGGACGTGCAGCGCGGCGGCCCGTCCACCGGCATGCCCACGCGCACCCAGCAGGCCGACGTCCTTTCCTGCGCCTGGGCCTCGCATGGCGACACCCGGCACGTGCTGCTGTTCCCCGAGGACCCGCACGAGTGCTTCGCCTTCGCGGCCGATGCACTGGACCTGGCCGACCGCCTGCAGACACCGGTATTCCTCATGAGCGACCTGGACATCGGCATGAACACGCGTCTGTGCGCGCCGCTGGCCTGGGATCCGAAGCGCCGTTTCGACCGCGGCAAGATCATGACCGCGCAGGACCTGGACGCCGGCCGTGACTTCGGCCGCTACCTCGACGTGGACGGCGACGGCATCCCTTACCGGACCTGGCCGGGGACCCACCCCACCCGCGGCAGTTTCTTCACCCGCGGTACGACGCGGGACGCCTACGCGCGCTACTCGGAGAAGGGCGAGGACTACCTGTACAACGTGCACCGGCTGCAGAAGAAGGTCGAGACCGCGAAGACGCTGGTGCCGCAGCCCGTGCTGCACCGCGCCTCGCGCCCGACCCGGATCGGCGCGATCCATTTCGGCTCGACGGCGCCGGCGATGGCCGAGGCGCTGCAGGCGCTCGAGCACAAGCGCGTGCCGATCGATGCCCTGCGCGTGCGCGCCTACCCGTTTTCCGATTCCGTGGCCGAGTTCGTCGGCGCCCATGAGGTCGTCTGCGTGGTCGAGCAGAACCGCGACGCGCAGCTGCGCACGCTGCTGATCGAACAGTTCGGCATCGACCCGGCCCGGCTGGTGCCGGTGCTGCACTACGACGGCACGCCGATCACCGCACGCTTCATCGCAGGCGAGATCGCCTCGAAGCTGCGCGCCATGAACGTGGTGCCCATCGACCGCGAGCGCGTGGCATGACCTACCTGGCGAAACCGACGCTGCACCACCCCTCGCTGCAACGCAACTGCGTGGGCTACACGCGGCGCGACTACGAGGGAAAGATCTCGACCCTGTGCGCGGGCTGCGGCCACGACTCGATCTCGGCGGCGATCATCCAGGCCTGCTGGGAGCTCGACATCGAGCCGCACCGGCTGGCCAAGCTCTCGGGCATCGGCTGCAGTTCCAAGACGCCGGACTACTTCCTGGGCAATTCGCACGGCTTCAATACCGTGCACGGCCGCATGCCCTCGGTGCTCACCGGCGCCAACCTGGCCAACCGCGAGCTGCTGTACCTGGGCGTGTCCGGCGACGGCGACTCGGCCTCGATCGGCCTGGGCCAGTTCGTGCACGCGATCCGGCGCGGCGTGGCGATGGTCTACATCGTCGAGAACAACGGCGTGTACGGGCTCACCAAGGGGCAGTTCTCGGCCACCGCCGATGCCGGTTCCACGTCCAAGCGCGGCGTGGTCAATACCGATGCGCCGATCGACCTGATCGGGCTGGCGCTGCAGGTCGGCGCCACCTTCGTCGCCCGCGGCTTCTCCGGCGACAAGGCGCAGCTGGTGCCGCTGATCAAGGCGGCCATCGGCCACGGCGGCGCCGCCGTGCTCGACGTAATCAGTCCCTGCGTGGCGTTCAACAACCACCCGGGCAGCACCAAGAGCTACGACTACGTGCGCGAGCACAACGCCGCGGTGAACCGCATCGACGTGATCGAGCCGCGGGCCGAGATCGTGGTCGACTACGGCGAGGGCGAGGGCATCGAGGTGGACCTGCACGACGGCAGCCGGCTGCGGCTGCGCAAGCTGGCGCCGGACTACGACCCGACCGATGCGATCGCGGCGATGGACCACGTCCACGCGCACCAGGCGCGCGGCGAGGTGGTGACCGGGCTGCTGTACGTGGATCCGGAGGCCGGCGACCTGCACCGGCGCCTGGACACCGTGACCACACCGCTGAACCGGCTTGGCGAGGCCGAACTGTGCCCCGGCGCCGAGGCGCTGGCGAAGATCAACGACCGCCTGCGGTGAACCCGCCTGCAATGCAATGTGACGTGCGTCACGCTTCCGCGCGGCGCTGCCGAGCGGCGCGCATGCGTGTAAATGCGGTCGCGGGTCCGGATCCGGGCTGGACCTGACGTGGGGGCATTGCCGCCGCCTCTCCGCCTTCGGTGTCCGCCCGCGTTCTCGCTCTTGTCCCGACCACGCCGCGTGGGAGCGGCCCATGTCCGCAATCGACCTGCCGCACCATCGCATCGAAGCCACATTCGCTCCGTAGGCCGGCCCGCGGGCCGGTGACGCTTTCCGGGGCCGCCGCAAGTACATCCGAAGTAGGCTGCGGACGCGCCATCCCTGGCGCGTACGCCCCCGGAAACCGTCCCCGCCCCGCGGTCTTCGCGCCACCGTTTCGTATCGTCGTCGCCCTGTAGGAGCCGGCGTTGCCGGCGATCGGCACGCGATGGCGCTCGCCGGAGTGTCGCAGCCGCAGCCCACGTCCGCGCTCAGGGCGCGAACAGATCCCCGTCACGCCTCAGAGCAGCTGCAGCGACACCGCGACGAAGTGCATCGTGCTGCCGCCCAGCACGAAGCCGTGGAAGACCGCATGTGCGTAACGCGGACGACGGGCGTGGTAGAAGAACGTTCCCGCGGTGTAGGAGAGGCCGCCGGCGACGAGCCAGAACAGGCTCCAGAACGGCAGCGAGTCGACCAGCGGTCCGGCAGCGATCACGACCAGCCAGCCCATGGCCACATAGATCAGTGTGGACAGTCGCTGGAAGCGCCCGGTGACGAACAGCTTCAGCACGATCCCCAGGACCGCGAGCGTCCAGATCGTCGCCAGCAGCGACCAGCCCCAGCCGCCGTGGAGAGCAACCAGCGTGAACGGGGTGTAGGTGCCGGCAATCAGCACGAAGATGGCGCAGTGGTCGAACACCCGCAGCCGCGACTTGATGTGCGGGTGCGGGATGGCGTGGTACAGCGTCGATGCCGTGTACAGCAGGACCAGGCCGGCAACGAACACCGAGGCTCCGACCACGCGGCGGACGTCGCCCGACAGGGCCGCGAGGGTGATCAGCACCGAACCGCCGGCGATCGCGGCCACCGCGCCGATGCCGTGGGTCAGCGCGTTGGCGATCTCCTCGCGCTGCGAGTGCACTCGGGGCGCATGGACCATCGCCTTCTCCCTGCGGGGCGCGCGTGGACAGGGGCAGTCTATCAGGGCGCGGTCGCGCGACCGCCGTGCGCCGGCGGTGATCGGGCGCCCGGATACTCACGGATCCTATACATCTACCGTCTTGCGGCGCAGTGCGATCTTGTCTACCGTTCCGGTACGGTGACGCCGGCTTTCGGCCGCGGTACCCGCCGGGTGAGGCGGTCCGCGCCTTTCCGAAACACTACACAGAAGCGCTCGATGGGCGAGGTTGCGGCACGGCGCGGTCCAGGTCCCGCGCTGATCTACTACGGCCTGATCGTCACGGCCGTGGTGCTGATCGGCAGCACCACCGTGCTGTCGTGGCGGGCGCTGGACGACCTGGAACAGGCGATGCAGGGCGTCGTGCACACGCACGATGTGATCGCGGCCGCCTCCGGCATCGAGGCCACGCTGGGCAAGGCCGAGAGCGCCCAGCGCGATTACCTGCTGCTGGGCGACGAGCGGCTGCTGCAGACGTTCGAGGAAGTGGTGCTGGACCTGCACCGCCAGCTCGACGAACTCGAACGCCTCGTCGACGACAGCGCCGCGCAGACCGAACGCGCGCGTCAGCTGCGCTCGGACATCGAGGACCGGCTGTCGGTATCCAGGCAGGCGATCAGCATGCGCCAGACCCAGGGTATCGCCGAGGCCATCGCCTATGTCCGCCAGGGGCGGGGCATGACCGCCTCGGCACTGGCGCGCGAGGAAGCACGGCAGTTCCAGCGCGAGGAGTTGCGGCTGCTGCGCTCGCGCCAGCGCATGCTCGACAGCTACCAGGGCCAGACCCGCACGACGATCGCCTTCGCGATCGGCTTCGGCCTGCTGGCCGGCACGCTGGGGTTCGGAATGATGTCGCGCACGCAGCGCATGCGGCTGAGCCAGCACCGCGCCGAGCTGGATGCAGCGCGTGCGCGCCAGGCCAGCCGCGAGAAGAGCGCGTTCCTGGCCAACATGAGCCACGAGATCCGCACGCCGATGAACGCGATCTTCGGCTTCAGCCAGCTGCTTGCCGAACGCGTCCGGGGCGAGGAGGAGCGCCGCTACCTGCGCGCGATCAAGGCCAGCGGCAAGACCTTGCTGGCCCTGATCAACGACATCCTGGACCTGTCCAAGATCGAGGCCGGCAAACTCGACCTGCGGGCCGTGCCGACGGATCCGCACGAGGTCATCGAAGGGAGCCTGGGCATGTTCGCGCAGATGGCGGCGGACAAGCGCCTGTCGCTGCGCGCCGACGTCGATCCGGAGGTGCCCGAGGCGATCCTGATCGATCCGACCCGGCTGCGGCAGGTGCTTTTCAACCTGATCGGTAACGCCGTCAAGTACACTGAGCGCGGCGGGGTCGTGGTGCGGCTGGCCGCTGAAAAAGCGGATGCGGAGGTCGAAGCGGTCCGGTTGCGACTGGCCGTGGAGGATACCGGTATCGGAATCCGGGGCGAGGACCTGGAGCGCATCTTCGACCCGTTCGTCCGTGCCGAGGAGCGCCGCGCCGGCGGCAGCGAAGCATCGGGCACCGGTCTGGGACTGAGCATCACCCGGCGCATCGTCGAGCTGATGGGCGGATCGATCTCGGTGCAGAGCATGCCCAGCCAGGGTTCGACCTTCACGGTGGAGTTGCCGCACGTGCCGCTGTCCCCGGAGAAGCCCGCAGCCACCGCCGCGGCCGAGCACACCGACATGAACAGGTTGCGCCCTGCGCGGATCATGGTGGTGGACGACGTTGCACTGAACCGCGAACTGATCCAGGCGATATTCTCCGACAGCCATCACGAGGTCATCACGGCCCGCGACGGTGTCGAGGCGGTTTCGCTCGCGCGCCAGCATGTGCCCGACGTGGTGCTGATGGACATCCGCATGCCGGTGATGGACGGGCGCGAGGCGGGCGCGGCGATCCGGTCCGAATCCACGCTTTCGCGCGTCCGGCTGGTGGCGCTGACCGCCTCGAGCATGGTCGGCGACGAGCGCTCGCTGCGCGAGGACTTCGATGGTTACGTCCGCAAGCCCTTTGCCCGCGAGGATCTCTACCGCGAACTGGCCAGGTTCATTCCCGAGGTCGACACGCGCGACGAGGTCGACACACACGAGGAGGTGGCGCCGGAGCAGATCGCCCGTGGCGCCGAGCGCGAGGCCGTGATCGGTGAGCTTCGACGGCTGCGGCAGGACGTGTGGCCGGAGTTGTCCGACAGCCTGGCCATGCGCGAGGTGCGGGTGTTCGCGACCGATCTGGTCGGGCTCGGGCAGCGGGCCGGTGCCGCGGCCCTGGTGGCGTACGGGCGCCGGCTGGCCAAGTCGGTCGACGCCTTCGACGTACTCAACGTGGAATCGCAACTGGCACAGTTTCCGCAGCAGCTCCGGGAGGCCGGGCTGCCGGCGCAGGCCGAGGCGCAGGGCCGGTGAAAGGCATCAAGACCCTGCTGATGGGCCGCGACCCGGTGGTGCTGGTCGTCGACGACCAGGAGGCCAATCTGCGGCTGGTCGGAACCGTGCTGACCCAGGCCGGCTTCGACGTCATGCCCGCGCTGAGCGGCGAAAAGGCGCTCACGCGCGTCTCGGTCCGGGTGCCGGACGTGATCCTGCTGGACATGATGATGCCCGGAATCGACGGCTTCGAGCTGGCCCGGCGCCTGCGCGCGGACCCGGCGACCAGCGAGGTGCCGGTGATCTTCCTCACCGCTGCCCACGAGCGCGAGCACCTGGTGCGTGCGTTCGAGTCCGGTGCGGTCGACTACGTGACCAAGCCGTTCATGACCGAGGAGCTGATCGCGCGCCTGCGCACGCACCTGGAGCTGAAGCTGATCCGCGACCACTACGCGCGTGTGGCCAAGGAGCGCGAGGAGCTGGCCTCGCTGGTCGCGCATGACCTGAAGAACCCGCTTTCGGGCATCCGTCTGGCCGCCGAACTGATCACCAAGGACGAGCCTTCCGTGCAGCGGTGCCAGCGCCTGGCCGAGGTGGTGCTGACCAGCGTCGACGATGCGCTCTCGTTCATCAACCGGTACCTGGAGCGCAGGGCAGAGGGCGAGCTGCTGCGCCAGCTCCGGCGTGAACCGATGCGGCTGGACGAGGCCGTGCGCCGCGCCCTGGAGCGTTTCGCCCTGCAGGCCGAGACCAAGCAGATCGACCTGCGGGTCGACGCCATGGATCCGCTGACGGTCGCCGCCGACGACGAGGCGGTGATGCACGTGCTCGACAACCTGCTGTCGAACGCGATCAAGTACTCCCACGTGGGCGGAGAAGTGTCCGTTTCCACCGGCCCCGGCGCTCCGGGAATGGGACGGGTCCTGGTGATGGACCGCGGCCCCGGCCTGTCGCGCACCGACCAGAAGAAGCTGTTCCAGCGCTTCGTGCGACTGTCCTCGCAGCCGACCGGGCAGGAGAACTCCTCGGGACTCGGGCTGGCGCTGGCCAAGCAGGATGTGAGCCGGATGGGCGGGGAGCTGTGGCACGAGGAGCGGCCCGGGGGCGGGGCGGTCTTCGCCTTCGAGCTGCCGCTCGAAGGCGAGGGTGCACCAGCGGGGCGGGGGGGCGGCGTCGATACCGACATGGCCTGAGCGGTCCCGATGGAGTGCCCGGAGATCTGCTACAACATGCTGATATTGAAAGATAATCCGTCGATATCTGGAAATCGCGTCCGACAGCGGCCGGCGGCTCCGGATTGCCGGGCCGAACCCGATATTCACTTCCGTGCAGGCGTGGGCTATGCTGCGGTCGCTGTTGGTGCCGGGTCACTGTGCGTCGTGACTTGATGCCGCGGTGATCCCAAGTTGGATCGATCCGCCGCTCCATCCTGTACCTGACGTCCCTGCATGACAGCGAACTGGACGACCGCCGGGTCGGGGCGTCCGCATGTTTGTGTTTGCAAGGAGTCATCCATGTCCGACAAGCAGATCGGCACCGTGAAGTGGTTCAACGACGCCAAGGGATTCGGGTTCATCAGCCAGGAGTCGGGTCCCGACGTGTTCGTGCATTTCCGCGCGATCCAGGGTACCGGCCATCGCTCCCTCCAGGAGGGCCAGAAGGTCAGTTTCCGCGTCGTAGAGGGCCAGAAGGGCCTGCAGGCCGAGGACGTTACCGCGGTCTGACGCCGAAGCCCGCCTCACCACCGCGCCGGGCGGAGCGATCCGCCCGGCGCTGTCGTTTCGGGCCGTGCAATGCGCGGCGATGCCGGGGTCTCGTCCGGCAATTCGCCTTGACCTGCGCCTGAGGAATATGCGGCACATCATTGTTTTATAAGATTGTTCCGGCCCTGCGTGGTGCTGGCATGACGCTTGGAGGAGCAGCGTGGCGGCAACCGGCCGCGGCGCCAGGAGTTCCGCGATGACGCTCGTCCAGGAAAATGCGCTCGGCTGGCTGGCCGGGCTGCTGCAGGAAGCACAGGCATTCGAGCAGGCCGCACAGGCCAGTGCGATCGATCCGGAGGTGGCCGAGGCTTTCGCTTGGTTGGCGCAGGTCGACGGCGACTGCCTGGCATCGTTGCACGCCGCCGCGTCCGGGCTGCGCCCGGTTTCCGAGGGTCGCAGCCTGTCGGAGTCGTGCGGCGGCCTGGACCCGGAGGTTCCGGAGGCGGGCGCCACCATCCTGGCCCGCCATCGCGACGCGATCCTCAGCTGCGCCGAAGCCGCCTTTGCCGATCCGATGTCCGATCTCGTTCGCGCCGCGATCAAGTCCCACCACGCCCATCTGCAGCACGCGGCCACGGTCGCCCGGCGCCTGGCGCGACGGCATACCCTGCAGGCCCTGCAGGCCCCACCGCACGGCAGGCCCACGGCACCAAGGCCCGAGCGCACCGCGTCGCCCTGAGCGATTCTCCGGACACAGGTCCGCGGGTGCCCGCACCGGTGGCCGCGCCAGCGATGGCACGGCTGCCGATCCGGCGCGCGGGATTCAGCGCAGTTCGAACTCGCCCGCGCAGCCGCCGTCGACCCAGATCACGTCCCGATTCCATCCCCAGGTCCGGCCTTCGATGCAGCGTGTCTGGCTGACCTGGCGCACCAGCACGACGTCGCGGGCGGGCCCGATGCTGCAGTGCCGGCGACGGAAGTCCTCCGACTCGCAGCGCACGTAGCCCTCCGTGCCGTAGCCCGGGGCCCCCGGGCCCGGCCCATGGCCGGCGCGGCCGCCCCGGTACACCTCGAACTGCCCGGCGCAGCCCTGGTCCACCCAGATCCCGTCGCGGTCCCAGCCCCAGGTCCTGCCTTCGATGCAGCGCGACTGGCTGGACTGCCGCACCAGCCGGGCCTCCTGCAACGGCCCGACCTGGCAACGCCGGTGGCGGAAGTCGGCCGACTCGCAGCGTACGAGCTCACCGCCGACCGGCGGGCGGTAACCGCCACCGACACCGCCACCGCCACCGCCACCGCCACCGCCGACCGCGAACTCGCCGGCGCAGCCGTTGGACACGTGGATGCCGCGGGCATCGGTCCACCAGGTCCTGCCATGTACGCACGGCGACTGCGAGATCTGGTTCACCAGCTCAACGCCGCCGCGGGTATCCACGCTGCAGAACTCGCGCCGGAAGTCGCGCGATTCGCACACCGCGATGCCGCCACCCTGGTAGCCGTAGCCGTAGCCGTAGCCGCTCCCGGCCGACCCGACCCTGAATTCGGCGTCGCAGCCGTCCTTGACCCAGATGCGGTCGCGCGAGTAGCCCCAGCTGATGCCCAGCCGGCAGCGCCCGCTGAAGTCGCGCACCAGATGGACCCCGTCCCGGGTATCGGCGGGGCAGCTGCTGAACTGGGAGCCGGGCGACTGGCAGCGGATGACACCGTACACAGTGCGCTTGCTCTGCGCGTGGGCGAGATCGGCCAGGCACAGGGCGGCGAGAGCGGCGAGCACTACGAGCAGGCGATGCATGGCGGTCTCCCCTCGGGTTGACCTTGGCAGCATGCCAGAGACCGGCGTGCAGACGGCGGCAAGGAAAGCCCTGAACCGGTTCAGAGGTTCGCGCGCCATGGACGGCGCGCTCGGGGACCAGGCACGCAAGTGCCTGGTCCGCCGGAGCCGAGCCCGGACCTGTGCCGGACTCGGCGAGACTGGGCAAGCCTGTCCTGAGCCTGTCGAAGGCTCCAGGATGGATTCGCCCGGAGCTTCCCCAAAAAAAGGCCCGGTCGCACTGCGACCGGGCCTGGGCGTTCGAGCTTCTACAATGACCGGTCAGGAACGGACCAGCACCGCGTTGTCGCCGCGCACCTGTACGAGCGAGCCTTCGCGGATACCGTCGAGCTGGTTCTGCTCGACGACGACGCGCCCGCCGTTCTCCATGCGCACGTAGATCTGGTACAGGCCGTCGCCCGAGCGCTTCTCCATCTCGTGGCCAGCCGCAGCACCTGCGACCGCGCCGGCGACCGTGGCGGCCTTGCGGCCGGAGCCGCTGCCGACCTGGTTGCCTACCGCGGCGCCGACCACGCCGCCGAGAACCGCGCCGGCACCAGTGCCCTCACTGCGGCCCTGGATGAAGACGATGCGGTCGACGTAACCGCAGTCGAGACAGCGGTTTCCGTAGCGGGTGGATTGATAGCGGCCGTCTTCATAGCGGCTGTTGTAGCGGTTGTCGTAGCGGTTGTCGTAGCGGCTGTCGTAGCGGCTGTCGTAGCGGCTGTCCTGTGTGTAGCTGCTGCCCTGGTAGTAGGGGTCGTTGTTGGCGTATCGCGGCGAGCTTGCGCAGGCTGCGAGCATCGCCGCGGCGACGATTGTCACAATGATTCGGATGTTCATGTAGATCTCCAGTGGTGGAAGTTCGAACGCCGGTCGATACGAGGCTCGATCCAAGCATTCGCAGAGATCATGTCGCTCCACCCGTGAGGGCACGGTTACGCGAACCCCGGCGCAGGCGCGCGGTTGCGAGAGCATTCAGTTTGCCGACTGCGGCGGTTCATCTATGCACGCGCAGCCTTCACGCCATCGACCTCAGGAGCGGAAATCCTGGTGGCAGGCCTTGCAGGCGGCGCCGACCTCTCCGCGCAGCTTTCCGAACGCGGGGCAGTCCCCGTAGCCGGCCGGCAGGGCCTGGATCCGGTCGCGCAGGGTCCGGGCGTGTCTGCCGAACAGCGAATCGTCGGCGCCGGTGGGCAGGAAAGCCGCCTCGATGTCCTGTGCGACCCACCCCAGCGTTGCGACGTGACCCTGCAGTGCCGGCGCGTCGCAGTGGCCGGCTTCGACCAGGTCGCCCAACTCGCCCACGTGGTAGGACATCAAGGCCATCACGCCGTGCGGAAACTCGTTGCCCTCTGACAGGGCGCGCACCGCCATGGTGGCAGCGACCGCGCCCGTTGCCAGGCCCAGCAGGAACATCAGCAATACGCGCATCGTGGACTCCCTGGGATAAGGTCTGATCCAGTCCTTCCTGGACTCGATCAGACTCGCCGGGTCCGGCACATGTCCGGACACGACACCCGATTCCGGACCTGCCGATTGTGCCCTGCGAGGCCGCCGGTAAAAAGCCGGGCGCCGACGCGTCCGCCGTGCCCGTGCCGTCGCCGCGCCGGTGCCTTACCATGCGGCGCCTGATCCGCGCAGCGATTCCGGGCCCATGGCGATGACTCCATCGAGCGAACGGTTCGCCGGCATCGACCGGCTCTACGGAAGCGGGTCGCTGCAGCGGCTCGCGGTCTGCCACGTGCGCGTGATCGGCGTCGGCGGAGTCGGATCCTGGGCGGTCGAAGCGCTGGCCCGCAGCGGAATCGGCCGGCTGACGATGATCGATGCCGACGAGGCCTGCCTGTCCAACACCAACCGGCAGCTGCATGCGCTGGACGGCGCCTACGGCAGGCGCAAGGTCCAGGTGCTGGCCGAGCGGGTGCAGGCGATCAATCCGGAATGCCGCATCGAGGCGATCCCGAAGTTCCTGACGCCGGGAAACCTCGGCGAGCTGCTGGAAGAGCCGTGCGATCTCGTCCTGGATGCCTGCGATGGCTTCCGGGTGAAGGTCGAGACCGCGGCCTGGTGCCGACGCCGCAAACAGGCGCTGGTGGTCGTCGGGTCCGCAGGCGGTCGCACCGACCCCACGCTGATCCGCGCGCGTGATCTGTCGCGCACCGAGCACGATGCCCTGCTGGCGCTGATCCGCAGGAAGCTGCGCACCGAGTTCGGATTTCCGCGCAATCCGGACCGGTACTTCGGCATCCCCGCGGTGTACTCGCTGCAGAACGTGCGCTACCCGCAGCCTGACGGTTCGGTGTGCGGGACGCGTCCGGCACTGGCGCCCGAGGCGGCACTGCGCCTGGACTGCGGCGCCGGGCTCGGTGCCGCGATGCATGTCACCGCCGCATTCGGGATGGTCGCGGTCGCAACGGCGATGACACGACTGCTGCGCACGGGCACCAGTGGCTGACCGCCCACTGCCCCCGCGCTGCCGATCCGCATCTGGACGCCGCCGGCGGGCTAGGCCTGCTGGTGACCGGGCCTCGGGGCCGGGGCGGTCTCAGCCCCGGGCAGGCCGAACAGGCGCCGGGTGTTTGCGGCAGTGGCCGAGGCGATCGCCGCCTCGTCGTCACCCCGGATCCGTGCGATGGCCGCCACCACCTCGGCAACGCGGCACGGCTCGTTGCGTTCGCCCTGGTGGCCGTGCAGCGGCTGGTCGGGCGCGTCGGTCTCCACCAGCAGGTTCTCGAGCGGCAGTTCGGCCAGCACGCGCCGGATCCGGTGCGCGCCCGGGTAGGTTGCAGGGCCGCCGAATCCGAGCGCGAAGCCCATGCCGACCAGCTGGCGGGCCTGCTCATGGCTGCCCGAATAGCTGTGGACCACGCCGCGCAGTCCCGGAAAATCCCGTAGCGTCAGCATCACCTCCTCGAAGGCGCGGCGTGCATGCACGATCACCGGCAACGACCGCTCCAGCGCGAGTACGAGCTGGGCGCGGAACCAGCGCCGCTGGGCGTCGGCGTCCAGCGCGGGCTCGTGGAAATCCAGACCGATCTCTCCCAGCGCCACCGGTCGTTCGCGATCCAGCCAGTGGGCGAGCACGTCCAGGTGCCCGGGCCGATGGCTGTCGAGCAGCAGCGGATGCAGGCCGTAGGCCGGGTGCAGGTCCCGGTGCCCGTCGCACAGGGCCTTCAGCGCGGGCCACTGCGCGGCGGCGACGCCGGGCACGATCTGGGCGACGACGCCGGCGCGGCGGGCGCGCGCCAGCACCGCATCGCGGTCGCCATCGAAGGCCGGATCATCGAGGTGGCAGTGGCTGTCGACAAAGTCAGTCATCGGCGCGCGTCGGCGTGCTTCGCCGGAGGCTGCCCAGCAGCACGGTGGCCAGTCCCAGCAGGATCTCGTCGACGAACGGGATCGGGTCGGGCACGAGCAGGTTGATCACGAACAGCACGCCCGTGATCACGAACAGTTGCGGGAAGCGCAGGCGGCGGGCGTAGCCCAGCAGCGGGGCGATCAGCGGATTGGCCATGGTCCAAGGACATCGACGGGATGCCGGCGATTGTGCCGCACGTCCGTCCGGGGAGCGAACTGAACCCATGCAAAAGTCATGGCCGGGTGAAGGCCGGTCTTGATGCTGCGTTCAACATCCGGTTGCTGCAATCGCCACGACCCACCCACGCGGACCCGGGTTCGCATCAGCAGGAGGCACACGATGGACAGCAGTGTTCTGAGAATCGCAATGGCCTCGGCCTGTGGCGCGTTCGCCCTGGCGGCGTGCAATGTCATCTCCGACGAGGCCGAGTACGGCCGCGTGGTGCAGGTGACGCCGGCCAAGGAAACCGTGCGGACGCCTCGCCAGGTGTGCAGCGATGTGCCGGTCAGCTATCGGCAGCCCGAGCGCGACGGCGAGATCGGGGGTACGGTTGCCGGCGCGGTCGTCGGCGGCCTGCTCGGAAACCAGGTCGGCAGCGGCTCCGGACGCAAGGCGGCCACCGTCGCCGGTGCAGTGGCCGGCGGCTACGTCGGCCGCGAAGTCGACCGTCGCCACGAGGGCGGGCAGGTGGTGCAGGGCACCGAGCAGCGCTGCGAGACCGCCTACGACACCCACGAGAAGGTGGTCGGGTACGACGTAGCCTACGAATACGAAGGCCAGACCCACATCGTGCGCATGGACGAGGCGCCGTCGGGCGATCGCATCCCTCTGAAGACCGTGGTGACGGTGGACGACTGAACGCCGGCCGGGCGCACTCCCGGAAAGACGAAGCCCGGCATTTGCCGGGCTTCGTCGCTGCTGCATGGGCGTGACGCCCTGTCGGCTCAACCGCCCTCGGTGGTCGGGCACACCAGCACGTCGGTGTCGACGAAGCGGATGCCGGCCGCACCGAACAGCCCCGGCTCGTCCCCCGCCGCCGGCGGCGTCAGTGCGCCGGTGTCGCAGTCGACCTGCACGGCCGGCAGCAGGCTGACCTGCGCGTCGGTCTCGGCCTGGTCCGCACCGGGCTCGACGAACGGGTCCAGCCCGATCGGCAGATGGCTGTCCGGATCCAGCGAGGCCAGCAGGTGCAGGTCGCCCTCCTCGTTGGCCGCGCCGCCGGCCAGGCAGATCACGCCCCCGCCGCCGGCATCGACCACCAGCGTCCATTCGGAGCCGGCCGCCAGCACGTGGGCGTTGAAGACGAAGTCCAAGCGCGGCCCGATCCAGAAGTAGATCATGCGCCCCGCAGGGCCGTCCTCGCCCTCGGCCGGGGACTCGGCCGGTGCAAATTCGACGTGCGCGACGGGGGAGTGGCCGGATCGGCCGACCGGGCCGAACAGCGTGGCCCCGGGGCAAGGATTGAACGGGGCGTTGCCCCGGTCGCCCTGCTCGCCTTCGTCACCTCCGGTCGGGCAGTCGAAGCCGCGGCTTTCGGGAGCCGGATTCGGGCCGCCGAGGCCGGGCGGCAGCGCGCCGGCAAGGCCGGGCGGCATTACACGATCCTCGACGAATCCCGGGGCGCCGACGCCGCGATCGGCGGGTGGGCCACGCGGCGGATCGAACGGTGCGTCGGCAAGGGCGAGTCCATGCGCGCCCGCCAGCGCGGCGGCCACGGCCGCCATCATCATCTTGGAACGTAGCAGTGTCATCTTCGTGTACCTCCAGGTTCCGCCGTCTTCACCGGCAGAACCGGCATTGTCGCCATTTCCAGTTACGCGGCCATGATGCGAGTATGAACAGCCGCGCGGCTTCCCCTCCACCCATTCCAGCACATCCGCTCGTCACGCGTATTGCCAGTCGTCAGCGCAGACGGCCCGTGCGTCGGTTCCGGGGCTGCGGTAGAATCGCGCGCTTTTCCCGCCGGCTGCCGCCCATGGCCCTCGATCCCACCGATCTGTACGACGTGCGCTCGCTGCTCGGCGAGGAGGAGCGCATGGTCCAGGACACCGTCGCGCGCTTCACCGACGAAAAGGTGCTGCCGATCATCGGCCCCTGCTTCGACGAGGGCCGCTTCCCGGAGGAGCTCATTCCCGAGATCGCCTCGCTGGGCCTGCTCGGCTCCTCGCTGCCGGAGGAATACGGCTGCGCGGGCCTCAACTCGGTCAGCTACGGCCTGATCTGCCAGGAGCTCGAGCGCGGCGACTCGGGCATCCGCAGCTTCGTCAGCGTGCAGAGCTCGCTGTGCATGTACCCGATCTTCGCCTACGGCTCCGAGGAACAGCGCCAGCGCTGGCTGCCGGACATGGCTGCGGGCAAGGTGATCGGCTGCTTCGGCCTGACCGAGCCGCACGGCGGTTCGGACCCGGGCAACATGAAGACCCGGGCGAAGAAGGACGGCGACGGCTGGCTGCTCAACGGCGCCAAGATGTGGATCACCAACGGCGGCATCGCCGACATCGCGATCGTCTGGGCGCAGACCGAGGAAGGCATCCAGGGCTTCGTGGTCGAGCGCGGCATGGACGGGTATGCGACGAAGGACATCCACCGCAAGATGTCGCTGCGCGCCTCGGTCACCTCGGAGCTGTACTTCGACCATGTGCGCGTGCCCGAATCCAACCGCCTGCCCAGCGTCAAGGGCCTGAAGGGGCCGCTGGGCTGCCTGACCCAGGCCCGCTACGGCATCACCTGGGGCCCGATCGGCGCCGCCATCGCCTGCTTCACCGAGGCGCTGGAGTATTCGAAGGAGCGCATCCTGTTCGGCCAGCCGACCGCTTCCAAGCAGGCCGTGCAGCTCAAGCTCGCCGACATGGCGCGGCGCATCACCACCGCGCAGCTGCTGAGCCTGCAGCTCGGACGCCTGAAGGACGCCGGCCGGATGCAACCCACCCAGGTCTCGCTGGCCAAGTGGAACAACGTACGCATGGCCATCGACATCGCCCGCGAGGCGCGCGACCTGCTCGGCGGCTCCGGCATCACGGTGGAGTATTGTCCGATCCGGCACGCGCTGAACCTGGAGTCGGTGATCACCTACGAAGGCACCGAGACCGTGCATCAGCTGGTGGTCGGGCGCGAGGTTACCGGCATCAGCGCGTTCTGAGCGGGGAGAGCGGCCGCGCAGATCGGCCTCGAGCTCGCAAGCCGTTCGTGGTGAGGTATCGAAGTACGAACGGCGCGCCTCTAGCAGGCTGTTGAAAAACAGCCTGCTAGTCGCCGCCATGGATGGCGGCGCGGCGAAGCAAGCGCACAAGCGCTTGATTCACCGTGAGCGAGTCCGGACCTGTGCCGGACTCGCGACTTGAAAAGCGGTCAGGACGATCGTTTTTCAACAGGCTGCTGGGCAGTGGACACAAGGATCGGGCGGCAGTGGTCCGGGGCCGTTCACCCTTCGATACCTCAGGGCGAACGGACGCTTCGTAGGCGCGGGCGGTAGCACCGCGCAGGCCGGTGGAAACAGAATGGCAGCCAATCCGAATTCCGCCGAACCCATTCCCGGCTGGCGCAAGGGCTTCAACCGCGCCGAGGTCGTGGACCGGAATTTCGTGGAGTTCGTCAAGGGCTGGAATGGCGACGCCGTGCCCCGACCGCGCGAGGACGCGCCGGTGCTCCCCGGCAGCGCCTGCACCGTGGCCGACTTCCGCGAGCTGTTCGAGTCGCAGCTCATCAGCCGTCACCTGGACCTGATGGCGCGCGTGCTGCGCGTGCAGAACAAGGTCTTCTACACGATCGGATCCAGCGGCCACGAAGGCAATGCCATGGTGGCGCGGCTCGCCCGCCACACCGATCCGGCGTTCCTGCACTACCGCTCCGGCGGGTTCATGGCCGAGCGTTCGCGCAAGCTGCCGGGCATCGACCCGGTGATGGATTCGGCACTGAGTTTCGCTGCCAGCGCCGAGGATCCGGCCTCGGGCGGGCGCCACAAGGTCTGGGGCAGCAAGCCGCTGTGGGTGCTGCCGCAGACCTCGACCATCGCCTCGCACCTGCCCAAGGCACTGGGCACGGCGCTGGCGATCGAACAGGCGCGCCGCATCGGCCACCGGCTGCCGGTGCCGGAGGACTCGATTGCGATCTGCTCCTTCGGCGATGCCTCGACCAACCACGCCACGGCGCAGTGCGCATTCAATGCCGCGCAGTGGACCGCCTACCAGCAGCTGCCGGCGCCGGTCCTGTTCGTGTGCGAGGACAACGGCATCGGCATCTCGGTCAAGACCCCCGGCGGCTGGATCGAACGCGGCTTCGCGATGCGCCGGGACCTGGACTACTTCTATGCCGACGGCCTGGACCTGGCCGCCGGCTATGCGCAGGTCGCGGCGGCGGTCGACCATTGCCGGAGCACCCGGCGCCCGACCTTCCTGCACCTGCGCACCACGCGGGTCATGGGCCACGCCGGTACCGATTTCGAAATCGAGTGGCGGCCGATCGAGGAGCTGGTCTCGGTGGAGCTGGGCGACCCCCTGCTGGTGTCCGCGCGCATCGCGCTGGCGGCAGGGCTGGACGACGCACACGGACTGCTGGAGACCTACGAGGCGATCCGCCGTCGCTGCTTTGCCGCCGCCGAGGAGGCCGATCGGCGGCCCAGGCTGCAGACGCTGGAGGCCGTGGTCGCCCCGCTGGCACCGAACACGCCCGCCGAAGTCGCCGCCGAGGCGCAGCGCGCCGACTTCCGCGATGCCCGTATCGCTGCATTCGGCGGGGAGGAGCGCCTGCCCGAACGCCAGCCGCCGAAGCACCTGGCCGTGCAGATCAACCAGGCGCTGTTCGACCTGATGTGCAAGTACCCCCAGGCGCTGCTGTTCGGCGAGGACGTGGCCCAGAAGGGGGGGGTCTACACGGTCACCAAGGGCCTGCACAAGGCCTTCCGCGGCGCCCGCGTGTTCAATACGCTGCTGGACGAGACCATCATCCTGGGCCTGGCCCAGGGCTTCGCCAACATGGGCATGCTGCCGGTGCCGGAGATCCAGTACCTGGCCTATTTCCACAACGCCTGCGACCAGATCCGTGGCGAGGCCTGTTCGCTGCAGTTCTTCTCCGGCGACCAGTACCGGAATCCGATGGTGGTCCGCATCGCCGGGCTCGGCTACCAGCGCGGCTTCGGCGGCCATTTCCACAACGACAACTCGATTGCGGCCCTGCGCGACGTCCCCGGCCTGGTGGTGGGCTGCCCCAGCCGCGGCGACGACGCGGCCGCGATGCTGCGCACGCTGGCCGCCATGGCCCGTGTGGACGGACGCGTGTGCGTGTTCCTGGAGCCGATCGCGCTGTACATGAGCAAGGACCTGCACGAGCCCGGCGACGGCCAATGGCTGTTTCCGTACCCGGCACCGGACCAGGCGCTGGTCCCCGGGGAGCCGCGCGTGTACGCGGCCGAGGCCCGCGACCTCGTGGTCTTCACCTTCGGCAACGGCGTGCCGATGAGCCTGCGCGCCGCGCGCACGATCCAGTCCGAGCTGGGATGGCACGTCCGCGTCGTGGACCTGCGCTGGCTGGTCCCGCTCAACGAATCGGCGATCGCGCGGCTGGCCGGCGACTGCGCGCGAGTGCTGGTGGTCGACGAGGGGCGGCACTCGGCGGGCGTGGGCGAGGGCGTGATCACGGCGCTGGTGGAGGCGGGCCTGGGCGAGCTGCCGTTGC
Source organism: Lysobacteraceae bacterium (assembly GCA_035686365.1). Lineage (GTDB taxonomy): Bacteria > Pseudomonadota > Gammaproteobacteria > Xanthomonadales > Xanthomonadaceae > DASRZM01. The sequence continues at coordinate 38,769 of DASRZM010000077.1, read as the reverse complement.
GGCGCGTGTCCGGGGCCGATACCTATACGCCATTGGCCGCCGCCGCCTTGCTGGTACTGCCCTCGGAGGCCGACATCGTCGCGGCGGCCCGATCGCTCCCCGGGGCCGATTGAGCCCGGCACGGTGACGGGGCGGCCGCGATTGCCTATCATTCGGCCGGCATGAGCCAATCCACCTCGCTCACCATCCTCTTCGCCGACGTCAGCGGCAGCACGCGTCTGTTCGAGCTGCGCGGCGACGTCGAGGCGCGCCGGCTGATCGCCGCGGTGCTCGACGCACTGTCGGAAGTGTGCGTGCGCCACGGTGGCAAGGTCATCAAGACCATCGGCGACGAGATCATGTGCACGCTTCCCGGCGCGCTGCAGGGTGTGCTGGCGGCCTGCGAGATGCACCGCCGGCTGGCGCACGACCCGGGCTTCGTCAAGGACAACATCGCGATCCGGGTCGGCCTGCACCATGGCGAGTGCCTGGTCGAGGACGGCGATGTCTACGGCGATGCGGTCAACACCGCCGCGCGCATGACCACCCTGGCCAAGCGCGAGCAGATCGTCACCACGGCCGTGACCATCAAGGGCCTGACCGGCAGCGGCAACCTGCGAACGCGCAGCCTGGGCCGCGCTCGGGTCTCGGGCAAGCTGCTGCCGATCGAGATCGTGGACGTGATCTGGCAGGAGGACACCTCCAACATCACCACGGTGCAGCGCGCCATCCGCGTGGACGACACCGGCGAGGAAAACAAGAAGCTGACCCTGCGCTACCGGGGCCGCGTGATCGAGCTCAACGAGCGCATGGAGCCGGTCATCATGGGCCGCGACGCGACCAATGCGCTGGTGGTCGATGCCGACTGGGTGAGCCGCCAGCACGCGATGATCGAGTACAAGCGCGGCTACTTCGTCCTTTCGGACCGTTCCACCAACGGCACCTACGTCAAGCTCGGCGAAGACGAAGAACTGCGCCTGCACCGCGATGAGATCCATCTTCGCAAGGTCGGCACGATCAGCCTGGGGCAGGCGGTCGCGTTGAATACGGAGGATGTGATCTATTTTCAATGTGCCTACTGAGGTGGGCCTGCGCGGCACGCTCCGTACCTGCGGCTGTAATTCCTCCACATTCCCCATCCGTCGGCTGCGCCGGCGGATCGCCCCCTTGACTCAAGGGGGCTGAGAGCGGCGCGGCGGTTGAGTGGGTGCGGGGATCCGGTGCGCTCCGGATCTGCGACTGTAATTCCTCCACATCCCGATCCGTCGGCTGCGCCGACGGATCGGGCGCGCGCGCGGGTCCCGCCTTGTCCCGTACGTTCGGCTCCGACCGGACGTCGGTAGTGCTCCCACAACCCCATCCCTTGCTGCGCAAGGGATCGCCCCCTTGACTCAAGGGGTCTGAGAGCGCGGCTTCGGTGGAACCGGGCTCAGGTCCCGTTCTGCCGAACGCAATCGATTTTCTCCCTCCCTTTTCGCCGGAGGCGAAAGGGGAGGGTCGGGGAGGGGTCGCGCGGCGGCAGCCGCGCGAGAGGCGGTGCAATTCGCCCGAAACCGACGGTCTATACTGGCTGCATGCGTTCCGGACCGTTCACGCGAATCCTGCCGGGGCTGGCGCTCGCGCTGGCGCTGGGACTGGTGCAGCCGGTGGCCTCGATGTCGCCACAGGAGCTGCCGCCTGGCGCCGTGGTGGTCGCGCCCGACCGCCTGCCGGAGATCGGGCGTGCAGCCGCCATCAGGGCCCAGCGCTGGGCGTCGATCCATGCGGCCGAAGGCGGCCAGGTCCTGGTCGCGGCGCTCGATGGCGAGCTCGACTCGGCGCCGGTGGCCGAGTACGAACTGGCCCTGGCCGTCTTGCTGCAGGCACTGGCATCGGATCCGGCGGCCGACCGGTCCCTGCCGGTGTTCACCTACCTGGCCGGCAGACCCGTGCGCGCGTGGCGCCCGCACGAGGAGTCGGCTGGACAGTGGTTGATGCCGCTGGCCGACCCCGGTGGGATGGCGAGCGACGCGCTGGCATTGCGGACGCAGACGCTGCAGCGCCGCGACTGGGGCAGGCGCCTGGATGCTGATCCCGTGGCGGCCGTGCGAGCCGCGGCCTCGGAGGGCGGCGAGGCGCCGGCACGGTTGGCCGAGGCGGTGTCGCTCGCGCCAGTACCGGTGGTCGATGCACTGATCGCACTGGAGCTGGGCGGCGGCGCCGCGCAGCTTCCCGCCCAGGTGCTGCACGTGCTGGCGACGCGTGCGCCAGGGGAGGGCATCTACCGCGCCGCGCTGGCGGTCGTCGAGCAGGCCCGGGCCCTGGAGTTGATCGCCTCGATTCCCGTGCAGTTGCCCGCGGAGACCGCGCGGCGGATTCTGGACGAACTCACGGCGCAGGAGGGCCTGGCGTCCTCCGCGGTGCTCGCCATGGCCGACCTGGCCGTGGCGGATCCCGAAGCACAGGCACGCCTGGAGGCGTGGCTGGCCGACGATGCCCTGGGCCCATCGGCTGCCGCGGCGCTCGCGCGCATGCCGGCGGCGGACCGGGTGCAACGCATCGAGCGCGCGGCTGCACGCACCGACAACGCCAAGGCGCTGGCCCATGCGGCGCTGGCGCTGCGATTGGAGGCTTCGCCAGCGGCGCGCGAAGCGCTGCAGCGGCTGGCAGCGGATCCGCGCCTGCCCGGCGCCGCGCGGCGGGAGCTGCGTCGGTGAGGCGGCCGGCGCGGTACTTGTTGGCGGTCTTCGCCGCGCTGGTCGCCACCGCGGCGGGCGCACAGCGCATCGTCGAGTACACCGAGACCGCCAGCGGGCCCGACCAGCTGCCGCTGAACTTCCCGGTCCCGATCGCGGTGGCCTCGCTGACGCCGGTGGAGGGATTCCGCGACCATGCCAGCCTGCACGCGCGGCTGCAGTCGCTGGCGATGGCCTCCGACGACCTGGCCGCGCATGTGGTCGGGACCACCCAGGGGCAGGGGCGGCTGCTGTATGCCTACGTGGTCAGCGATGCCGACGGTGTAGACGGCGACGGCCGGCCCGAGGCGGCGTTCCTGATCAATGCCGCGACCCACGCGCGCGAGTGGGCGGCTCCGGAAGTCTCCGTCGGGCTGGTCGAGCGCATGGTCCAGGGTGCAACCGACCGGGGCCTCGTGCGCTACCTGCTCGACCACACCCGGCTGGTGATCGTGCCCGTCCACAACGTCGACGGCCGGCTGCAGACCGAGCGGTTCCCGAACCGGGTGGTGGTCGGCCGCGACCCGTTCGTGCCCGATACGTGGCCGCGCGACGGGCGCATGCGACGCAAGAACATGCGCGGCGCGGACCAGGATCTGGGCAGCTTCGGTGACCACCTGCGCGGTGTCGACCTCAATCGCAACCATCCGCCGTTCTGGGCCACCTCGGTCAACACCAGAGGCTCATCGCCGGATCCCGATACGCTGATCTACCACGGCCAGGGCGTGCACAGCGAAGCCGAGAACCGTGCGCTCGAGGCCGCCGTCGCGCTGGCACCGGCCTCGCGCATCCGGCTGGGCATCGACATCCACAGTTTCTCGCAGCTGTTCTTCTCGGCCAACACCGGCAGGACCCGGCTGAACGGGATCCAGTCGGCGCTGCTGGCCTTGCTCGACGGGCACCATCGCACGGTCAGTCGCAGCGAGCGTTTTCCCTCGGGGCTCGGGTACCGCGACGTGCCCGACCCGATCAACCGCGGCATAGGCGTCGCGGCGGAGTACTTCGCCTACCAGTTCCTGGTCCCTGCCTGGACCCTGGAACTGGAGCCGAGCCTGAGCCAGGGCGCGCGACAGTATGGCGGCTTCGATCCGGACGGCCACTCCGGATTCATCCTGCCCGAGTCGCAGGCGCGCCGCGTGCGCGAGGCCTGGTCCGAAACGCACCTGGTCGCCTTCTATCACATGGCCGGGCCGCCGCATCTGCAGCGCGTACGCGTGCTCGACAGCGCGGGCCGCGTCGTCGTGGACCGCAAGTGGATGATGCAGGGTACCGGCCGCCGCGCCCTCGCGGACCGTATATCGCAGCCGCTGGTGGCCGGGCGGGAGTACCGGGCCGAACTGGTCTTCAGCAAGCCGATGCGCGTGCGCGACGAGGCCGGTGCGGCGGTTGCCTTCGCGGGTGCCCAGGTCCGCTCGCTGCCGCCCGAGGTGGTGCTGACGGCAGGCACCGGCACGCTGGCGCCGGGCGACGGCGCCTGGCAGATCGCCGGCAGCCGCTACCGCGACGACACCTGGGCTTTCGGCTTTACCGCAACGGCCGCCGGCGAACTGGCGCTGTCGGTGGACGTGGACGACGCCAGCGGCCATGCGCTCGACGCCGACCCGGCGACGCCGGTGGACTGGCAGGACGGCGCCTGGAGCGGCTACGAGGATGCGGCAGGCGTGGCCGGCGACGTCGGTGGCGCCGACGACTCGATGGCGTTCGCGGTGGTGGCCGCGGCGCCGGATGTGATCGCGATCGGTCCGGTGCCGGCGGCGGTGGGCGAGGGCGACCGCCTGCGCATCCGCCTGGAGCGCGCGGCGCCGGCCGCGGGTGTGGTGGCCGAGGCGACCTGGAGCAGCTGTGTCGGCGATGGGATCCAGTGCGATTTCATCACCTTCGAGGGGCCCGTCACGTGGTCGGAGGGCGAAGGCGGCGAGCGCTTCATCGAGATCGAACTCGGTGACGACCTCGAGGACCGTGGCGTGCGGCCGGGCCGAGTGCAGGTATCCATCGTCGTCGGCAATGCGCCAGCGAGCGTCGTGGACTTCGAATTCGAAGTGGCCGACAACGACGGACCGGACATGGGCGTCGTCCGCGTGGTGGATTCCGAGGCGGCCGGCGGGTTGCCGCAGCGTGGCGCCGGCGGGCGCACCGAATGGGTGTTCGATGGGCTCGAGCGGGCGTCAGCCGTTTCCGCGGGGGGCGCGGACGCGCAGGTGCGCGTGGATGGCGAGTTGTCGGTGTTCGGCAACCACACGGTGCTGGCGGTGTCCGACAGCGGCACGCCAGATTGGATGTTCCGGGTGCCGGCCGGAGCGAGCCTGATGCTGTCGGACCTCACCTTGGACAACGAAGTTGCCGGAGCCACTCCCGGCGCAGGGTCGGCTGGCATCGTGGCCAATGACGGCTCTCTCCTTGTGCGCCGCAGTAACATCGAGCTGGGCTGCTGCGGACCCGGCGTCGTGAGCCGAGGAGAGCTGCGCTACGAGCGCGTGGCCTCCAGCGTCAACGAGGACAACGACCGTGCCGCGCTGGAGCAGGAGGGCGGCACCGGTTCGGTCGAGGCCTCGACGTTTGCCTATGAGCTCGCCACGGCGCCGCTGTGGCGTGTGGACGGGACGCTTTCGGCCCGCGACTCCAGCTGGCAGGGCTTCCCGTTTGGCAGTGCACGGAGTGTTGAAGCGACCAATGCGCTCGCGATCGATGAACTGGCGCGCGTCGTCGGTACACCGCCACCGCAGCCACCGTTGTCCTGTGCGCAGCCACTGGTGACCGACCAGGGACGCAACCTGTACGCCGCGATCCGCGACGGCCGCAACATTACGGACGAACTCGAGGCCTCCGGATGCGTGGCTGGCGCCGCGGTCGACGAGTTCCTGGCGGCGTCGGTGCAGCCGACGGACTTGAAGGAGCCGGGTCTGGTGCCCGTGGCGGGCGGGCCTGCCCATGACGCGGTCGACCCGTCGGAACAGCCCTGTGGCCCCATCGACCTGCGCGGCGCCCCGCGCCCGCAAACGCTGGTCGACGGCGGCGAGCCGCTGTGCGACATCGGCGCGATCGAGCTGGGCGTCAATCCCTATCGCGGGTTGTGGATCCCGGACCGCTCCGGCCACGGCATCGACATCCACACCGCCGACAACCGGCTGTTCATCACCTGGTTCACCTATACCGACGAGGGCACGCCGACGGCGTACCTGGCGGTGGCGCCGCTGACCGGTCCGCGTTGGTCGGCGCGGCTGCTGTCCAGCCGGCTGCCCGGCGGCGAATTCCCCAACGAGGTGTTCGAGGTCGGCGACATCGAAATTGTGTTCGAGTCCGACGTGCAGGCGCGGCTGCGCTGGCGCTTCGACGCGCGCGGCACCTGGGGCGAGGAGGGCATCCGCGCCCACGTGTTCGCGCTGGGCGAGCCGCGTTTCGAGACCACCGGCTCCTGGTACGCGCCGGCCGAGTCCGGCTACGGCGTGGTGGTCACGCGCCGCGGCGCGGTCACCGGTGCGGTCGTGTACTACTACGACCGCGACGGCGCCATCCGCTGGGTACTGGGCAGCGGCCCCGACGGCGACGTGGCCGACCTGCCGATGCTCAGCTTCACCGGCTTCTGCCCGGACTGCGATGCGCAGGCGATGCCGCCGGTGCCGCAGCAGGTCGGCCGCATGCGCCTGCAGTTCCTGACGCCCGAGCGCATGCGCGTGCTGTCGATGGACTGGAGCTACCCGGGTGGCAACGGCGGGCTGTGGCGGCGCGAGGACGCCGCCATGATCCGGCTCAACTCGCCGGTGGACAACCGCGCAGCCGGAGCGCTGGCGGAGTCGCTGCTGGTTCCCTGACGGCCGCCGGTATCGAGCCTGTCGGCTGCGAGCGACACACCCGGTTGCAGGTCGCGCCGCCCCCGCAGGCGCACGCGGCAGACAGCGCGTCGGATCTGCGCGGTCAGTCGGCCAGCGGCTGGTAGCCGAAGAAGCCCCGCAGCACGTTCTCGGACCCCACGTAGTCGGCGCGCTCGGCCGGCTCGAACTGGCTGGCGCCGATTTCCACCAGAACCTCGTACATCGCCGAGTCCTCGTGCAGCTTGAGCAGCGCCTCGCGCACGGCCGTGCGCACGTCCTCGGGTACGCCCGGCGCCGCGGACACGGCCGCGCCGGGCAGCTCCTGCGAGGCCTGGACCTCGACCAGGTTCGGGTACTGCTCGGCGATGCGACGCGGCACCACGGCGCCTTCGCCCTCGCCGGCGAACACGATCTCCACGCCCTCGCGCCACGAGGTCGCCTCGGACTTCAGCTCCGGCTGCGAGAGCGGGTTGCGGTACATCTGCGAGACCAGCGCAAAGCCCAGGCTGGGCGAGGGCATCGAGATCACCCGGTAGCCCACCAGACCATCGAGCCCGCGGTCGGCATGATCGGGCGTGGCCAGCAGCACGTAGACCGAAGGTTCGACCATGCGGGCCAGCGGGACGAACTGTGCGCGGTTGGCGCGGTAGTCGGTGAAGTGCGCTTCCTCGAAGACGAAATCCACCGGCTCGGCGCGGCGCAGGTCGCGCCAGTAAAAGTGGTAGTTGCGGCTGGTGACCAGTTCGAACTGGTGTCCGGTGGCCATGGCCAGGTATTCGAGCAGCGGCTGGTAGACCTCCTCGGCGCGCTCGGGCGGATAGGAGGGTTCGACCGCGAACCGGTACGTCTCGGCCGCCGCGCAGGCCGGCAGCAGCGCCAGAACGACCGACAGCAGCCCTGCGTTCGGCTTCATCGCGAGTCCCCCGTCCTCCGGATGCGCCCGTGATAGCAGAAAACCGGCCGGCTGGCCAAGCGCCAGTCTCGCATTTCCCTTTACCGGCGCGTCTGCGGGATGCCCCCGATCAGCGGGCCAGACCCTCCGACAGCGCCAGCGGCTCGGCAGCGGCCCCGTTCACGAGGAGATCGGCAGGCACCGGCTGCGGCAGGACCGCCAGCGCCAGCGTGCTCCCGTCCGGCCCGGGCGCGGCCGAGACGATCGGCCCGCCGGCTCCGCCGGAAACGTCCTGGCCGGGAGTGGCGGGGCCGGCCACGCGCAACAGCGTCAGGCTCCGCTTGGCCTGGCCCAGGAAATGCGTGCGCGCCACGATCTCCTGGCCCGGGTAACAGCCCTTCTTGAGACTGAACGCCGCGATCCGCTCCAGCGAGAGCATCTGCGGCGTGAAGGCCTCCCGATGCTGCGGGCCCAGGTGCGGCAGCCCGTGCCGCAGGTCCTCCGCCATAAAGCGTTGCGCGTCGGATTCCTCCTCCACTGCACCCTCGAGGTCGCCCGCCAGCACCAGCCATCGTGCCGTCGCCCCGGAGAAGTCGAGCACCACCGGACCGTCGGATCCGGCGATGCCCGCCGCCGTTCCCTGCGCCCGTGGCAATCCCTGCGGTACGGAGCCGAAACGGCCGAAGGCCGCGATCTCCCCGTGCGCGGTCAGCCGGACTTTGCTGCGGAAGACATAGTGCTGCAGGTGCGCGGCCAGGTCCTCGGCGGGGACGTCGGGCGCCACCAGCCAGAACCGGTCGGCCGTCACCCGCAGCAGCGCGAACAGTGCGAACAGCCGCCCCTTCGCGGACAGGCAGCCGTTCCATTGCCAGTGTCCGTCGTGGAGCGCGCGCAGGTCGTTCATCGTCTGCGCCTGCAGGAAAACGCCGGCTTCCGGCCCTTCGGCCTGGAGCACGTGCCAGCCCGGCAGGCGCACGCAGTGCCCGGTTTCCGCCGCGTGCCCGCGTGCGTTCGGCTTGCCGTCCATGAGGGTGCGTATTACCCTTCCGATGATTCCGCGAAACGCACGCATGATAGGCCAAGCCCAGACACCGCCGCGCGATCGCCAGCCCGAAACGCCGAGCACGGCCGAGGCCGGAGGGCAGAACGAAGGCACCGCCGGTCCGGCAGCACGCGAGATCGGCGGGCGCCAGGGGCCGGACCCGACCCGCTACGGCGACTGGGAGAAGAAAGGCCGCTGCATCGATTTCTGAGGGGGCGGTGCTGCGACCGATTCGCAGGCCGCGACAGCCACTTCGATCCACCTGTCCCGGAGAACCGTCGCTCATGGCGTCGCACGATCGACCGCTGTCTCCGCACCTGATGGTCTACCGCTGGCGATGGACGATGTCGCTGTCCATCCTGCACCGCATGAGCGGCGTGGCGATCTCGGTCGCGGCTTTCGGCGTGGCCTGGTGGCTGCTGGCACTGGCCGGCGGCAGCGAGGGCTACGAGACCTTCCGCGCCTGCCTGGTCTCGCCGCTGGGCCTGCTGGCGCTGGTGGCCTTCGGCGCCGGTCTGGTCTTTCATTTCCTCAACGGCATCCGCCACCTGCTGTGGGACACCGGCTGGGGGCTTGACCTGAAGCGCGCCTTCGCCACGGCCTGGGTCGTGATCGCGCTGGCGCTGCTGCTGACCGCGGCACTGGCCTTCGCGATCCTGCGCGCAGGAGGTGCGGCATGAACGCCCGTCTGCGCACGCCGCTGGCCCGCGCCCGCGGCCTGGGTTCGGCGCAATCGGGCGCGCACCACTGGTGGCTGCAGCGGTTCACCGCGATCGTGCTGCTGCTGACCGTGCCCTGGTTCGTCTGGTTCGCCTTCGCGGCGGCCGGCGCCGGCCAGCTCGAGGCGCGGCTGCTGCTGGCGCAGCCCTGGCACGCCACTGCGATGCTGCTGTTCGTCGGTGCCCTGTTCTGGCACGCGCAGCTGGGCCTGCAGGTGGTGATCGAGGATTACGTGCATACGCACTGGCTGGAAATCACCCTGCAGATCCTGGTCAAGCTGGCCTGCCTGGCCGGTTTCGTTGCCAGTGCGGTGGCCATCGGCCGCATCGCGTTCGGCGCCTAGGAAAATCGATGGAAAGCTATCCGATTACGGAACACAAGTACGACATCGTGGTGGTCGGCGCAGGCGGGGCCGGACTGCGCGCCACCTTCGGCCTGGCCGCCAAGGGGCTGCAGACGGCCTGCCTGACCAAGGTGTTCCCGACCCGCTCCCACACCGTGGCTGCGCAGGGCGGCATCTCGGCGGCGCTGGCGAACATGGGCGAGGACGACTGGCGCTTCCACTTCTACGACACCATCAAGGGTTCGGACTGGCTGGGCGACCAGGACGCCATCGAGTACATGTGCCGTGAGGCGATCCCGGCGGTGATCGAGCTGGAGCACTACGGCGTGCCGTTCTCGCGCACCGAGGACGGCCGCATCTACCAGCGCCCGTTCGGCGGCATGACCACGCACTACGGCAAGGGCACCGCACAGCGCACCTGCGCGGCCGCCGACCGCACCGGGCACGCGATCCTGCATGCGCTGTACCAGCAGTCGCTGGCGCACGATGCGCGCTTCTTCGTCGAGTACTTCGCGCTGGACCTGGTCTTCGACGCCGAGGGCGCCTGTTGCGGCGTGCTGGCGCTGGACATGTCCGAGGGCACGCTGCACCTGTTCCGCGCCCACGGCGTGATACTGGCCACCGGCGGCTACGGCCGCACCTACTTCTCCTGCACCTCGGCGCATACCTGCACAGGTGACGGCGGCGCCATGGTGCTGCGCGCCGGACTGCCGCTGCAGGACATGGAATTCGTGCAGTTCCACCCCACCGGGGTGTACGGCGCCGGCGTGCTGATCACCGAGGGCGTGCGCGGAGAGGGCGGCTACCTGCTCAATTCCGAAGGCGAGCGCTTCATGGAGCGCTACGCACCCAACGCCAAGGACCTGGCCTCGCGCGACGTGGTCTCGCGCTCGATGACCATGGAGATCCGCGAAGGCCGCGGCGTCGGGCCCGACAAGGACCACATCCACCTGAAGCTCTCGCACCTGGGCGCGGACGTCATCGAGGAGCGGCTGCCGGGCATCGCCGAGACCACCAAGATCTTCGCCGGCGTGGACGTGACCCGGGATCCGATCCCGGTGCTGCCGACCGTGCACTACAACATGGGCGGGATTCCGACCAACGTCCACGGCGAGGTGGTGACCCTGAAGGATGGCAATCCGGACGCGATCGTGCCGGGCCTGTACGCGATCGGCGAGGCCGCCTGCGTGTCGGTGCACGGCGCCAACCGGCTGGGCTCCAACTCGCTGCTGGACCTGGTCGTATTCGGACGCGCGGTGGCCAACCGCTGCGCCGCCACCATCGCCCCGGGCGCGCACCACAACCCGCTGCCGCCCTCGGCCACCGACGCGGCCCTGGCCAACTTCGACGGCCTGCGCAATGCCAGCGGCGCCACGCCGACGGCCGAGATCCGGCTCAGGATGCAGAAGACGATGCAGAACCACGCCGCGGTCTTCCGCGAGGCCGACACGCTGCAGGAAGGCGTGCGCAGGATGCAGGAGGTCTTCGCCAGCTTCGACGACGTGCGCGTGGCAGACCGCTCGCTGGTATGGAACTCGGACCTGATCGAGACCCTGGAACTGCAGAACCTGCTCTCGCAGGCGGTGGCCACCATCGTCTCGGCCGAGAACCGCAAGGAATCCCGCGGCGCCCACGCCCGCGAGGACTACCGTGAGCGCGACGACGAGAACTGGCTCAAGCACACGCTGAGCTGGGTGGACGAGCGCGGTGCGACCCGGCTCGACTACCGGCCGGTGCACCTGGACACGATGACCGACCAGGTCCAGCCGATCCCGCCCAAGGCGCGGACCTACTGATCCGGCACCGCCCGATCGCACGCAACAGGACGCAGACCCATGGCCGAGTTCACGCTCCCGCGCAATTCGAAGATCCGCAAGGGCAAGCACCATGCCGCCCAGGGCGGCGGCCGGCTGCGCACGTTCAAGGTCTACCGGTGGAACCCCGACGACGGCGAGAACCCGCGCACCGACACCTACGAGATCGACCTGGACAGCTGCGGCCCGATGGTCCTGGACGCGCTGATCAAGATCAAGAACGAGATCGACCCGACGCTGACCTTCCGCCGTTCGTGCCGCGAGGGCATCTGCGGTTCGTGCTCGATGAACATCGACGGCGGCAACACGCTGGCGTGCACACTCGCGATCGAGGACTGCGGCAGCGGCGAGATCCCGGTCTACCCGCTGCCGCACATGGCGGTGGTCAAGGACCTGGTGCCGGACATGACGCACTTCTATGCCCAGTACGCCTCGATCCGGCCGTGGATCCGCACCCAGAGCGCGGCTCCGCCGGACCGCGAGCGCCTGCAGTCGCCGGAGGACCGCAAGAAGCTCGACGGCCTGTACGAGTGCATCCTGTGCGCCTGCTGCACGACCTCCTGCCCCAGCTACTGGTGGAACGCCGACCGCTACCTGGGTCCGGCCGTGCTGCTGCAGGCCTATCGCTGGATCGTGGATTCGCGCGACGAGGACACCGGTACGCGGCTGGACGAGCTCGAGGATCCGTTCCGGCTCTATCGTTGCCACACGATCATGAACTGCACGCGCGCCTGCCCGAAGGGCCTGAACCCGGCCAAGGCGATCGCCGAGGTCAAGAAGCTGATCGTGCAGCGGCGCGGCGTCTGAGCGGCGCAGCGGCCGGGACCGTGGCGGTGGCGACCGAGGCCACGATCGGACGCCTGCGCTGGCGCTGCCGTCGCGGCATGAAGGAGCTCGACGCGCTGCTGGTGCGTTACCTGGACGCGCGTTACCGGCAGGCCGCGGAGGCCGAGCGTGCCGCCTTCGAGCGGCTGCTCGCGTGCGAGGACGACCGGATCTGGAAATGGTTTCTGGGCCGCGAGCCGGCCCCCGACGCGGAGTTGCAAGGGATTGTCGAACGCATCCTCGGCTCGAATTGAACTGCACTACCGGCCCTCCGGGCTGCTGGCACTGGCCGTCTCCGCGCTGGCGCTCGCGGCGGCCGCCTGCGTGTGGGTCTCGGTGCTGCCGGCTTGGGCCGCGCTCGCGGTCGTGCCGCTGTGGGCGTGGGCGCTGGCGGACCTGCGCGCCGGCCAGGGCACCCGCATCGTACTCGGGGGCGACGGCGTGGCCACGCTCGCGCGCAGCAGCCGGGAATGGCGCGCCGAATCGGTCGCCATCGTCGAGGCCGGGCCGCTGACCGTGCTCGAACTCTCCGGCGAAAGTGCTCGGACCCGCCTGCTGTTCTGCGGCGACACGCTTGCGCCGGCATTGCGCCGACAGCTGCGGTTGTGGGTCCGGGCCCACCAGGCGCGTGCGGCCGCCGAGGCGGCGCGGCCATGATGCGGCCGCTGTCGCTGTGGATCGGCCTGCGCTACACCCGTGCCAAGCGCCGCACCCAGTTCATCTCCTTCATCTCGATGGTCTCGATGCTGGGCATTGCCATCGGCGTGACCGCGCTGATCACGGTCATCTCGGTCATGAACGGCTTCGAGCAGGAGCTGCGAGCGCGCATCCTGGGCATGGTCGCGCACGCCACCATTGCCACGCCGTCGGGAAACACGCGCGACTGGGAACGCGTGGTGGAGGTCGCATCGGGCGATCCACGCGTGCTCGGTGCGGCGCCCTACGTGGAGCGCGAGGCGATGATGCAGGGCGGGCGCAACCAGGGCGCGCTGCTACGCGGCGTGCTGCCGGAGCAGGAGCCCGCGGTCTCGGAGCTGGGCGAGAAGATGAAGGTCGGCAGCCTCGACACGCTGCAGCCTGGTGAATTCAACATCCTGCTCGGCCGCGAGCTGGCCCTGTGGCTGGGCGCCGACGTCGGCGATCCGGTGACCGTGATGGTGCCCGAGTGGCGCACCTCGCCGGTCGGTGCGCTGCCGCGGGTGAAGCGCTTCACCGTCAGCGGCATCTTCGAGGCCGGCATGCAGGAATACGACCTGCAGCTCGCCGTGGTGCACATGGGCGACGCCCAGCGGCTGCTGCAGATGGGCGACGCCGTCAGCGGCGTGCGCCTGCGTCTGACCGACATGTTCGACGCCTGGAACGTTGCCGCCGACCTCGCGGACGACCTGGGCGGGGCCTACCGCATCCGCGACTGGAGCCGCGACCATGCCAACTTCTTCCGCGCCGTGCGCCTGGAAAAGACGGTGATGTTCGTGATCCTGTCGCTGATCATTGCGGTGGCAGCCTTCAACCTGGTGTCCTCGCTGGTGATGCTGGTGACCGACAAGCAGGCCGACATCGCGATCCTGCGCACCCTGGGCATGTCGCCGGGGACGGTGATGCGCGTGTTCGTGGTCCAGGGGACGCTGATCGGCGTGGTCGGCATCGCGCTGGGGGCGCTCGGCGGGGTCCTGCTGACCCACAACCTGGACCTGGTCGTGGCCGCACTGGAGTCCACGCTGGGCTTCGAACTGATGCCCAAGGACGTGTACTACGTCACCGGTGTGCCGACCGCACTGGAGGCCAGCGATGTGTGGACCATCGTGATGGTCGCCTTCGTGCTGTGCATGCTCGCCACGCTGTATCCGGCCTGGCGGGCCGCGCGTACCGATCCGGCCGCGGCGCTCCGCTATGAATGAGGGGCGTTTTTCCTACACGCGGATCGGACTAGGGCGCATTGCCCCCGGCGCCCCGGTGCGCGAGGCTGTGAACCGATGAGTACCGGCGCCGTCATCCGCTGCGAGGACCTGGCCAAGACCTACGTCGAGGGCCGGATGCGCACGCCGGTGTTCGCGGGCGTGTCGCTGGCGGTAGCGCCGGGCGAAACGGTGGCGATCGTCGGGGCCTCGGGCACCGGCAAGAGCACGCTGCTGCATCTGCTCGGCGGGCTGGACCGGCCGACCTCGGGCGAGGTCTTCGTGGCCGGGCAGTCGATGTCGCAGCTCTCGGACCGCGACCGCGGCCGGCTGCGCAACCGGGCGCTGGGGTTCGTCTACCAGTTCCACCACCTGCTGCCGGAGTTCACCGCGGTGGAGAACGTGGCGATGCCCAGGCTGATCGCCGGCGACGAGGTGGCCACCGCACGCACCGCCGCACGCGAACTGCTCGAGCGCGTGGGCCTGGGGGCGCGGCTGGAGCACAAGCCCGGCGAGCTGTCCGGCGGCGAGCGCCAGCGCTGCGCGGTGGCGCGCGCGCTGGTGACACGCCCGGCCTGCGTGCTGGGCGACGAGCCTACCGGCAACCTCGACGAGAAGACCGCCGCCCAGGTCTATGCGCTGATGCTGGAGCTCAACCGAGAGATCGGCACCAGCCTGGTGCTGGTCACGCACGATCCGCGGCTGGCGCGGCGGACCGATCGCACGCTCGAGCTCTCTGGCGGCAAGCTGCGCGAACTGGCCGACGCCTGAGTCATGGATGCCGGCGCCGCATCGCCCCACCGCGAGGTGGCGGCGGTGGGCCCGGGCGTGGCATTCGCCATGCTGGCCGGCGTCGCGGCCTGCTTCACCATGCCCTGGTTGCCGCCGTGGCCGCTGTCGCTGGCGGCCGCGGCGGCGGTGGCGGCCACGGGGATGCGCCGGACGCGCTGGCGGCCGGCCTGCGCGCTGGCGTTCGGCTTCCTGTGGACGGCGGTCCACGGACAGCTGGCCCTGCAGGCGCGACTGCCCGAGCACCTGGTCGGGCAGGAGCTGGCGATCCAGGGCACTGTGGTCGGGCTGCCGCGCAGCGACGAGGGCCGCCAGCGCTTCGACCTGGCGATCGAGCGCGCGGCGTCGGCGCCCGAAATCGAGGGGCGCCGCGTCCGGCTGTCCTGGTACGGCCGAGCGCCGCTGGTTCTGTCCGGTGCACGCTGGCACCTCCAGGTGCGCCTGAAGCGCCCGCGTGGCGTGCAAAACCCCGGCGGCTTCGACTTCGAGCGCCATGCCCTGGAGCGGCGGCTGGCCGCCACCGGCTACGTGCGCGAGGGTCCGGCCAACCGGCGCCTGGACGCAGCCAGGGGCATCGATGCCTGGCGCGCCGGCGCCAGTGCGCGTATGCATGCGGTGCTCGGGCCGGCCGACGCCCGCTTCGTGGCGGCGCTGGCGGTCGGCGACACGCGCGCGCTGTCGCAGCCGGACTGGGAGGTGCTGCGCGCCACCGGGACCACGCACCTGTTCGCGATCTCCGGCTTCCACGTCGGGCTGGTCGCGGGTTTCGCGGTGCTGTTGCTGCGGGCGCTGTACCGGCTGTGGCCGCAGGCCGGGCTGCACCTGCCGCTGCCGCCGGCCGCCGCGGTCGCGGGCCTGGCCGGCGCCGCCGGCTACGCGGCGCTGGCCGGCTACGAGCTGCCGGCGGTGCGCACCGTCCTGATGATCGCCGTTGCCGTGCTGGCGATCGCACTGCGGCGCGCCGCGTCTTCGTGGCAGGTGTTCGCGCTGGCGCTGGCCGCGGTGCTGCTGGCCGATCCGCTGGCGCCGCTGGGCGCCGGCTTCTGGCTTTCGTTCGTCGGCGTGGCCTGGCTGCTGCTGTGCATGCCGCGCGCGGGCACGGCGTCACCGGGGCGGCTGTTGCTGCGCGCGCAGGGCGTGGCGACGGTGGGACTGCTGCCGCTGACGGTGTGGTTCTTCGGCCAGGCCTCGATCGTGGGCGCACTGGCCAACCTGGTCGCGGTGCCGTGGATCAGCCTGGTGGTGGTGCCGCTGTGCCTGGCCGGCACCGGCCTGGCGGCGGTCGCCGAAGCCGCCGGCGCCTGGGGCTGGTACGCCGCGGCCTGGGCGATGCGGCCGTTGTGGTGGCTGCTCGAACGCGCCGCCAGTCTCGACGGCGCGCTGGTGTACCTTCCCGAGCCGGGTCCGGCCGCGCTGCTCGCGGCGGCCGCCGGCGCGCTCTGGCTGCTGCTGCCGCGGGCCCTGCCGGGCAAGCCGCTGGCCTGCCTGCTGTGGTTGCCGTTGCTGTTGCCGGCGCGGTCCGCACCGCTTCCCGGCGAGCTCGAGCTCGAAGTGCTCGACGTCGGCCAGGGACTGGCCGTCCTGTTGCGCACGGCCAGTTCGACGCTGGTCTACGACGCCGGCCCCGCATTTCCCGAGGGACTGGACCACGGGCACGCGACCGTGGTCCCGGCGATTCACGCCTTGGCACATCCGGCGCCACAGGCCCTGGTGCTCAGCCACGCCGACAACGACCACGCCGGCGGAAGTGGATCACTGCGCCGCGCCTTCGCGCCGTTGCCGGCACTCTCGGGCGAGCCGCGACGGGCCGGGCTGCGGGCGCGCTGCCGCGCCGGCGAGCACTGGTGGCGCGACGGCGTCCGGTTCGACTGGCTGCATCCACCCCGACACTTCCCGGAACTGGGCAACGACAGCTCCTGCGTGCTGCGGATCCGGGCGGCCGGCGGCGCCGTGCTGCTGCCCGGCGACATCTCCACTGCAATCGAGTCGCGCCTGCTGTCCGCCGGCATCGACCTGCGCGCGCAGGTATTGCTGGTGCCGCACCATGGCAGCCGCAGCTCCTCGAGCCCGGCGTTCATCGAGGCGGTGGGGCCGCGGCTTGCGATCGCCAGTGCCGGGCACGGCAACCGCTTCGGTCATCCCGCCGCGGAGGTGCAGGCGCGCTACCTCGAGCGCGGTGCGCACTGGATCTCGACCGCGCAGGCCGGTGCGGTGACGGTGAGGCTGCAGCGCGACGGCCGGATCCTGGTGCGGCAGCGCCGGAAGGCGGTGCGGCGCTTCTGGCACGAGCGCTGAGCCAGGCCCCGGCGCGCCGCCCTCTGGAAGGTCCGGACCGGTTCGGGGGTTCCCCAGGGGCGACCGGGTATCCTATCGGCCGCATTCACTGACACCACGAGGCTCCCGCGTGCTCGAACTGTTCATGGCCGGCGGCTGGGTGATGTGGCCGATCATGGCCTGCTCCGCGATCGCGCTGGCGATCATCCTCGAACGCTTCTGGACGTTGCGGCGCAGTGCCGTGCTCCCGCCCGAGCTGGGTCGCGAAGTGCGCGAGTGGGCCGCAACGCACCAGCTCGATCCGCAGCACCTGGAGGCGTTGCGCCGCGACTCGCCGCTGGGCGAGATCCTGGCCGCCGCGATCCAGGTGCGCGAGTGGCCGCGCGAGCGGATCAAGGACCGGGTCGAGGACATCGGCCGCCACGTCGTGCACCAGCTCGAGCGCTTCCTGAACACGCTGGGCACGATCGCCGGGATCTCGCCGCTGCTGGGCCTGCTGGGCACGGTGTTCGGCATGATCGGGATGTTCCTGGGCATCCTCGAATACGGTGTCGGCGACGCCAACCAGCTTGCCGGCGGCATCGGCGAGGCGTTGATCAGCACCGCCGCAGGCCTGTGCGTGGCCATCCCCAGCCTGATGTTCTACCGCTACTTCCGCGGCCGCGTCGCCGAATACGTGGTGGAGATGGAGAAGCAGGCGATCGCGCTGCTCGACGCCATCGAGGCCACCGCGCAACGGCCCGCGCCGGCACGGACACGGCGGAGCGCGGCCACGTGAGGCTGACGCCCACGCGCAGGATCGACGAGCCGGAAATCAACCTGACCTCGTTGATCGACGTGGTGTTCACGCTGATCATCTTCTTCGTCGTGACCACGACCTTCGACGACCGCACGGCGCTGGAGGTGAGGCTCCCGGAAGCCAGTCCCGAACCGGCCACGGCGCCGACCGATCCGCTGGTGATCGCGATCGACCGCGAGGGCCGCTACATCGTCGGCGGCGCCGAGCTGCCCAGTCCCGACGCCGACGAACTGCGCAAGGCGATCGCGCGCGTCGCCGGCGCCGACCGCACCCGCGCGGTGGTGCTGCGGGCCGACGCACGCACACCGCACCAGTCGGTCGTCACCGCCATGGACGTGCTGGGCCAGCTCGGGTTCGAGCGGCTGTCGATCGCGACCACCTCCACCCAGGCAGCGCCGGAGTGAGCGCGGCGCGGCCGTTCTGGCCCATCTACCGGCGGCTGCTGCGCCACGCAGTGCCGCACTGGCCGGTGGCGGTGCTGGCCGTGCTGGGCATGGTGCTCGAGGCGGCGGCAGCGGCGGCGTTCACCTACATGCTCAAGCCGATGCTCGACGGGCTGTTCGTCGCCCGGGACGCCGGCCTGATCTTCTGGATGCCGATCCTGATCGTGGCCCTGTTCAGTGTGCGCGGGCTGGCCTCGTTCATGGCCGACTACGGCGTGGCCTACATCGGCCGCAATATCGTCGCGGAACTGCGCGGGCGCGTGTTCGAGCGTTACCTGGATCTGCCGGCCGCGTATTTCGACCGCGAGCCGTCCGGGCAGCTGATCGGACGGGTGACGTTCAACGTCGAGCAGGTCGCCGGCGCCGCCACCGAAGGCTTCAAGACGCTGGTGATCGAGTCGCTGACCATCGTGGGCATGGTGACCGTGATGCTCTGGCACAGCTGGCAGCTGACCTTGCTGCTGGGCCTGATGGCTCCGCTGATCGCACTGGTGGTGACCGTCGTGGCGCGCCGCTACCGGCGTCTGCACGGCGGCATCCAGCAGTCGGTCGGCGAGGTCGCGGGCATCGTGGAGGAGGCCGTGGCCGGAAACCGCGAGGTCAAGATCTACGGCGCGCAGGCGCAGGAACGCGCGCGCTTCTCGTCGGTGACCGTGCGCAACCGGCTGTTCAACATCAAGGTCGCGGCGACCGCCGCGGCCAGCAGTGCCCTGATCCAGATCGTCGCCGCGCTGGCGCTGGCGGCGGTGATCTACTTCGCGACGCGGCCGACGATGCTCGAGGGGATGTCCTCGGGAACGTTCATCTCGCTGATCTCGGCGATGCTCTTCACGCTGCCCTCGCTCAAGCGCCTGTCCACGGTGCAGACCACGCTGCAGAAGGGGGTGACCGCGGCCGGCAGCCTGTACGAGGTGATCGACGCACCCGGCGAGGCCGACACCGGGGTGCGCGAGATCGAGCGCGCGCGCGGGCAGCTGGAGTTCCGCGGCGTGGAGCTGCGCTACGACAGCGCCGAGGCCGCGGCACTGCGTGGTGTGGGTTTCCTGTGCGCGCCCGGCAGCATTACGGCACTGGTGGGACGCTCGGGCAGCGGCAAGACCAGCCTGGTCGGGCTGGTGCCGCGCTTCTACGAGCCGACGGCCGGGACCGTCCTGCTCGACGGGATTCCGATCCGCGAGTTCACGCTGGCCAGCCTGCGCGAGCAGATCGCCTTCGTCGGCCAGCAGGTGGTGCTGTTCGACGGCTCGGTGGCCGCGAACATCGCCTACGGCGCGCTGGCCGGGGCGTCGCGTGCCGCGGTGACCGAGGCCGCGCGCGCGGCCAATGCGCTGGAGTTCATCGAACGGCTGCCGCAGGGTTTCGACACCCGCATCGGCGAGGGCGGCGCGCTGCTCTCGGGCGGACAGCGCCAGCGCCTGGCGATCGCGCGGGCGCTGCTCAAGAACGCACCGATCCTGATCCTGGACGAGGCCACCTCGGCGCTGGACAGCGAATCGGAAAAGCTGGTGCAGGAAGCGCTCGCACGCATCATGGCCGGTCGCACTACCCTGGTGATCGCCCACCGGCTCTCCACCATCGAGCACGCCGACCGGGTGATCGTGCTGGACGAGGGACGGGTCGCCGAGCAGGGCAGCCACGCCGAGTTGCTGGCACGCCAGGGTCTGTACTGGAGGCTGCACCAGCTGCAGTTCTCCGGCGGCGACGTGCACGTGCGCGGCCAGGCATGAACGACCGGACCCTGGCCGCAGCGATCCGGCGCCGCTGGGATTCGCCGCCGCCGCTGCTGCTGCGCCTGCCGGCCAGGGTCTTTGGCGCGGTGGTCCGCCTGCGGAGGACGCTGTACCGCCTGGGCTGGCTGCGCAGCCGGCGCGCCGGTGTGCCGGTGATCGTGGTCGGCAACCTGGTTGCCGGGGGCGCCGGCAAGACGCCGTTGGTGGCCGTGCTGGCGCAGGAGCTGCGGCGGCGCGGCCTGCGCCCGGGCGTGGTCAGCCGCGGCTACCGGCGAGGCACGCGCGGGGCGCACCGTGTCGGCCCCGGCGACAAGGCCGCTGCAGTCGGCGACGAGCCGCGCCTGTTCGCCGACCTGGGCCTGCCGGTCGCGGTGGCCGCGCGCCGCATCGAGGCCGCCCGTTTGCTGTCGGACCGCTGCGACGTGCTGCTCGCCGACGACGGTCTGCAGCACTACGCCCTGGCGCGCGACCTGGAGATCGCCGTGGTCGACGGCGTGCGCCGGTTCGGCAACGGCTGGCTGCTGCCCGCAGGTCCCCTGCGGGAGCCGTGCTCGCGGCTCGAAGAGGTGGATTTCGTGGTATGCAACGGTGGCCGGCCGCAACCGGGCGAAGTGACGATGGCGCTCGAACCCGGCGACGCGCGCTCGCTGGCCGAACCCGGACACAGCGTCCCGCTGGCGCGCTGGGAGGGAGCGCAGGTCGATGCCGTGGCCGGCATCGCCGATCCGGAGCGTTTTTTCGCCTCGCTGCGTGCGCGCGGGCTGGACGTGTGCGCGCACGCCTTTCCCGATCACCATCCCTATCGCCTGGAAGATTTCGGGTTCGCGGGCGAGCGCCCGCTGCTGATGACGTCCAAGGACGCGGTCAAGTGCCGGGCATTCGCACGCCCGGGCTGGTTCGAGGTGCCGGTGCAGGCCATGGTGCCACCCGAGTTCCTCGACGCCGTCCACGCGCGGGTGCTGCTGGCCAGGGGAGCGGAGCAATGAGCGAGTTCACCGTGGCCATCCCGGCCCGCTACGGGTCCACGCGGCTGCCGGCCAAGGCGCTGCGCGAACTGGCCGGTGCACCGCTGATCGTGCACGTGGCCCGCCGTGCGCTCGAATCGGGGGCCGCGCAGGTCGTGGTGGCGACCGACGACGAGCGAATCGCCGCGGTCGTGGCCGGCCTGCCGGTCACCGTGTGCATGACCTCGGTCGGGCACGCCTCGGGTACCGACCGCCTGGCCGAATGTGCGCGCGCGCTGGGCTGGGAGGAGGACCGGATCGTGGTCAACCTGCAGGGTGACGAACCACTGGCGCCGGCATCGGGTATCCGCGCGGTCGCCGCGTGCCTGGCGGCCGATGCCGCGCCGGTGGCGACCCTGGCCGAACCGTTGAACGACCCGCAGCTTCTGTTCGACCCCAACTGCGTCAAGCTCGTCACCGACGCCAGCGGGCACGCGCTGTACTTCAGCCGCGCCCCGATCCCGTGGGCGCGCGACGCCTTCGCGCAGGACCAGACCCGGCTGCCCGACCCGCAGCTGTGGCGACGCCACATCGGCATCTACGCCTACCGGGCGGGATTCCTCGGGCGCTTCGCCCAGCTGCCGCCGGGGCAGCTCGAGCGGATCGAGTCGCTGGAGCAGCTGCGGGTGCTCGAGGCCGGGTACGCGATCGCGGTCGCCGCGGCACCGGAACCGTTCCCGGGCGGCGTCGATACCGAGGCGGATCTGGTGCGCGTGGCCGCCGTGCTGGCCGGGAGAGGTCGACACGAGGTGTAGAATCAACATTAGAAAAACTATTTATTAACATGATAAATATACTATTTATTTGCACAGGAAACATCTGCCGCTCGCCCCTGGCCGAAGGCCTCGTGCGCCACCGGCTGCAAGAGGCAGGGCTGCACGAGCAGGTCCAGGTCGATTCGGCCGGTACCCACGACTATCACGTCGGCGAGCCGCCCGACCCGCGCGCGATCGCGCTTGCGCGCAGCCACGGAATCGACATCGCCGACCTGCGCGCCCGCCGCATCGCGGCCGCGGACCTGGACCGCTTCGACCTGGTGCTGGCCGCCGACCGCGACAACCTGCGGGCGCTCGCTGCCCGCCATCCGGGCGGGCGCGCCCGTCGCGCGCTGCTGCTCGAGTGGAGCGGGCTGGGTACCGGCACCGAACTGCCGGACCCGTACTACGGTGGCCCCCGGCAGTTCGAGGAGGTCTTCGAATTGCTCGACGAAGCGTCCGGGCCCCTGATCGCCAAGCTTCGTCGCGGTCGGATCTGATTCCGGGCCGTCCGGCCCTGCGTCGCAGCCGGTGCGGACGTACACTTGTCCGGGCGCGCATCGGTTCGATGCGGGCGCCGGCACCGGACCCGAACCCGCAGGAGACCCGCCGATGGATGCAGTGGCGATGGCACCGGAACTTTCGCCCGGCCTCGAGTGGGTCAACGGCGACCCGCAGCGCCTGGAGTCGCTACGCGGAAGTGTAGTGGCGCTCGGGTTCTGGAGCGCCGGGTCGGCCTGGTGCCACAACCTGCTGAAGGACCTGCAATCGCTGCAGAACCGCCACGCCGACGGGTTCGCTGCGCTGGCCGTGCACACGCCCAAGTTCGAGGCCGAGCGCGACGGCAAGCGCGTGCTCAAGGCGGTCAATCGCCTGGGCGTGCGGATTCCGGTCGCCTCCGATCCGGCGTTCCTGACCTGGCAGCATTACGGCGTAGAGGGCTGGCCCACGCTCGTGCTGATCGACCCGGCCGGGCAGGTGCGGCACACGCTGCGCGGCGAGGTCCCGCGCGCGAGCATCGAAGCGGCGATCACGCAGCTGCTGCAGGAGGCCGACGAAGCTACGCGCAGTTACGATGCAGCGCCGTCTGCCCTGCGTCCGGAGCCACGCATGGCGCTGGCGTTTCCTTCCGGGCTGGTGGCGGACGATACCCACCTGTACGTCGCCGACAGCGGCCATCACCGCATCCTGGAGTGCAACCATGAGGGTCGCGTCCTGCGCCAGTTCGGATCGGCCAATCCGAACTTCCTGGATGGCCATGCTGCCGAGGCCGGCCTCGAGTCGCCGCGCGGTCTGTCCCTTTGGAAGGACGCGCTGTTCGTCGCCGACACCGGCAACCATGCGGTGCGCAGGGTGCGGCTGCTCGACGGCGACGTGGAAACACTGGTGGGCAGCGGCGAGCGTGGCCTGCCGCAGGCCGGACCGATACGGGATCCGCGCGCGGTGGCGCTGGACCAGCCCTGGGACGTGGCCTGCGCCTACGACCGGCTGTACATCGCGCTGGCCGGCAACCAGCAGATCTGGGAGTACGATCTGGGGCGGCGCCGGATCCGCTGCGTGGCGGGTTCCGGGCGGCTGGCGTTGGGCGACGGCGTCGCCGAGGAGGCCGACTGCGCGCAGCCGGCCGGTCTGGCGCTGATCCAGCAGACGCTCTACTTCACCGACAGCGCGGCCTCGGCCGTGCGCAGCATCCAGCTCACCGAACGCCATGTGCAGACCCTGGTCGGGCATGGGCTGTTCGATTTCGGCGACAGCGACGGGCCGCGCAGCGCCGCCCTGCTGCAGTATCCGACCGGGCTGGCGCTGGATACCCGCGCGCCGATCCTGTGGATCGCCGACAGCTACAACAATCAGCTGCGCATGCTGCGCCTGGGCGGCGGCGACCTGCGCCGTTTCGACCTGGGCTACCGGCTGCACCAGCCCGTGGCCCTGGCGGCCTCGGCCGGGAGGCTGTGGATCGCCAACACCAACGCGCACGAAGTGCTGCGCCTGGACATCGAGTCGGGCGTGGTCCGCCGTCTGCCGATCGGGGAATGAGCGGACCACGCGACGCCGCGGGCTTCGACGGCAAGGCCTATGCACGACGCCTGACCATGGCGCCGGGCGTCTACCGCCTGGTCGCCGCCGACGGCGCCGTGCTCTACGTGGGCAAGGCCGCTTCGCTGCGCAGGCGCGTGGCGAGCTATTTCACCCGCGTGCCGCGCGAACCCAGGCTCGCGGCGGTGGTCGCGCAGATCGCCGCGGTCGAGGTGTCGGTCACGCGCACCGAGGGCGAGGCGCTGCTGCTGGAGAACCAGCTCATCAAGGAGCTGAAGCCGCGCTACAACGTGCTGCTGCGCGACGACAAGAGCTACCCCTACATCCGGCTCACGGCATCGGACCCTTATCCGCGCCTGGCTTTCCACCGTGGCGGCCGGCCGCCGCCGGACCGCTACTTCGGGCCGTACCCTGGCGCCGGCGCCGTGCGCGAGACGCTCAATGTCCTGCACCGGCTGTTCAAGCTGCGTTCGTGCGAGGACTCGGTGTTCCGCAACCGCACACGGCCGTGCCTGCAGTACCAGATCGAACGTTGCAGCGCACCGTGCGTGGGCCTGGTCGCCGATGCCGACTATGCGGCCAGCGTGCGTCGTGCCGAGCTCTTCCTGGAGGGCCGTTCCGATGCGCTGGCGGCCGAACTGGGCGCCGAGATGGAGGCGGCCAGCGCGGCGCTGGACTTCGAGCAGGCCGCGCGACTGCGCGACCTGGTCGCGGCGCTGCGCAAGGTCACCACGCGCCAGTATGTGGAGGGCGGGGGCGGCGACATCGACGTGCTCGCCTGTGTGCTCGCCCAGGGCCGCGCCTGCGTGCTGCTGCTGGCCATGCGTGGCGGCCGCAACCTGGGCACGCGCGCGTTCTTCCCCAGGCTCAACGGCGCCGGAGACTGTGCCGAGGTGCTGGGCGCCTTCGTGACCCAGTACTACCTGGAGCAGCCGGCGCCGCGGGAGATCGTGCTCGACCGGGAGATCGAGGACGCCGCGTTGCTGGAGCAGGTGCTGGGCGGGCGCGCCGGCCACCGGGTGCAGATCAAGCAGCACGTGCGCGGCGAGCGTGCGCGTTTCCTCGACCTTGCCCGGCGCACCGCCGAGACCACGCTGGCGGCCGAACTGGGCAGCAGTGCCAGCCAGCGCGCCCGCATGGCGTCGCTGACCGCGCTGCTGGCATTGCCCGAAGCGCCCGAGCGGATCGAGTGTTTCGACATCAGCCACACCGGCGGCGAGGCGGCGGTGGCCTCGTGCGTGGTGTTCGGCCCGGAAGGTCCGGTGCGCAGCCAGTACCGGCGCTACAACATCGCCGGGATCACGCCCGGCGATGACTACGCGGCGATGCGGCAGGCGCTGCTGCGGCGGTTCCGGCGCGGGCAGGCCGAAGGCGTCCTGCCCGACCTGCTGCTGATCGACGGCGGCAAGGGCCAGCTGCGCCAGGCACGCGAGGTGCTGGGCGAGCTGGGTGTGGCCGGGGTGGCGCTGGTGGCGGTGGCCAAGGGTGCCGGCCGGCGGCCGGGACTGGAAACGCTGGTGCGCGAGGACGGCAGCAGCCTGCGGCCGGGTCCGGAGTCCCCGGCGCTGCACCTGGTGCAGCAGGTGCGCGACGAGGCGCACCGGTTCGCGATCACCGGCCACCGCGGGCGCAGGGCGAAGGCCCGCGGGCACAGCGTCCTGGAGGACGTGCCGGGGATCGGCGCGCGGCGGCGCACCGGCCTGCTCAGGCACTTTGGCGGGCTGGCGGCGCTCAAGCAGGCGGGCGTGGAGGAGATCGCCCGGGTTCCGGGCATCAGCAATGCGCTGGCGCAGCGCATCTACGACGCACTGCACGGAACCGGTGCCGACCCGACCGGCGCCGGCCGCAGCTAGTGGCCTGCAAGGCAGGAATCGAAAGCAGCTCGCTTGTTCTGCGGCGGGTTTCCAAAACCCGTTGCCATCGCGTACCGTGGCGCGACGCCCGCCGCCCGGCCAGCCCCGCGTGAAGCTGACCATCCCGACGCTGCTGACGCTGTTCCGCATCGTGCTGATCCCGGTGCTGGTCATCGTGTTCTATCTGCCCTACCAATGGACCAACTTCGCTGCGGCGCTGGTGTTCGCGCTCGGTGCGGTGACCGACTGGCTGGACGGATGGATCGCGCGCCGCTACGGGATGTACTCCAAGTTCGGCGCCTTCCTGGATCCGGTCGCCGACAAGCTGGCGGTGACCACGGCGCTGTTCCTGATCGTGCAGTACCACCACACGGTGTTCATGGCGCTGCTGGCCGCGGTCATCGTCGGCCGCGAGATCACGATCTCGGCGCTGCGCGAATGGATGGCCGAGATCGGCCAGCGGGGGCGCGTCAAGGTCGTGGTGGTGGGCAAGTTCAAGACCATCGTGCAGATGGTGGCGCTGGTGATGCTGCTGTACCGGGTGGACTGGCTGGGGCTGCCGATCTTCCGCATCGGCGAGGGCTTGCTGGCGGTCGCCGCCGGGCTGACGCTGTGGTCGGGTTTCGAGTATCTGCGCGCGTCGTGGCCGGCGATGAGGGAAGCTGCCCCGGAAGGCGAGGACGGCTGATCCCGTTCACCGGGGATTGATGCCCGGGCACCTGCAATAGTGGCCGTGGGATCGGCGGGGAAACGCACCGATGTGTCGGACGCGACCCGGACGCGACCCGGAATGGGGCCCGGCATCGCGACGGCTCGCATCATGGAGGCCAGGGTCGGAATCGAACCGGCGTACACGGCTTTGCAGGCCGCTGCATGACCACTCTGCCACCTGGCCGGAGGCGGGAACCGCACGCGGCAGGTTAGCGCGTGGCGGTGAAAAGACAAAACCTCGGCGGGCCGAGGTTTTGCCGGGTTTGCTGGAGCGAGATTCTGGAGCGGGAAACGAGACTCGAACTCGCGACCCCAACCTTGGCAAGGTTGTGCTCTACCAACTGAGCTATTCCCGCGTAAGACCGGGCAGTTTACCGATCCGCCGGGGGGTGTCAATAGAGCCCGGAGGCGGTGTCCATGCACGCGATGCTTGGTTGCCGAGCGTGCCTGCGGCACACTCGCGCTGCGGGCCCGGATGGCGGAACCGGTATACGCAGCAGACTTAAAATCTGCCGGCGCGCGAGCGCCGTGTGGGTTCGAATCCCACTCCGGGCACCATCGAGCCTTCGATACCACAGGGAATCTCTGGACAAGTCCCGAGGTTCGCGCGCCATGGATGGCGCGCTCGCGGATCAAGCATGCAAGTGCTTGATCCGGCGGAGCCGAGTCCGGACCTGTGCCGGACTCGGCGAGTCTGATCGAGTCCAGGATGGACTGGATCAGACCTTCCACAGGAGAAATCGTGCGGACACCCACCGCCCAGGGCGTGAGCCTGCCCGCCGCCCTGCTGATGGGCGCCGTCGCCATCGCCGGTACCGCGCAGGCCGATCAGGTCACGCTGGAGCCGGTCGCCGATACCTCGATCTACTCCGAGGACGCGGACGTTTCCAACGGGGCCGGACAGGCCCTGTACGCCGGCCTGACCCGGCGCGGGGACCTCCGCCGGGCGCTGCTGCGCTTCGACGTGGCAGCGGCGGTCCCGCCGGGTGCGACCATCGAGGCGGCGAGCCTGCAGGTTCGGGTTTCGCGCAGCGTCAGCGGACCGCTGACCGCGACACTGCATCGCCTGACCGCGGACTGGGGCGAGGCCGGGTCCGACGCCGGCCTGCCGGGCGGGCAGGGGGCCGCAGCCGCCGAGGGCGACGCGACCTGGACGTGGCGTCACTACCTCGGGATGACCGGCGTTCCGCCGCCCGAGGCGCTGTGGACGTTGCCCGGCGGCGACTTCGTCGCAATCGGCAGCGCCACTGCGCTGGTCGGCGATGTCGGGACCTATGCGTGGTCCGGGCCCGGGATGGTGGCGGACATCGAATCGTGGCTGGCCGACCCCGCGGCAGACGCCGGCTGGATCGTGCGGGTCGCCGAGACCACGCCGGGCAGCGCCAAGCAGTTCGATTCACGCGAGCACCCGCTGGCGGCGAACCGGCCGCAGCTGCTCATCGACTTCACGCCGGGCGCCTCGGTGCCGCCACCGGTGAGGCAGCCGGCGGTGATCCCCGCGGCCGGGTTGCCGGTGCTTTTCGGCCTGGCGATCCTGGTCGGGCTGCTGGGCGCCACCGTGGCGGTTCGACGCCGCGGATGAGCGGCCCGTCGCAACTGCTGCGACCGCGCAGGCCGACGGTGGCCTGAGCCTCCACGGAGCGGCGCGATGCCCCTGCACCTGACCTACAGCAATCGCCTGGAGCGCGTGGCCGCGGCGATGGCCGCGGCGATGGCGGCCGAGCCGCTGTCCGATCCGCTGCAGGGCGAAATGGTGCTGGTGCCGCACAGTGGTGTCGGCCGCTGGATGCAGATGCACTTCGCCCAGGCGTGGGGCGTGGCCGCCAACATCCGCTTCGGGCTGGTCGGCGACCTGATCGCAGCCACGCTCGCGCGCGCGGGCCGCGCCGGTGGCGCGGCGTGGACCGAGGACGCGCTGGAATTGCGCGTGCTCGAGCAGCTGCAGGCCGGTGCGCAGGTCGGCATCGGCGGAGCGCGGACGCCCGCCGATGCCAACGGGCGCGACGCCTTCGCGCTGGCGCGGTCGATCGCGCGCCGCTTCGACGCCTACCAGGTGCTGCGGCCCGAATGGATCGCAGCATGGAATGGCGGCCGCGATGATCTACCCGAGCTGCCGCACACCCGCTGGCAGGCCGCACTGTGGCGCAGGCTGGTGGCTGCGGCCGGCGGCGGCGACCGCGCCAGCCTGCTGCACCGCCTGCTGCAGCAGATGGACGCCGGGCCGCTGACTCCGGGCGTGCTGCCCGTGCGGCTGTGGGCGGTGCTGCCCTCGTCCACCTCGCCCTGGCACCTGCAGTTCCTGGCGCTGGCGGCACAGCACATTCCGGTCCGGCTGTTCCGGCTGGTGCCCAGCCAGGTCTACTGGGGCGACGAGCGCTCCTGGCGCGAGCTGGCGCGCCGGCGCCGCGATCGCCCGGACCCGGACGAGGTGCCGGCCAGCGCATCGGGTCAGCTGCTGGCTTCGCTGGCGCGGCCCATGCGCGCCGCGATCGACCAGGACCTGTCGATCCTGCATGACCGGGCCGAGCGCATCGACGAGGATTTCCAGGCGCCTGCCGGCCGCGGGCTGCTGCATGCGGTCCAGCACGCGCTGCTGGCGCTGTCCGATCCGCCCACGGCGCCGGCGCGGGTGCCGGACCCGAGCCTGCGGGTGCACGTGTGCCACGACCGCCGGCGCGAGGTCGAGGTGCTGCACGACGCGCTGCTGGGCCTGTTCGAGCGGCTGCCCGGCCTGGAGCCCTCGGACATCGCCATCATGGCGCCGCGGATCGAGGACTACTCGGGCCTGGTCTCTGCCGTGTTCGACGCAGCCCCGCGCGAACGCAGGATCCCGGTCGGCCAGGGCGAGCGCAGCGCCGCCGGGACCGATACGCTGGCCGCGCGCATGGACTGGCTGCTGGAGATCGACCATGCGCGCTGGAGTGCGGGCGAGATCCTGGCCCTGCTGAAGCTTCCGGCCGTGCAGCGGCGCTTCGGCATCGACGCCGATGCCCTGCCGGCGCTGCATCGCTGGATGGACGACACTGCCGTGCACTGGGGCCTGGACGCGGCGCATCGGGCGCGCGAGGGCGCCGGTGCGGCCGCCGACAACACCTGGCGCGCGGCACTGGCGCGCTGGTGGCTGGGATACGTGCACGGCGAGGCGCCGTTCGCCCTGGTCGGCGAGGTCGCACCCTATGCACAGTCGGCGGCGGCCAGCGAGGCCGTGGCCGGACTCGAGGCGCTGCTCGATGCCCTGGAGCAGTGGCGCCGCGACAGCCTGCGCCCGCGCTCGCCGCAGGAGTGGGCGCGCGCCCTCGACGCGCTGCTGGCGCAGTTCTTCGATCCGGCAGCTGCAGAACTGGAGTCGGTGGAGCGGATGCAGCACGCGGTCGATGCATTGGCCGAAACCGCAGCGCGCGCTGGCGCCCAGCCGGTCATCGGCCTGGAGGTCGTGCGTGGCCTGTTCGCCGAGCGCATGGCCGAGCAGGTGCGCGGCCGCGGATTCCTGGCCGAGGGCGCAACGGTGTGTTCGCTGGTGCCCATGCGCAGCGTGCCGTTCCGCGTGATCTGCGTGCTCGGTCTGGACGATGGCGTGTTCCCGCGGCGGTCGGTGGCGCCCGGCTTCGACCTGATGCGTGCGGCGCCGCGGCCGGGCGACCGCGACGTGCGCGACGAGGACCGCCAGC
Source organism: Lysobacteraceae bacterium (assembly GCA_035686365.1). Lineage (GTDB taxonomy): Bacteria > Pseudomonadota > Gammaproteobacteria > Xanthomonadales > Xanthomonadaceae > DASRZM01. The sequence goes on along the minus strand of DASRZM010000077.1, from coordinate 8,673 downwards.
TGCTGCTCGAGACCGTGCTCTCGGCGCGCGAGCACCTGCACCTGAGCTACGTCGGCTTCGATGCCCGCGACGGCTCGCTGCGGCCGCCGGCGCCGCCGCTGGCCGAACTGATGGACTTCGCAGGCCTGGCCGAGGATGCCGACGGCAAGCGCCCCCCGACCGTGATCGAACACCGCCTGGCGCCCTACCACCCGGACTACTTCCGCCGCGACGGCGCGGCGCCCAGCTACGCGCGCGAATGGGTGCAGCCGCCGGCGATCCCGCCCGCAGTCGATGCGACCGGTTCTGAAGCCGCTGCGCAGAGCGAGGCAATCGATGCCGGCGAGCTGCTGGCCTTCGTCGCCTCGCCGCCGCGCTGGTTCGTGCGCGAGCGCCTGGGCCTGCGTGCCGTCCGCGCCTCGGGCATGGACGAGGACATCGCCGAAACCCATGACGCAGCTGCCGTGCGCGAGCGCGTGCTGCGCATCGTCGAGGGGCTGTTCCTGGGGCTGGAGCCCCCGCGCATCCGCCGCAGCCTGCGGGCCGAAGCCCTGCTGCAGTCCGGGGCGCTGGGCCAGGTGCAGTGGCGCACGGCCTGGTCGCGCGGCGAGCAGCTGCACGCCGCCGTGCTCGCGCGCGGGGGCGTGCCGCGCAGGGTCCAGCACCCGGTCGATCTGCAGATCGGGCCCCACCGCGTGCGCGGCGAGGTCACGGTCCACGAATGCGCAGGTTCGGCCGTGGCGATCAGTGGGAGCGGGATCGGCTCCTGGGACCTGATCGGGCTGGGCGCGGTGGCCAGCCTGTGCGGGCTCGCGCCCGGCTGCGCGTTCGGCATCAAGGATGGGAAGGTGCAGATGCGGGCGGTGGGCGCGGCCGTGGCGGGGGCGCAATGGCTGGCCGACGTGCTGGCGCTGCGCGAGGAGATGTTGCAGGCGCCGCAGCCGGTGTGGCCGCGGGCGGGCTGGGCCTATGTCGAGCGCCTGGCCGACGGCCGCGACGAAGCCGAGGCCCTGGCGCGCGCACGCAGCCAGTGGGAAGGCAGCGACGGCCACAGCCGCGGCGAGCACGCCGCGTTCGAGCCGGCGCTGCTGGCGGGCGCGATCGCCGGCGACCCGCTGGGTCCGGCGTTTTGCGAACACGCGCGGCGGCTGTGGCTGCCGCTGGCGCAGGCCGTCGAGAAGGTGCGCCCATGAGCGCGGCACGGCCGGTCTTCGATGCGCTTGCCCTGCCACTGGACGGACTGGTGCTGGTGGAAGCCAGCGCCGGCACCGGCAAGACCCACGGAATCTGCTCGGTGTATCTGCGCGCGGTCGGGCTCGAGGACATCGACGTGGGTTCGATCTTCGTGGTCACTTTCACCGAGGCGGCCACGCGCGAGTTGCGCGACCGCATCGGCAAGCGCCTGCGCGCGGCGCTGCGGAACCTGGACGCGCCGCCGGCGAAGTCGGAACTGTCCGCCCTGGTCGAGGCCGCCGCTGCCCACGGCATTTCGGGACAGGTGCTGCGCCGCCGCCTGCGCGACGCCCTGGTGCGGCTGGACGAGACCTGGGTGCACACCATCCACGGCCTGTGCCTGCGCTGGCTCACCGAGTTCGCCTTCGAGGGCGGCGCCGGCTTCGATGAGCTGCAGGTCGACGACGGTTTCGATGCGCTGCGGGCGGTGCTGCGCGACCTCTGGCGCGAGCGCACGGTGGCGGCCGATCCCGTCGAAGGCCGTCGCGTACAGCAGGCCTTTTCCGACATCGCGACCCTGCTCGGGGCGGTGGTGCCGCTGCTGCGCGTGCCCGCCGAACGCTGGCGCGGGGCGCCCGGCGCGCTCGAGCAGGCGTGCGCGCACGTCGACGCGCTCGCCGCCGAGGCCCGCGCCGTGCTCGACTCCGGGCAGCTGGACGTGCTGCTGCAGTGCGCGCTCGAGCGCGGCGACGCGCTGAACCAGAACTCGCATTCCGAAGGCCGCCTGCGCAGACTCCATGACGAACTGGTCGGAGCCTTCGCCGAGGGTGGCACTCCTGGCGGTGAGGAGGACGGATTCGCCGTATTCTCGCGCGCAACGCTGACAGGCGCGCAGAAGAAGGCGGGCTTCGACCCGCACTGGCCGCCGCCGATGCCGGTGTTCGACTGGCTGGAGCATCACGGGCAGCGATGGAGCGATGCGCTGCGCCGCTATCGCGCCGCGCTGCTGGCCGACATCGCCGCCGATGCCGCCGCGCGGCTGGAAGCGCGTGCCGCGCGCGGCGTGCTCAGCTACGACCAGGTGATCCAGCGCGTCCGTGCCGGCCTGCAGCAGCGCGACGGTGACTGGGCGCGCGCGCTGCGGGCGCGCTTTCGCCTGGGCATCGTCGACGAGTTCCAGGACACCGACGGCCTGCAGTACGACATCTTCCGCGCACTGCTGGGAGGCGAGGGTCCGCCGCGCGCACTGGTGCTGGTGGGCGACCCCAAGCAGGCGATCTACGGCTTCCGTGGTGGCGACGTGCATGCGTACCGGCGGGCGCTGGACGAGGCCGGGCCCGGCCGCGTGTACACGCTGGACGTCAACCGCCGGTCGCAGGCGGCCCTGGTCAAGGCCGTGAATGCCTTGTTCGAGGGCGCGGAAGCACCCTTCGTGCACGATTTCATCCCGTTCGTGCCGGTGCGCCCGGGGGCGCAGGAGGCCGCAGCCGGGGACGCTGCGCTCACGCCGGGGCTGGTGGTGTGGACCGGCGAGGGATTCACCTCCGCGCCGGCCGCGGAGCTGGCCCTGGAGCAGGCCGTGTGTGACCAGATCGCGGCATTGCTGGAGGGACCGCTGCGGACCGGCGACGGCGTGATCGCGGTGCTCACGCGCACCAACGCGCAGGCCCGCAGCGTGTGCGACCGGCTGGCGCAACTCGGGATCGAGTCCGCGCGCCGCGACGACAGCAGCGTGTTCCACAGCGAGGCTGCAGAAGAGATGCGGCGGTGCATGCACGCACTGGCGCGCCCGCGCGACCGCGGCCTGGCGCGCACGGCATTGGCGAGCTCGCTGTTCGGCGTGTCCGTGGCGCGGCTGGGCGCGGGCGAGGCGCAGACCGAGGACGAGCTGGCGGCGCTCGCGCACGCCGGCGTCGTGCTCGACACCCAGGGCCCGGTTGCGGCGCTGCTGCCGCTGGTGCGCGCGGCGGCCGCGCGCGGCGCCGGCACGGCCGGCATGCGCCGCTACCTGGCCGACGCCCTGCACCTGATCGAATGGATGAGCGCGGCCTGGCCGCACCTGACCGGGGCCGACGCGCTGGCGCAGCGCCTCGACGAGGCGGTCGCCCGCGCCGGCATGCCGGGCGCGCCGGTCCCGGAGGACGAGGCGCGGCGGCCCGAGTCGGACCGCGCACGCGTGCAGGTGATGACGGTGCACCGCGCCAAGGGGCTGCAGTTCGACGTGGTGTTCGCACCGTACCTGTGTCTGGCGAAGGGGATCGCCGCAAGCAAACTGGGCGCGCGCATCCCGGTGGTCCACCACGATGCCGACGGGACCCAGCACCTGGACCTGGGCTCGGACCTGCTGCAGGAGCACGCACTGGCCGCGGCGCTCGACGAGCATTCCGAGGCGATCCGGCTGGCCTACGTGGCGCTCACCCGCGCGAAGCTGCGCTGCTACACGGCATGGTTCGACATCGATGCGCCGGGACGGGGCGCGGCCTCCTCGCCGTTGGCCTGGCTGCTGCACCGCGAAGACGGCGCCTGCAGCGACGGCGTCGTGCGCACGGGCGCGGTCCGCGCATTCGGGGCCGATTGCATCGCCGCCCGGCTGGAGGCCTGGCGCGTCGCCGCGGGCGGAGGCGTGCTGCTGCAGCCGCTGCCGCACGGGTCCCCTGCGCCCGTGCAGGAACCGGCGCCCCCGCCCTCGTCGGAACCGCTGCCCGAGTTCTCCGGTTCGATCCCCCACCCGCGCCGGGTACACAGCTTCTCGGCACTGTTCGGCGCCGACGGATACCGTCCCGACGCCGACGCGGCCTGGCGCGAGCAGCCCGGCCCGGAGTTCGGCGGACGCCGGCTCGGCGAATGCGCGCACGCGGCGCTCGAGCGCATCGCGTTCGACGCCTGGCCGCAGCCGGAGCAACGGGCCACGCTGCGCACGACGGTCGCCCGCTTCGGGTACCCGACGGCAGTGTACGAGTGGCTGCGCGAGCGCATCGACGTGCTGCTGCGCACGCCGCTGATCGACGATCTGGTGCTGGCGGGGACCGGCGGCGCCGACCGGCTGGTCGAGCTGGAGTTCTTCTTTCCGGTCGCATCCACGCGCCTGGATGGCCTGGGCGCCGTGCTCGCCGCGCACGGGATGGCCGGGCGCATCGGCGCCGAGGCGTCGCGGCAGCGACTGCACGGGCTCATGCGCGGCTTCGTGGACCTGGTCGTGCGCCACCGCGGTCGCTACTACGTGCTCGACTACAAGACCAACTGGCTCGGGCCGGAGCCGGGCGACTACGCGCCCGAACGGCTGGCCACGGCGATGCGCGAGCACCGCTACGACCTGCAGTACCTGATCTATACGGTGGCGCTGCACCGCCACCTGCGCCACCGTCTGGGCGACGGCTATGACGCCCGCGCCGCACTCGGCGGCGTCGCCTACGTGTTCCTGCGCGGGTTGGACGCGGGCGGGCGCAACGGCCTGTTTGCCGACCGGCCCACACCGGAGCTGGTCGAGGCGCTGGACCGGTGGTTCGGCGAGGCCGGCGCATGAACGTGCGCACGCACCTGCGCGCAGGCGAGGCCGGCGGTCGGATCGCGGCGGCCGTGCGCGCGGAGCTGCTGCGCCAGTTTCCGCAACTGGACGCCTTCGAGGCCGATGCGCTGGCAAGGGTCGTGCGCGCAGCCGAAGACGGCCACGCATGCCTGGAGCTGGCGGCGCTGCGCATGGGCAGGGGCGGCGTGGACGCCGAAACCGGGGCGCGCATGGCCGCGTCGCTGCTGTCCAGCACCCTGGTGTCCAGAGCCGTGGTATCCGCACCCGATGCCGCGCCGGCGCCGTTCGTGCAAGAGGCCGACCGGGTCTACCTGCGGCGGCTGTGGCACTGCGAGTCGGAGCTGGCGCAGCACCTGCGCAACCGTGCCACCGGGGTCGAGACCCCGGACGAAACCCGGCGTGCGAGCTTCGAGCGCGTGCTCGAAGGGGCCACCGCGGCCCAGCGCCTGGCCGCCGCGCACTCGCGGATCTCGCGCCTGACCGTGGTCGCCGGCGGACCGGGCACCGGCAAGACCTACACCGCGGCGCGCATCGTCGCCCTGCATGCCGCACTGTCGGGGCCGGAGTGCCGGATCGCAGTCGCGGCGCCCACCGGCAAGGCCGCCACGCGTTTGCGCCAGGCCTGTGCCGATGTGCTCGGCGAGGCGTCCGCGCGGCTGCAGGCCGGCACCCTGCATGCGCTGCTGCGGCTGCGTCCGGACCGTGCACACGCCGGCCACGACCCGCAGCGGCCGCTGCCGCTGGACCTGCTGGTGGTCGACGAATGCTCGATGATCGACCTGCCGCTGTTCGCAGCGCTGCTGGCGGCGGTCCCGGCGCACGCACACCTGGTGCTGATCGGCGACCCGGTGCAGTTGCCGGCGATCGGCGGCGGCGCGGTGTTCGCCGACCTGGCCACGCTGGCCACCACGGATCGCGCGGCAACGATGGCGCAGGCGCTGGCGTGCTGGGGCGTGGAGGTCGCATCGGCCCCGCGGGCGGTGCACTTCGGCGACGCAGTCGTGCAGCTGCGGCTGCCGGTGCGTTTCGATGCGCGCGGCGAATTGCCGCTCGCGCTGGCGGCCGTGCGCGACGGCGGCGACGCGGGGACGGTACGCGAGGCGATCTCGCAGGCCGGGATCGCCCGCCTGCAGGCACTGCCGGACTGGCGCGACGAGGACGTGCGCGCGCAGCTGCGCGCGCACTGGCAGGCCCTGTCCGGGGCCGGGACCCCCGATGCCGCGCTGGAAGCCGTGGACCGGTTCCGTATCCTCGCCGGCCCGAGGCTGGGGCCGGGCGGCGTGGCGGCGGCGAACCGCGCCTGCGCCGACGCGCTGGGGATCGCCGATGCCGAGGCCTGGTACCACGGGCGTCCGCTGCTGATCACCGCCAACGACGCCCGGCTGGGGCTGTTCAACGGCGATGTCGGCGTGGTGCTTGCGCCGCCGGACGCACCGCCGCAGGCCTGGTTCCGCGGCAGCGACGGGCGCGCGCGCGCGTGCGAGCCGGCGGGCCTGCCGCCGCACGAGACGGCCTACGCCATGACGGTGCACAAGGCCCAGGGCTCGGAGTTCGAGCACGCCTGGCTGCTGCTGCCCGAGCCCGATTCGCCGTTGCTCACGCGCGAGTGGCTGTACACCGGCCTGAGCCGTGCGCGCACCGGCCTGACCGTGTTCGGCGTCGATGCCGCCATCGACGCGGCGGTGGGCAGGCGCCATGTGCGCTGGAGCGGCCTGGCCGATCGCCTGCGCTGAAGCGCAGCGCAGGCGCGGCAGGGCGGGGCGCCGGCGCTGACGGTATGCTGGGCGCGGACCGAGGCAGGGGGATCCCATGGCATTGCCGCTGACCGTGGTGCCGCCGCGCTACCTGGCGTTCGTCGCCGTCGTGCTGCTGACCATCGCCTGCATCCTGCTGGCGGCACTCTCGCCGCTGTTCTGGTGGGGCGCGGCCGCATTCGGGCTGCTGACGCTGGTCGGCATCCACGACCTGCTCCAGAGCAGGCACTCGATCAACCGCAATTACCCGGTCATGGTCCACCTGCGCTACTTCTTCGAGGAGATCCGGCCGGAAATCCGCCAGTACTTCATCGAGTCGGACACCGAGGAGCTGCCGTTCTCGCGGGTGCAGCGCTCGATCGTCTACCAGCGCGCCAAGAATGCGCTCGACAAGCGCCCGTTCGGCACCCAGCTGGACCAGTACGCGGCGCGCTTCGAGTGGATCAACCATTCGGTGGTGCCGGTTCAGATCGCCAGCCACGATTTCCGGATGCGAATCGGCGGCCAGGATTGCACGCGGCCGTATTCGGCCAGCGTGTTCAACATCTCGGCGATGAGTTTCGGTTCGCTGTCGGCCAACGCGATCCTGGCGCTGAACGAGGGCGCGCGCCGCGGCGGCTTCTACCACGACACCGGGGAGGGTTCGATCTCGCCCCACCACCGCAGGCACGGCGGCGACCTGGTCTGGGAGATCGGCTCGGCCTACTTCGGCTGTCGCGACGCCAACGGCCGTTTCGACGAGGGACGCTTCGCGGACAACGCGACGATCGACGCGGTCCGGATGATCGAGATCAAGCTCTCGCAGGGCGCCAAGCCGGGCCATGGCGGCGTGCTGCCGGCGGCCAAGATCTCAGCGGAGATTTCGGCCACGCGCGGCATCCCGATGGGGGTGGACTGCATCTCTCCGCCGCACCATGCCGCGTTCGCCACGCCGGTGGAACTGATGGAATTCATCGCGCGGCTGCGCGAGCTCTCCGGCGGCAAGCCGGTGGGCTTCAAGCTGGCGATCGGCCATCCGTGGGAGTGGTTCGCGATCGCCAAGGCGATGGTCAAGACCGGCATCGAGCCGGACTTCATCGTCGTGGACGGCGCCGAGGGCGGCACCGGCGCGGCGCCGCTGGAATTCACCAACCACGTCGGCGCACCGCTGCAGGAGGCGCTGCTGCTGGTGCACAACACGCTGGTGGGCCTGAACCTGCGCGGCCGCATCTACATCGGCGTCGCCGGCAAGATCGTCACCGCGTTCGACATCACGCGCGCAATCGCGATGGGCGCGGACTGGTGCAACTCGGCGCGCGGCTTCATGTTCGCGCTCGGCTGCATCCAGTCGCAGCACTGCCACACCGACACGTGCCCCAGCGGCGTGGCCACGCAGGACCCGTGGCGCCAGCGCGCGATCGTGGTCAAGGACAAGGCCGAGCGCGTCTACCACTACCACCAGAACACGCTCAAGGCGCTCAAGGAGCTGCTCTCGGCCGCCGGCCTGGCCCACCCCGGGCAACTGGGCCCGGAGCATGTGATCCGCCGCGTGTCATCGACCGAAGTGCGTTCGCTGGCGGCGCTGTACCACTGGGTCAAGCCCGGCGAGCTGCTCGGGGGCATCTCCGACCACGCCGTGTTCAAGGTCTTCTGGGACATCGCCAGCCCCGACAGCTTCACCGCCCCCCCGAGCATGCTGACCCTGCGCACCAGCAAGATGCGCTGACGGCATCGCAGCGCCCGGTCGCCGGCAACGCCGGCTCCTACAGCATGTCCTGCAGGAGCGGCCGTCGGCAGCGATCGCACCCCCACAACCCCGCATCGTCCTGTAGGAGCGGCCGTCGGCCGCGATCGCCCCGCCGCACCCCCGCATCGTCCTGTTGGAGCGGGCCATGCCCGCGATCGCCCCGCCACGACCCCCTACAGAATCTCCAACACACGCTCCGGCGGCCGCCCGATCCGCGCCCGGTCACCGACCACCAGCACCGGCCGCTGGATCAGCCGCGGGTGCGCCACCATGGCGGCGACCAGCTGCCCGCGCGTGAGCGCGGGATCGTCCAGGCCCAGTCCGGCGTACTCGGGCTCCTGGCGCCGCATGAACTCGCGCGGCTCCATGCCGAGCCTGCGCAGCACCGCGTCGAGCTCGGCGGCATCCGGCGGCGTGTCCAGGTACTCGACCACGCGCGGCGCGACCCCGCTTTGGCGCAGCAGCTCCAGCGTCGCCCGCGACTTGCTGCACCTGGGATTGTGGTACAGCACCGC